>NZ_AP027055.1:2269908-2594181 GCF_027924905.1 Limnohabitans sp. INBF002
CAAAGATGGCAAGCCACGTGCCATTCCCAAAGACTGAGGGTTAAGAAACGATGTAGGCGCCTGTACCGGTGGACATCAGCGTGCCATCTGGTCCGCGAAACTCCATGCGCGAGGTGCCTACACGTGTGCCCACACGCAGCGCATGGGCGTGGATGGTGAAGTGCTCACCAATGCCGGGACGCAAATAGTCCACCCGCAAATCAATCGTGCCCAATTTGGCAAAGCGCTCTAAGCGCTCTGCGGGTGACTCTTTCATGTGCTTGGCGGCCAAGCAGGCCATCACAGCCGCGCTGCCAATGGCGTCTAGCACGGCACTGATGACGCCACCGTGAATGCGGTTATAGGCGTAGTGCCCCACCAGCTCTGGGCGCATATCGATACGGGCCACGACTTCTTCGGGCGTGACGCTCACCAGCTTCAAGCCCAGCGTGTGGTTGAAGACAATTTTTTCTTCATAGATTTGGCGAAAACCTTCGAGGTAATCAGGCTCAAACACGACGGCGTTGGCGAGTTGTTGCGGCATGCCGTGCGTCAGTCAAAGCTTCGAAAAATCGGGCTTGCGTTTTTCCATGAACGCGCCGAACGCTTCTTTGGCCGCAGGCTCTGTGAGCATGCGACCAAACGAAGCCGCCTCTTCGTTCATCTGCTTTTGCACCAGCTGAGCTTGACCCGCTTTCATCAAGCGTTTGGTTTCCAACAGCGATGACAAGGGCTTGGCCGCCAGCTTGCGTGCCTGCGCTTGCACATAGTTATTCACCTCCGTTGGCGGCAACACACGGTTGACCAAGCCCACTTCCAGTGCGGCCTCGGCCATGAAGGGCTCGCCCAACAGCAACGCTTCTGCCGCGCGGTGGTAGCCCATCATTTGCGGGGCCAGCAAGCTAGATGCGGCTTCAGGGCACACGCCCAAGTTGACAAACGGCATCGCAAACGCGGCGTTGTCACCGGCATAAACCAAATCGCAATGGAACAGCAGCGTGGTGCCAATGCCCACAGCGGGGCCCGCCACGGCGGCCAGCACAGGCTTGGGGAAAGCCGCGATGTTGCGCAACAAACGGAACACTGGCGCATCCAAGGTAGATGGCGGGTTGTTCAAAAAATCGGCGATGTCGTTGCCGGCACAAAACACAGTTTCGTGGCCTTGAAACACCAAGACGCGCACGCTCGGGTTGCTGTCCGCTTGCTCAACGGCATCGGCCAAGGCGGTGTACATCGCCGCAGTGAGAGAGTTCTTTTTGTCAACGCGGTTGAAGGTCAGGGTCATCACACCGCCATCGATGTGACTCAAAATTTCTGTCATGGCTTTCCTACTTAATTACTGCGCGCGCAACCAAATCTGCGTGCGATAAAACGGTCCGATATAGCCGCGTACTTGCAGCTTTTGGCCACCCTCTTTGGGCACCATTTTTACGGTGTATTCCTTGCCGTTTTCTGGATCCAAGATTTTTCCACCACCGGCCCATAAGAATTCACTGGAAGCATCAGACTTCACACCGCGGATGATTTCCATCCCAAGGATGCTTTGGTCTTTGCGGTCATCTTTGCAGTCTTCACACGTTTTCTTGGCGTTCGGGTCGTTGCGCAACGACTTGACGATGCGACCACTCAGCTCGCCCTCTTTTTCAACAATTTGGATTTCAGCTTTCGCCTCACCCGTTTTGTCGTCGATGTTGCGCCATGTGCCAACGGGCGTCATTTGTGCAAAGCTGCTACCGGCTGCCAACAGGGTAAGCCCCGCGAGGGTTTTCAAAATGCGTGTATTCATCATGTTTTGAATTTACCTGATTTCTAAGTGCATACAACTCAGGCAAATACTGCCTCTGTCTCCATCAGTACAGCCGAGCCTGCGCGCGCGGTGACCATGAGCGATGCGGTTTCTGGGAACAACTTGGCAAAGTAGAAACGCGCCGTTTGCACCTTGGCTTGGTAGAACGGATCGCGGTTGCCTTCGGCGATCTTTTGCAAGGCCACTTGGGCCATGCGCGCCCAGAAGTAGCCAAACACCAAATGGCCCGCCACGCGCAGGTAGTCCACCGCAGCGGCGCCCACTTCGTCAGCGTTCTCCATGGCTTTGTAGCCAATCTCGCCGGTGAACTGCGTCATCTGTTGGCCCAGCTTGGCCAGCGGGTTGATGAACTCGGCCATGTCTTCGTCACCTTGGGTCTCGGCCACCAGCTCGGCAATGTGTCTGCCAAACTTCTTGAGCGATGCGCCCTGGTTGCCCAACACCTTGCGGCCCAACAAGTCCAAGCTTTGGATGGTGTTGGTTCCTTCGTAAATCATGTTGATGCGGGCGTCGCGCACGTATTGCTCCATGCCCCATTCACGAATGAACCCATGACCACCAAACACCTGCATGCACGACGAGGTGGCCGTCCACGCGTTGTCGGTGATGAAGGCTTTGACGATGGGCGTGAGCAAGGCCACTTGCTCGGCAGACTCGGCACGCACCGTCTCGTCAGGGTGATTCAGTTCGCGGTCAATCAACAGGGCGCAATGCAGCGCCAATGCACGACCGCCTTCGGCGTAAGCGCGTGCGGTGAGCAACATCTTGCGCACATCGGGGTGCACCAAGATGCTGTCGGCGGGTTTACTGGGGTCTTTGGCGCCCGTCAGGCTGCGCGACTGAATGCGGTCTTTGGCATACGCCACGGCGTTTTGATACGCCACCTCGGTCAAGCCCAGTGACTGCATGCCCACGCCCACGCGCGCGGCATTCATCATCACAAACATGGCGGCCAAGCCCTTGTTGGGTTGGCCCACCATCGTGCCCACCGCGCCGTCCAACACCATCTGGCAGGTGGCGTTGCCGTGAATGCCCATCTTGTGCTCTAAGCCGCCGCAGTAAATGCCGTTGCGTTCGCCCAAGCTGCCATCGGCATGGATGTTGAACTTGGGCACCACAAACAAGCTGATGCCTTTGCTACCTGCAGGCGCATCGGGCAAGCGCGCCAACACCAAGTGCACGATGTTGCTCACCATGTCGTGCTCGCCCGCGCTGATGAAAATTTTGTTGCCTGTGATGCGGTACGTACCATCGGCTTGTGGCTCGGCTTTGGTACGCAAGAGGCCCAGGTCGGTGCCGCAATGCGGCTCGGTCAAACACATGGTGCCGGTCCATTCGCCGCTGGTGAGCTTGGGCAGGTACAGCGCTTTTTGGGCATCCGTGCCGTGTGCATGCAGTGCCTCGTAGGCGCCGTGTGTCAGGCCGGGGTACATGGTCCACGCTTGGTTGGCGCTGTTGAGCATTTCATAAAAACACTGGTTCACCACCACAGGCAGGCCTTGGCCGCCGTACTCGGGGTCGGCACTCAAGGCTGGCCAGCCGCCTTGTACGTATTGGTCATACGCGGCTTTAAAGCCATCGGGCGTTTTGACTTCGTGCGTGTCACGGTTGAGCGTGCAGCCTTGCTGGTCGCCCACTTGGTTGAGCGGGAAAATCACCTCTGACGCAAACTTTCCGCCCTCTTCCAACACGGCCGCAATGGTGTCAGCATCCATGTCGGCGTGCTTGGGCATTTGCTGGAGGTCGTTGGTGACGTGCAGCACCTCGTGCAGCACAAATTGCATGTCGCGCAGAGGTGGGGTGTAGCTGGGCATGGTGTGTCTCCTTACTTTTTGGATGAAGTGGTGCGCTTGGCGCTTGTTTTAATGACGGGTGTTGCGTCTCTTGCGCCATAGCGCTGCAAGATGTTTTCAAAACCTTTGAGGGTGCGCGCCAACGATTTGGAAGAGCGTAAGAACCGGGCTTCGTATTGCAGGGCCAAGATGAGGCCATGCAACTCAAACACCATTTGCTCGGCGTCGATGTCTGCCGCCAAATGGCCTTCGTCACGTGCTTGCACCACCGTGCGGTACACCGCCGCCAGCCAAGTTTTGACCGAGCTGGCCAAGGCGTCGCGCACGGGTCCGGGTCGGTCATCAAACTCCGCAGCACCGCTGATGTAGAGGCAGCCTGAATCAATCTCAGCCGAGGTGCGCTTGGTCCAGTTGGCAAACAGTTGGCGCAAGCGAGGCAAACCGCGGTCAGCTTGCAGGATGGGCAAAAAAACTTCGTGTTCAAAGCGTTGGTGGTATTCACGCACCACCGAAATTTGCAACTCTTCGCGCGAGCCAAAGTGGGCAAACACGCCCGACTTGCTCATGCGCGCCACCTCGGCCAAAGCGCCGATGCTCAAACCCTCTAAGCCAATTTGTGTGGCCAAGCCCAAAGCGGCGTCCACAATGGCGGCTTTGGTTTGCTGGCCTTTTTGAAGGGCCCGGCTTTCAGAGGCGGCAGTTTGACGAGATGCGGTCATACGAAATTCAAGAAAAGAACGATCGTGCTATTTTGCATGAAAAACAAGCCATCTAAACTTCACAGCCATGCAAGCCACAAGAATTCTCGCCATAAGACATGGGGAAACCCCTTGGAATGTCGACACCCGCATTCAAGGCCAACTCGACATCGGCCTCAACGACACAGGCAAATGGCAGGCCCAACGCGTGGGCCACGCCCTGCGTGAAGAACACATCGCTGCGATTTACAGCAGTGACTTGGTGCGTGCTTTTGAAACCGCACAAGCCATCGCGCAAAGTCACGCACGCGCAGCCCAGCTTTCAGTGGTCGGGCACACCGGTTTGCGCGAGCGCCACTTTGGGCACTTGCAAGGTCAAACTTGGGCAGAGATTGAGAGTGGCTGGCCTGCAGACGCCAAGCTCTGGCGCGGGCGTGACCCGCATTGGTCGCCGGTGGGCGGTGAGTCACTCACGGCCTTGCGCGAACGCATTCGCCGCTGTGTGGATGAATTGGCCAGCCAACACCTAGGCGGACAAATCGTGCTGGTGGCCCACGGGGGTGTGATGGATGCGTTGTACCGCTTGGCCACCAATCAGTCCGTGGAAGCACCACGTACATGGCACCTGGGCAATGCCGCCGTCAACCGCTTGCTGTGGACGCCTCAGGGCTTGAGCCTCGTGGGCTGGGGCGATGTGTCGCACTTTGACGATGCACACGGCTCGCCGCGCGACGAGACCACCACTTAAAACGCTGGCTTAATCGGCGGACACCTCGCCAATCGCCTTGGGCGGCGTGACACCCAAGTGGCGATAGGCCGCCAACGTGGCCATGCGGCCTCGTGGTGTGCGTTGCAAAAAACCTTGCTGAATCAGATACGGCTCAATCACGTCTTCAATGGTGTCGCGCTCTTCGCCGATGCTGGCGGCAATGTTGTCTAGACCCACGGGGCCGCCGTCAAAACGGTGAATCACCGCCTCCAACAATTTGCGGTCCATCAAGTCAAAACCTTGCGGATCCACATCCAACATGGCCAATGCGCGTTTGGCAATGTCTTCGGTGATGCGGCCTGTGCCCTTCACATCGGCATAGTCGCGCACGCGGCGCAGCAAGCGGTTGGCAATGCGGGGCGTGCCGCGTGAGCGACGCGCAATCTCAAAGCCCCCTTCCACATCCATCGGCGTGTCCAGCAAGCCCGCGCTGCGCACCACGATGCGTTGCAGCTCTTCTGCGGTGTAAAACTCAAGGCGCGACACAATGCCAAAGCGGTCGCGCAGTGGGTTGGTCAACATGCCTGCGCGTGTGGTGGCGCCCACCAAGGTGAAGGGCTGCAAATCAAGCTTGATGCTGCGTGCCGCTGGGCCTTCACCAATCATGATGTCGATTTGGTAGTCCTCCAACGCGGGATACAAAATCTCTTCCACCACGGGCGAAAGGCGGTGAATTTCGTCGATGAACAACACATCGTTTTTCTCAAGGCCAGTCAGCAGCGCCGCCAAGTCTTTGGGCTTTTCCAACACCGGGCCACTGGTGGAACGCAAGTTCACACCCAGCTCTTGCGCAATGATGTGGCTCAGTGTGGTCTTACCCAAACCGGGTGGGCCAAACAGCAACACGTGGTCGAGCGCTTCGTTGCGCATCTTGGCCGCACCAATGAAGATTTCAAGCTGTTCGCGCACCTTCATCTGGCCCACGTACTCTTGCAGCAGCTTGGGGCGCAAAGCGCGCTCAATGGCCTCTTCGTTGGGAGACACGGGCGCGGCAGACACCACACGTGGCGTAGGGGCGAAGTCGTCAGTTTGAATGCTCATGGTTTATTTGGCCAACGATTTCAAAGCCAGCTTGATGCCATCGCTCACACCCACATCGGCGGGCAAGACCTTGAGTGCAGCAGCGGCTTCTTTGTCGTTGTAGCCCAAGGCCAGCAGCGCTTGCAAGATGTCGCTTTGATGGTCGGGCGCAGAAAACATATTGGGGCCAAGGTCTGCGCCCAACTTGCCCTTGAGTTCCAAGAGCAAACGCTCTGCCGTTTTTTTGCCAATGCCCGGCACTTTGGTGAGACGCGCCGCATCTTGGTCAGACACCGCACGCGCCAGCTCGTCAGCGCTCAAGCCACTCAAGATGCCAAGGGCCATGCGAGGCCCAACGCCTGAGATTTTGATGAGCAAGCGAAACGTGGCACGCTCAGAAGCGGTGCCAAAACCAAACAAAATTTGGGCGTCTTCGCGCACCACAAAGTGCGTCAGCAACGACACTTTTTCGCCAGTGGCGGGTAGGTTGTAAAACGTACTCATGGGCACATCGACTTCGTAGCCCACGCCGTTGCAGTCCACCAAAACTTGGGGTGGATTTTTCTCGCTGAGGATGCCTGTTAACTTGCCTATCATTGGGGGACCTTTTTAGGGATTATCGACTTGATTCTTCGCCACACCTTCACCCCGCATAACAACACCCGTTTGTCGCATCTGTGCGGCCCTACCGACGAGCATTTGCGCACCATCGAACTGGCCTTGGACGTGAAAATCGCCCACCGCCACGAGCAGTTCAAAGTGGACGGCCACAAAGCCAAAGCCACCCGTGCCCTGGAGGTGCTGCAAGCCTTGTATGAACGCGCCGCCAAAGCCATCCCCCCCGAACAAGTGCAGCTCATGCTCGCGGGTGACAGTGCGATGGAGGAAGAGAACATCCCCACGCTGCAAACCCGCCGCACCGATTTGCGCGCACGCACACCCACACAGGCGGCCTACCTCGACAACATTGCTGCGCACGACATCAGCTTTGGCATTGGCCCAGCGGGTACAGGCAAAACCTATTTGGCCGTGGCCTGCGCGGTCGATGCGCTGGAGCGCAGCGCTGTGCAACGCATTGTTTTGACACGCCCCGCCGTGGAAGCCGGCGAAAAACTGGGGTTCTTGCCCGGCGACTTGGGCCAAAAAGTCGATCCGTATTTGCGCCCTTTATATGACGCGCTGTATGACCTGATGGGCTATGACCGCGTGCAAAAAGCGTTTGAACGCAATGCAATTGAAATTGCGCCACTCGCCTTCATGCGAGGCCGCACGCTCAACAACGCTTTTGTCATCTTGGACGAAGCGCAAAACACCACGCCCGAGCAAATGAAGATGTTCCTCACCCGCATTGGCTTTGGTGCCAAAGCGGTGGTCACGGGGGATGTGAGCCAGATTGACTTACCCAAGGGTCAGCTCAGCGGCTTGATTGATGCAGAGCGCGTGTTGAAACGCGTCAAAGGCATCTCGGTCACCCGCTTCACCAGCGCTGATGTGGTGCGTCACCCACTGGTGGCCCGCATCGTGGATGCCTATGACGCACAGCGCACGGCGACCACCGGCGCCCCTTCACGCAAACAATCTTAAAAACATGGCCCTGCCCACCTTAGACCTCACCCTGCAATTTGGCGATGTGCCCTACGCCGCGCGCCACCGCGCGGCATTGCCCCGCGCTTTTGTGAACCGTTGCATCCGCCACGCGTTGGCACATGACGCAGAAATGACCGTGCGCATCGTCAACGCTGAAGAAGGCCAAGCCTTGAACAGCAGCTATCGCAAAAAAGACTACGCCACCAATGTGTTGACGTTTGACTATGCACAAGCCCCTATGGTGATGGCCGACCTCGTGCTGTGCGCCCCCGTCGTGGCACGCGAGGCCAAAGAGCAAGGCAAGTCGCTGCAAGAACACTACGCCCATTTGTTGATTCACGGTGCGCTGCACGCCCAAGGCTACGACCATGAAACCTCTGAGGCCGACGCCAATGAAATGGAAACACTTGAGATGTTCATCATGGCAGCCCTCGGCCTGCCTTGCCCTTATTGATTGACCACGCTGCTCACATGAACGCACCGCTTTCTCCGTCATTGATTCGTTTGCTGCTATGGACTGGCGTGTTGTCGCTCTTGGTGCGCACATGGATTGGCGTGACATTCCCTATCACCGGCGATGAAGCGTATTTCTACTGGTGGGGTGTTTATCCCGACTGGGGCTATTACGACCACCCGCCCATGGCCGGCTGGGCCATTGCTGCCATGCTGACATTGTTTGGTGACACCACGTTTGCCATGCGTATTCCTGCCCTGTTGTTACCGACGGCTTTGGGGGCTGCTTTGTGGTGGGGGTTCTCGAACGTGGACCGCGAGAAAACAGCTTGGGCCATTGTGTTGTTCTGGCTCACGCCCATCAACTGGCTGAATGCGCTCATCACCACCGATACGCCTTTGATTTTTTGGTCCGTGTTGTCCATCTGCGCTTTGGTTCGTGCCGAGCAACGCGCGCATCAAGACCGCAACACTTACGCGCTACACGCCTTGAGCGGCTTGTTTTTAGGTCTTGCATTTCTGTCCAAATACTTTGCAGTCGTGATCGGCTTCGCGTATTTTGTGTACTTCATGGCGTTCCGCCGCGAACGCTGGTTGGGTTTGGCGCTGTTGGTTCTGGCGGCCACACCAGGCCCATTGGTGAACCTGTGGTGGAACATGGGCCACGGATGGGCCAACATCATGTTCAACGTCTACAACCGCAACCAAGGCGAAGTGTTTGCATGGCATAAACCTGCGCTGTATCTGCTGACATGGGTGTATCTACTCACGCCAGGGTTTGTGTGGTTTGCATGGAAAGAGCGGACAGCGATGGTGGCGTTCGCGCGCCAACATAAATTACTGGCCACACTCATCGTTGTGCCACTGGCATTCTTTGCGCTCATCGCTGTCAAAAAAGTGGTGGGCTTACATTGGGTGCTCAACTTCTACCCCTTGTTCTTTGTGTGGCTCGCGTTTGCGCTACCCCTTGCGCAAGTCAAACGCACCAGCCAATGGATGGCGGTGTTCTTAGGCGTGCATCTGGTCGCTGTGGCGGCGATGTACAGCACACAACTCGCTGACTGGAAAAGCGTCAAGATTTACCCGGAGATTGTGCGAAGCTACCGCACACAAGAACTGTTGGCGCAGGTGCAAGCCCCCAACACGGTGCTGATGGCCACGTCGTACACACCCGCCTCCATCTACGGTCAAACACTCAAAACCTATGTGCCGGTGTTTGGCACAGGCAGCTTCCATGCACGTCAAGATGACCTGTTGGTCAATTTCGCCGACTTTGACGGCAAGACCGTGCGCATCATTGGATTTAGCCAGCCCAACTTAGACGCGTACCGCGCTTACTTTGACAGCGTGTCGCTCATCACGGTGTCGCAAGACGGCGTGCCGTTTTATGCCGTTGAGGGGAAAAACTTCAAGTGGACGGTCTACCGTGACACGGTGCTCAAAGACATCTTTCAAACGCGCCACCGAATTCCCTCATGGTTGCCCATGACAGGGTGTCCCTTCTGTCAGCACTACTGTGGCGAGGTACGCTGCAGCAACTTGAGCGACTCAGCAGACTGAGCCGCGCTTGCGTGTATCGGCACGCAGAGGCCAATCAACGCCCAGAAGCGTCTTCGAGTAAACGGACCTTCACCGTTTTACCTTTGACACGGCCCTCGCTCAGGCGCTTGACAGCCTCACGTGCAATGCTGCGCGCCACCGCCACGTAGGTAGAGAACTCATTCACATTGATCTTGCCCACTTGCTCTTTGGCAAAGCCGGCATCGCCGGTCAGTGCGCCCAACACGTCGCCGGCACGAATCTTTTCTTTGCGACCACCCACAATTTGCAGCGTCGCCATGGGCGGCTGCAAGATGCCGCCTGCGGCTGGCGTGAGGCTGCTGAGCGGTGCCCATGTGGACTCGCGGTTTTGCAACTGTTCAATCTTGCCCACGTTGCCCATCTCGTCCATGCTGGCCAGTGACAAGGCCAACCCCTCGGCATCGCCACGACCTGTGCGGCCAATGCGGTGAATGTGCACCTCGGGGTCAGGCGTCACGTCCACGTTGATGACGGCTTCTAAATTGGCCACATCCAAGCCACGCGCCGCCACATCGGTGGCCACCAACACCGAGCAACTGCGGTTGGCAAACTGCACCAGCACTTGGTCACGCTCGCGTTGTTCAAGTTCACCAAACAAGGCCAAAGCGCTGAAGCCTTGCGCTTGCAACACCGTCACCAAATCGCGGCATTGCTGTTTGGTGTTGCAAAACGCCAAGGTCGATTCAGGCCGGAAGTGGTTCAGCAGTTGCGACACAGCATGCAAACGCTCGTTGTTACTCACCTCATAAAAAATTTGTTTGATTTTTTGTGCGTCGTGTTGCGCTTGCACCTTGACGGTTTGCGGCTCGCGCATGAATTGCGAGGCGAGCTTGGCAATGCCTTCCGGGTAAGTGGCAGAGAACAACAAGGTTTGACGATCTTTGGGGCACTGGCGCGCCACCTTGGCGATGTCATCAAAGAAACCCATGTCCAACATACGGTCAGCTTCATCGAGCACCAACATTTTTAAGCCTTGCAGGCTGAGCGAGCCGCGCTCCAAGTGGTCCATGATGCGGCCGGGCGTACCCACCACCACATGCGCACCGTGTTCGAGGCTGACGGTCTGCCCACGCAAGGCCACACCGCCACACAAGGTGACCACTTTGATGTTGCCCACAGCACGAGCCAAGCGGCGAATTTCTTGCGTCACTTGATCGGCCAATTCGCGAGTGGGGCACAGCACCATAGCTTGCGCATCGAACTGCGCAGGGTCGAGCTTTTCAACCAAAGGGATGCCAAACGCGGCCGTCTTGCCGCTGCCGGTGCTGGCTTGCGCAATCAAATCGCGACCTGCCAAAGTCAGGGGCAAGCTCGCAGCTTGAATAGGGGTCATCTGGGTGTAGCCCAGCTGCGTCAAGTTATCGAGAGAAGAGGCCGCGAGGCTCAGGGAAGCAAAGGTCGTAGCGGTATTTTTTAAATCGGTCATGCACCGATTATCGTGATTGGGATGGTCACAGGGCCATCGTTCACCAAATGCACTTTCATGTCTGCGCCAAAGATGCCCGTTTGCACCTGCGGGTGCTGCGCTTTGTCTTGCGCCACAAAGGCGTCGTACAAGCGCCGGCCCTCTTCGGCGGGGGCAGCGCTGGTGAAGCTGGGGCGAGTGCCGCTGCTGGTGTCTGCGGCCAAGGTGAACTGGCTCACCACCAACAAACCGCCGTGCACATCGCTCACGCTGCGGTTCATCTTGCCTGCTTCGTCGTAAAACACGCGCAGCTTCAAAATTTTGTCGAGCATTTTTTGGCCCACCGCTTCGGTGTCGCCTTTCTCGGCACACAGCAGTATCAACAAGCCTTGTGCAATCTCACCGACAGTTTGACCGTCCACCACCACACGGGCTTCGCTCACGCGTTGTAAAACTGCTTTCATTCATGTCTCTTTCTGAGGGCCTCGGTTCGCAACCTTGGCATGCCGCGTGGCTTAGTTCACATCGAGCGGGTCGTCCAGATGCGCTTCCACATCGTTGGGCAGCAACTGAATGGTGGCGCGCAAACCGGGCACCGCTTTCATCAACGATTGCTCCACATTGGCGCGAAACATGGCGGCACGCCCCAGCGTCCACTCGGCAGGCATGTGCATGTGCAAGTCCACAAAGCGACGTTGGCCTGCTTTGCGCGTGATGATGTGATCGAAACGCACGAGGTGCGTGTGGTCGGCACCTGTCTCTTCATGGACCATCGACAGGTTGTGCAACACCGTGTTGATTTGCGCCAGCACCTCGGGCTCGACTGCTTCATCCATCAAGCCTTGTGAGGCACCCCAAATCAAATGCCAGCCTTCTTTGAGGATGTTCAATGCAACGCCAATCGCGACCACAGCATCCAACCACAGCCAACCGCTGTAGCTGACCAACGCAATACCAACCACCACACCGGCAGAGGTCCACACATCCGTCACCAAATGGCGCGCATCGGCCTCTAGCGCAATCGAGCGGTGTGTTTTGGCCGCACGAAACATGACCCAAGCCAGCAAACCATTCAGCGCAGAACTGGCCACAGACAAGGCCAAACCAATACCTACTTGCTCTAAGGGCTGGGGGTCAAAGATGCGGCGCCCCGCTGCCCACATGATGCCCAGCGCGGCAACCACGATGAGGATGCCTTCAAAGCCCGATGAAAAATACTCAGCCTTGTGGTGACCATAAGGATGGTCTTCGTCCGCAGGCATAGCAGCGACCGTGACCATCATCAAACCAAAGATGGCGCTGGCTAAGTTCACCAGCGACTCCATCGCGTCGGACAACAAACCCACCGAATCGGTGAGGTGCCATGCCAAGGTTTTGAGTGCGATGGTGATGCACGCCACCACGACCGAGGCCCAAAGCAAGCCTTTGGGCGAGAGCCATTTTTCAAGCGTCCGAGTGTTCATGCGCGCAGTCTAGTGGCGGCCGATTAAGCCAATGTGACACGCGCAAATTTGCGCTTGCCCACTTGCACCACAAACGTTCCGGCATCGAGCTTCAAGCCTTTGTCGTTGACCACGCTGGAGTCCACTCGCACACCACCGCCGTCAATCAAACGGTTGGCTTCGCTACTGGAAGGTGCCAAGCCTGCCGCTTTGAGCAAGGCGCCAATGCCCATGGGTGCGCCGCTGAGCGACACCTCTGGAATTTCATCGGGCACGCCGCCTTTGCTGCGGTTGATGAAGTCTTGTTCAGCCGCATCCGCAGCTGCTGCACCGTGGAAACGTGCCGTGATTTCTTTGGCCAAGGCCACCTTGGCGTCTTTGGGATTGCGACCGCCTTCGATTTCTTTTTTCAAGGCCTCGATGTCAGCCATCGACTTGAACGACAGCAAGGTGTACCAGCGCCACATGAGCACGTCAGAGATGGACAACACCTTGGCAAACATGGTGTTCGGTTCTTCACTGATGCCGATGTAGTTGTTCTTGGACTTGGACATTTTTTCAACGCCATCCAAACCTTCGAGCAAAGGCATGGTCAAGATGCACTGCGCTTCTTGGCCGTACTCGGCCTGCAAATGGCGACCCATGAGCAAGTTGAATTTTTGGTCGGTACCGCCCAATTCCAAATCAGACTTCAAGGCCACCGAGTCGTAGCCCTGCATCAGCGGGTACAAAAACTCATGCACGCTGATGGGCGTGTTGGCGTGGAAGCGATCGTGAAAGTCGTTGCGCTCCATCATGCGCGCCACGGTGTACTTGGACGCGAGCTGAATCATGCCCATGGAGCCCAGCGGAATACACCATTCGCTGTTGTAGCGAATTTCGGTTTTGGCGGGGTCGAGCACCAACGAGGCTTGCTTGTAATACGTCTCAGCGTTCACCTTGATTTGCTCAGGCGTGAGCGGCGGGCGCGTGCTGTTGCGGCCTGATGGGTCGCCAATCAAACTGGTGAAGTCGCCAATCAAAAAGATGACTTGATGCCCCAAGTCCTGCAACTGGCGCATCTTGTTCAACACCACCGTGTGGCCAATGTGAATGTCGGGTGCCGTTGGGTCCAAGCCCAATTTGATGCGCAGGGGTTGGCCCGTGGCTTCGGAGCGCGCGAGCTTTTTGACCCAAGCGTCTTCGGGAATCAGCTCTTCGCAGCCGCGCTTGGTCACAGCCAAGGCTTCGAGGACGCGATCGGTGACAGGGTGGTTTTGTAAAGATGCTTGATTCATAAGGATTTTTTACCGTGCAAGGTATACTCACCGGTTTGGTGTTTGAGCCTGATTTTAGAGGCCCAAACCTTGAGGCCCTGGGCTCAGTCCCCGCCTTTTACCTACTGCCGGAGAAATACCTTGCAGCAATTCTTTTCTTTGTGGGCCACACGCCTGCAAAACTGCTTTCAAACCCACCCCCGTCGCGTCATGGCTGGCGTGGCTGTCGCGCTCTCCGTGGTCGGTGGCGGGGCATTTGCGGTGGCGAGCTTGGATGCGGGCGTCGCCAGCATGCCGCTTCGCCAAGTGGTGGAAAACGTCAACACCGTCACGTTTCCTAATTTATGGGCTGACAAGCCCTTGCAACTGTTCCGCTCAGACCTGACGCGCTCAAGCGACACGGCCGACAGTTTGCTCTCACGCCTCGGCCTGAGTGACCCAGAGGCCGCGGCTTACCTGCGCAACGCACGGACAGCACGCCAACAGCTCATGGGTCGCGCCGGACGCATGGTGAGCGTGGAAGGCGATGCCGAGCACCGCCTCACCCGCTTGACCGCACGCTGGGCCAATGACGACGGGGAAAACTTCACCCGTTGGATCATGGAGCGCAACGCCGAAGGTTTTGTGGCGCGCGAAGAAACCGCACGCCTGAACGTCGGCACACGCATGGGCAACGGCACGATTCAAAGCTCACTCTTTGCAGCCACGGATGATGCAAATATTCCCGACAGCGTGGCCAGCCAGTTGGCTGACATCTTTGCTGGCGACATCGACTTTCACCGCGCTCTGCGCAAAGGCGACCGCTTCGCCGTGGTGTACGAATCGCTGGAAGCCGATGGCGAGGTGCTGCGCACAGGCCGCGTGTTGTCTGCAGAATTTGTGAACAACGGCAAAACACACCAAGCGTTTTGGTTCCAAGAAGCCAATGCCAAAGAAGGCGGCTACTACAACGCCGACGGCATCAGCCTGCGACGCGCCTACTTGGCATCGCCCCTCGCGTTCTCGCGCATGACCAGTGGCTTCAAGATGCGTTTTCATCCCATCTTGCAAACTTGGCGCGCCCACCTCGGCGTCGATTACGCAGCGCCCACTGGCACCGCCGTGCGCAGCGTAGGCCAAGGCATTGTGGACGTGGCCGGCACGCAAGGCGGCTTTGGCAATGTGGTGATGGTCAAGCACGCCAATGGTCACACCACGGTGTACGCGCACTTGAGCCGCATCCACGTCAAACGCGGTCAGTCGGTCATGCAGGGCCAGACCCTGGGTTTGGTCGGCGCCACAGGCTGGGCCACAGGCCCACACCTGCACTTTGAATTCCGCGTGAATGGTCAGCACAAAGACCCGATCACCATGGCACGCCAAAGCGTATCGGTGGAAGTGTCTGCTGCTGCTCGCGAGCAATTCAAACGCCACGCCACCCTGGCCAAGATTGACTTGACCGCAGCGGCCAGCACCCAAATCAGCCGCGCTGAATAAATGTCTGCGTCTGCAGCATCACCGCAGCTTTTCATTGGCTTGATGTCGGGCACGTCGCTCGACGGCGTGGACGGTGTGTTGGCAGACTTCAGCGGCCCGCAACCACGGGTGTTGGCACACCACGCCATGCCCTTTGCGCCAGCATTGAAACAAGAACTGCTGGCACTCAACACCCCATCTGACAACGAACTGCACCGTGCGGCATTGGCCGCCAACGGCTTGGTGCGCGTGTATGCGCAAACTGTGCAAGCGTTATTGAGTGACACACAAACACCCGCCCGCGATGTGTGCGCCATCGGCGCCCACGGCCAAACCGTGCGCCACCAACCGGGCGCGTTTGATGGCACGGGCTACACGCTGCAGCTCAACAACCCAGCCCTCTTGGCCGAGCTCACCGGCATTGATGTGGTGGCTGATTTCCGCAGCCGCGATGTGGCAGCCAGCGGTCAAGGTGCCCCGCTCGTGCCCGTGTTTCACCAAGGCATCTTTGGTCAACCCAACCAAACAGTAGGCGTGCTGAACATCGGTGGCATTGCCAACCTCAGCGTGTTGCACGCCAACGGCGATGTGCTGGGCTTTGATTGCGGTCCAGGCAACGCCCTGCTGGACCATTGGTGCCAACAACACACCGGCGACGCCTTTGACAACAACGGCGCATGGGGCGCCAGCGGCAGCGTGATAGAGCCCTTGCTGCAAGCCATGTTGGCCGAACCTTTTCTGCACCAAGCGCCCCCAAAAAGCACGGGACGCGATTTGTTTCACCCCACCTGGCTGACACACCAACTCAGCGGCGACGTCAATGCAAACCCCGCCGATGTGCAAGCCACTCTGACGGAGTTCACCGCACGTGCCTGCGTGAACGATGTGCGGCGCCATGCGGCAGAGGCGTCGGAGCTCATTGTGTGTGGCGGTGGTGCGTTGAATGGTTTGCTGATGCAGCGCTTGCAAGCGGGCTTACCCAGCGTGCGTGTGTTGTCGTCCGCTGAACGCGGCATGCCGCCTTTACAAGTGGAGGCCGCCGCCTTTGCATGGCTGGCTCGTCAAACCGTGCGGGGCCTGCCAGGCAACTTGCCAAAAGTAACGGGCGCACAAGGCGCCCGCATACTGGGTGGAATTTTTAAAGCCTGAGCTTTAGGGATCTATCGATCAGGCTGAGAACGACGAGCCGCAGCCGCAGGTCGATGTCGCGTTCGGGTTCTTGATGACGAACTGAGCGCCTTGCAAGTCTTCTTTGTAGTCAATCTCAGCGCCCACCAAGTATTGGTAGCTCATCGCGTCAACCAACAAAGACACGCCGTTTTTATTGATGGTGGTGTCGTCTTCGTTCACGATTTCATCAAACGTGAAACCGTATTGAAAGCCTGAGCAGCCGCCGCCTTGCACGAACACGCGCAACTTCAATTCAGGGTTGCCTTCTTCCGCAATCAAGTCCGCCACCTTGGCAGCTGCGCTGTCGGTGAAGACGAAAGGGGATGGCATTTCTGTTTGGATGTTTTCTGCAACTGCGCTCATGTGAGGACTCCTGAATCAATGCGTAAAAGTATATCGCTTTACTCGGGTATAGCACTGCACAAGGCCCGAGAAACGCTATTGCCGATGGGGGCATTCGCCCGACAACAAAAAAGCCGCAAGGGCGAACCCATGCGGCTTTTGGCAAAACAGAAAGCGGATTAACGCTTGCTGAACTGCTTGCGGCGGCGAGCAGAGTGCAAGCCAACCTTTTTACGTTCCACTTCGCGAGCATCGCGAGTCACGTAACCGGCTTGTGACAGGACGGGCTTCAAAGCTGCGTCGTAGTCGATCAAAGCGCGGGTAATACCGTGACGCACTGCACCAGCTTGGCCAGACTCACCACCGCCGTGCACGTTGACTTGAATGTCAAACGCTTCGCCGTTGTTGGTCAGCATCAAGGGTTGCTTCGAAATCATGATCGAGGTTTGACGGCCGAAATATGCGGCGATGTCTTTACCGTTGATCGTGATTTTGCCGGAGCCCTTTTTCAGAAACACGCGAGCGACGCTTGATTTGCGACGGCCGGTGCCGTTGTTCCATTCACCAATCATTTCGGCTCCTTAGATGTCCAGCACTTTAGGCTGTTGTGCGGTGTGAGGGTGCTCTGCACCGCCGTACACCTTGAGCTTTTTGATCATGGCGTAACCGAGTGGGCCTTTGGGCAACATGCCCTTGACAGCCTTCTCAATCGCGCGGCCAGGGTGTTTGGCTTGCAGATCGCGGAAATTTGTTGCAGTGATACCGCCGGGGTAACCCGAGTGACGGTAGTACACCTTGTCCAAAGACTTGGTACCAGTGACCTTGATCTTGGAAGCGTTGATGATGACGATGAAGTCACCTGTATCGACGTGGGGTGTGTAAATGGCTTTGTGTTTGCCGCGCAAACGGAGAGCAACTTCGCTGGCTACTCGTCCGAGCACCTTATCGGTGGCGTCAATCACAAACCACTCATGCACCACGTCAGCGGGTTTTGCGCTGAATGTAGACATAGTTAAATCCTAAAAGGAGAGTTGGTTTGTAGGGTCCTTTTCCACGGTCGGCGTTCTTCTGTTGAGAACCTCTTAGGTGGGATGTGCCTTTTTCAAAGCCTCTGCCGCGGGACCACTCGAACGCTGCATAGCCAAAGATTATAAGCAAAATCAAGCGCTTAGCGCAAATTTGGCCCAAACAAGGCGATTTGGCGGGTTACCATCCCAGTTATGTTCAGTTATCGCCACGCTTTTCACGCCGGAAACCACGCCGACGTCCTCAAACACCTCACTTTGATTGCCACTTTGAAGCATTTGATGCACAAAGACGCGGGCATTCAGTTTGTGGACACGCATGCCGGCGCGGGCCTGTACCGCCTGGACGGCGACTATGCCGAAAAAAGTGGCGAAGCCGCCGAAGGCATTTTGAAGGTGCTCAACCTCAAAGGCCCTGCCGCCTTGACCGACTACCTAGAGATGGTGGCCAGTTTCAACGCCAAAGGCAGCCACAAGATTTACCCAGGCTCGCCTTTCATCATTCACAAGCTGCTGCGCCACGAAGCGCGCGACCGCTTGAAGCTGTTTGAACTGCATCCGACTGACCACAAATCACTCGCGGGCAATATTCAGCAGCTCGAAGCGGGCCGCACGGTCAGCGTCACACGCGCCGATGGCTTTGAATCGCTCAAGGCTTTGCTGCCACCGCCGGTATCTAGCAGCGGCTCACGCCGCACCTGCGTGCTGATTGACCCCAGCTACGAAATCAAGAACGACTACTACCGCGTGATCGATTGCATTCAAGACAGCTTGAAGCGCTTTGCCACCGGCACCTACATCGTGTGGTACCCCATCGTGCCGCGCCCTGAAGCGCACGACTTGCCACGCAAGCTCAAAGGCCTGTGCAGCCAAGCCAAAAAGCCATGGCTGCATGCCACCTTGGCCATCGGCCGCAAAACGGGGGGCAATGACGCGGGCTTAAGCGCCAGCGGCATGTTCATCGTCAACCCGCCCTTCACATTGAAGCCTTTGTTGAACGAAGCGCTACCCGTGGTGGAAGAAGCCTTGGCACGCGGCCCCGGTCGGGGCTGGGTGGTGGAGTCGGGTGGCTAAGCTGCTTGCACGCGCATAAAAAAGGCCTCGCAATGCGAGGCCTTTTACTTGGACAATCCCTTAGACACCAAGGCCTAAGTTTTTGCAGATCGCCAACGTTGGGACGCTTTGATTCATGCTGTAGAAATGCAAACCTGGCGCACCACCTGCACGTAACTGGTCACACAAATCAGTCACCACATCCAAGCCAAAGGCTTTGATGGACGCGAGGTCATCCCCAAACCCAAGCAAACGCAAACGAATCCAACGTGGAATCTCAGCACCACAGGCATCGGAGAAGCGCAACAACTGCGACGAGCTGGTGATGGGCATGATGCCGGGCACCACGGGGATGTGCACACCAAGCTTATCGGCATCTTCCACAAAACGGAAATACGCATCGCTGTTGTAAAAGTACTGTGTGATGGCCGAGTCTGCGCCCGCCTTTACTTTGGTGGCAAAGGCTTGCAAATCAGCCTCGGCTGATTTGGCTTGCGGATGAATCTCTGGATAAGCGGCCACTTCAATACCGAAATCGTCACCCGTCTCTGCGCGAATAAAAGCCACCAAATCGCTGGCGTAGTGAAACTCACCACCTGCGCCATAGCCGCTGGGCAAGTCGCCACGCAAGGCCACCAAGCGCTTCACGCCCATGGCTTTGAACTCGGCCAATTGCTGACGCACACTGTCGCGCGTGGCACCAATGCACGAGAAGTGCGAGGCGGCAGGCACGCCTTCGCTCAAGATTTCTTTCAAGGTAGAAATCGTGCCCGCTTGGGTCGAACCACCTGCGCCATAGGTGACCGAACAAAACTGCGGTTGGAGCGGGTACAGGGCCTGACGCACCGCGCGCAACTTCTCTGCACCCTCTGGCGTTTTAGGTGGAAAAAACTCAATGCTCAAGCTGTTGTTCGCGTTCATATCTGTCTCACGTGTTGGCGCGTCATGCACGACGCGCACCAATCCAAAATTCCTTGTTGCCATCGCCACCGGCAATGGCGCTGGGCCAATAGCCCAACACTTCTAAATTCAATGCTGCGCAAGCCTCGCGCAATCGCGCCTCGACCTGCACATAGCTGGCTTCGTCCTTGACCAAGCCACCTTTGCCAATGTCGCTGGGCTGCAGTTCAAACTGCGGTTTGACCAACATCAGCAGCGCGCCGCCCTTTTTCAGCAAAGGCAGCAACGCGGGTAATACCAAGGTGAGTGAGATGAAAGACAAATCACCCACCACCAAATCAAATCCTAGGGCCACATCGGGCACACGCGCATCGTTCACTTCTAACTCGCGGGCGTTGATGCGTTCCACACACACCACACGCGCATCGTCGCGCAAACGAGGATGCAACTGGCCATGCCCCACATCCAGCCCCACCACTTGCGCAGCACCTTGCTGCAACAAGCAATCGGTGAAGCCACCGGTGCTTTGCCCCACATCGAGGCAGCGCAAACCTTGGGCTGACAAGCCGCTGCTGTGCAACGCACCTTCGAGCTTTAAACCACCGCGAGACACATAGCGCGCCTCGGCGGTGTCCAGCAAACGCACTTCACAGGGCAGTGGCAGCTCGTCACCATTTTTGGAAACGCGTTGCCACGGCTTGGTGCCCAACCGCCACTCGACGCCCGAGGCTATCAACCGCTGCGCTTGAGAGCGCGAAGCGGCTAAACCACGTTCGAGAAGTAGCTGGTCGGCACGCATCCGTGAAGTGCGAAGTGCTTAGTAGCGGTAAGTGTCGGCTTTGTAGGGGCCGTTCTTAGACACGCCGATGTAAGCCGCTTGCTCGTCGGTCAATTCGGTCAGCTGTGCGCCAACTTTCTTGAGGTGCAAACGTGCCACTTTTTCGTCGAGGTGCTTAGGCAACACATAGACCTTGCCCGCTTCGTATTGGTCTTGCTTGGTGAACAACTCGATCTGAGCGATCGTTTGGTTCGCAAAGCTGGAGCTCATCACAAAGCTGGGGTGGCCAGTGGCGCAACCCAAGTTCACCAAGCGGCCTTTGGCCAACAAAGTGATCTTCTTGCCATCAGGGAAGATGACGTGGTCGACTTGAGGCTTGATCTCGTCCCACTTGCACTTCTCCAACGAAGCCACATCGATTTCGTTGTCGAAGTGACCGATGTTGCACACGATGGCTTCGTCTTTCATCGCGGCCATGTGCTCGTAGCGGATCACGTTCTTGTTGCCGGTGGCCGACACGAAGATGTCGCACTTGTCAGCGGCGTATTCCATGGTGACCACTTTGTAGCCTTCCATGGCAGCTTGCAAGGCGTTGATCGGGTCGATCTCGGTCACCCACACTTGGGCGCTCAAAGCGCGCAAGGCTTGGGCTGAACCTTTGCCCACGTCACCGTAGCCAGCCACGCAAGCCACTTTGCCAGCGATCATCACGTCGGTGGCGCGCTTGATGGAGTCCACCAAAGATTCGCGGCAGCCGTACAGGTTGTCAAACTTGCTCTTGGTCACTGAGTCGTTCACGTTGATGGCGCGGAACATCAAGCTGCCTTTGGCGGCCATTTCGTTCAAGCGCAACACGCCAGTGGTGGTCTCTTCGGTCACGCCGATGATGTGCGCACCTTTGCGGCTGTACCAAGTGGGGTCCACAGCCAATTTGGCTTTGATGGCGTTGAACAAACAAGTTTCTTCTTCGCTGGTGGGGTTGGCGATCAAAGACGCATCGGTTTCAGCGCGCTTGCCCAAGTGCATCAACAACGTGGCATCACCGCCGTCGTCCAAGATCATGTTGGGGCCTTCGCCTTCAGCACCTTTGGCGCCGAATTCAAAAATGCGGTGGGTGTAGTCCCAGTACTCAGCCAAGGTTTCGCCTTTGGTGGCGAACACAGGAATGCCCGCTTCGGCAATCGCAGCAGCAGCGTGGTCTTGGGTTGAGAAGATGTTGCAAGAAGCCCAACGCACGTCAGCGCCCAAAGACTTCAAGGTTTCGATCAGCACAGCCGTTTGAATGGTCATGTGCAAAGAGCCGGTCACGCGAGCGCCTTTCAAAGGCTGCGCTTTGGCGAACTCTTCGCGGATGGCCATCAAACCGGGCATTTCGGTTTCGGCAACTTTGATTTCTTTGCGGCCCCAAGCGGCCAAAGACATGTCGGCCACGATGTAATCGGCGGCGGCGTTGGTTTTAAGAACAGCGTTCATGAATAAATACTCCAAACAGTGGGTCAAACCAATGTCAGGGCGCGACAAGCATTCATGAAGATTCACGAGGTGCTCACCTCACGTTGACAGTGGGTGAGCGCGGTTGGAAACCCGAGCCTCGCCTGATGAATAGACCTGTTGCAGGTCCGCAGGCTGCAGCGCTCCTCGGATAGCCAAGATTTTAAACGAACTTCTAAAACCCCTGCTTCACCACGGACCCAGCGCTATGATTCCCGCCTTGATTTGCCATTTTTAGGCACTCCCTTTTTATAGTGACCCCATGAGCTCCTTTCTGAACGAAGTGCGCCGTCGCCGCACCTTTGCCATCATTTCTCACCCTGACGCGGGTAAAACCACGCTGACCGAAAAGCTGTTGCTGTTCTCGGGCGCGATTCAAATTGCGGGCGCCGTCAAAGGCCGCAAAGCCAGCCGCCACGCCACCTCGGACTGGATGGAGATTGAGAAGCAACGCGGCATTTCGGTGGCCTCGTCGGTCATGCAGATGCTGTACCGCGACCACGTCATCAACCTGCTCGACACCCCTGGCCACAAAGACTTCTCGGAAGACACCTACCGCGTGCTCACCGCCGTGGACTCGGCCTTGATGGTGATTGATGCGGCCAACGGTGTGGAAGCACAAACACGACGCCTGATTGAGGTGTGCCGTCAGCGCGACACGCCCATCATCACGTTTGTGAACAAGATGGACCGCGAAGTGCGCGACCCCCTCGACATCCTCGACGAAGTCGAACGCGAACTCGGCATGCCCTGCGTGCCCATGACCTGGCCTGTGGGCCAAGGCAAGCTGTTTGGCGGCATCATCAACTTGCGCACGCAAGCCATGACCGTGTTTGACTCCGGCTCCGAACGCTTGCCCCAAGACTTTGAAACCCACCCGCTGACCGAACAAGACAAACTCGCCGAGCGCTTTGGTTTGGAATGGGCCTCCGCCATGGAAAGCATGGAGCTGGCTACGGGCGCCTCGCCAAAGTTCGACAAAGAAGCGTTCTTGGCTGGCAAACAAACCCCCGTGTTCTTTGGCTCGGGCGTGAACAACTTTGGTGTGATGGAAGTGCTCGACGCCTTGGTCGACCTCGCCCCCTCCCCTCGCCCACGCTTGAGCCATCTTGTCGTCAACAAGCAAGCCATTGAGAAAACCATTCAGCCCGAAGATGAAGGCTTCGCAGGCGTGGTGTTCAAGGTGCAAGCCAACATGGACGCCAACCACCGCGACCGCATTGCCTTTGTGCGCGTGGCCTCGGGCAAGTTCACCCCTGGCATGAAGCTGAAGGTGCAACGCACCGCCAAAGAACTGCGCCCCACCAGCGTGGTGACCTTCATGTCGCAACGCCGCGAAGCGGTGGAAGAAGCCTATGCCGGCGACATCATCGGTTTCACCACCCACGGCGGCGTGCAGCTGGGCGACACCATCACCGATGGACCGGCCTTGCAATTCACCGGCCTGCCATTCTTCGCGCCCGAGTTGTTCATGACGGTGATTTTGAAAAACCCATTGCGCACCAAGCAACTGCAACAGGGCTTGGACCAGCTGGGTGAAGAAGGCGCGATTCAGGTATTCAAGCCCGAGGCTGGCGGCGCCATGCTGCTGGGCGCTGTGGGCCAATTGCAGTTTGAAGTGGTGCAACACCGCTTGAAAGCCGAGTACGACTGCGATGTGAAGCTAGAAAGCTGTCAGTACACGGGTGCGCGCTGGATCACGGCGGACACACCAGCTGAGCTGCGTGAGTTCACCTATGCCTATCCACAGCGCATGGCGTTGGATGCGGCCAATACGTTGGCGTATTTATGCACGTCGCCTTATGACGTGCGACTGGCGCAGGAACGCTTTCCTAAGATTCATTTCCATCCTTTGCGTGAGCACGCTGGGTTGGCTTTGTCTACTGCGGGTTGAGTTGTTGCTTTTGTAGTGAAGAGAGGCTCAGTGGCATTGCCCTAGGCTCCTCTTCGCTGCGCTCAGAATGTCGCTACGGGCAACACCACTGAGCCTCTCTTCGCGTTTGCACGCATCAGATTCGGGTGCAGGTGCAAGCGTCCGCCAGCGCCCGAAAACTCTGACACTCAGAACGTCGCTTATGCACCAACTTGTATGAGCGAAGTCATTCGCAAACAAACAAGTGCTGCGGGATAAGCCGTAGCGACATTCTGAGCGCAGCGAAGAGGAGCCTAGGCTTATCCCGCAGCACGCAACCACGCCAAAGAAACAAGCAGAGCCCCAGAAACGTAGCGCAACAAAAGAAACGTTACGAACGAGCCAACACGGGTTTCAAAGCAACACCCGTGTGCGTCCCCAAAGCCACCACCGCCTCTGGCGTATCGGCCGCCACGATCAAACCACCGCCATCGCCGCCCTCAGGCCCGAGGTCAATGATCCAATCGGCTTCGGCAATCACATCAAGGTCGTGCTCAATCACCACCACGCTGTGACCGCCATCCACCAAGCGGTGCAACACGCGAATGAGCTTGTCCACGTCGGCCATGTGCAGGCCCACCGTGGGTTCGTCCAACACATACAGCGTGTGCGGTGCTTTGTTGCCTCGGCGCGTCACGTCGTCGCGCACCTTGCTCAACTCGGTCACCAGCTTGATGCGCTGCGCCTCACCGCCGCTGAGCGTGGGTGAAGGCTGACCCAAGGTGAGGTAACCCAAGCCCACGTCTTTGAGCAGCTGCAAGGGGTGTGCGATGTTGGGCATGGTGGCGAAAAATTCCACTGCCTCGTCCACTTCCATTTGCAACACATCGCCGATGCTCTTACCGCGCCAGCTCACTGCCAAAGTCTCGGGGTTGAAGCGAGCGCCGTGGCAGGTTTCGCATGGCACTTTCACGTCGGGCAAAAAGCTCATCTCAATCGTGCGCAGGCCTTGGCCTTCACACGTGTGGCAACGGCCTTCACCCGTGTTGAAACTGAAGCGTCCTGCGCCGTAGCCGCGCGCTTTGGCTTCAAGTGTTTCGGCAAACAATTTGCGAATCGTGTCCCAAAAACCAATGTAGGTTGCAGGGCATGAACGTGGCGTCTTGCCAATCGGCGTTTGGTCCACCTCCAACACGCGGTCGATGGTTTGATAACCATCAAGCCCCGTGCAGCCAGACCATGCCGGATGCTTGCCTTCCTCATCGAGCTTGCGCCCCGCCTGAGTAGAGCGCTGCGCCACCGCAGCCGCCACGTTGTGCAACAGCACATCGCGCGCGAGGGTGGACTTGCCAGACCCCGATACACCGGTGACCGCGACCAGACGCTTAAGCGGAATCGACACACTCACGTCGCTCAAATTGTGCAGCGATGCCCCCTCAAGCGACAACCACTGAAGCACAGCAGCCACATCGGTGGCAACGGCTTCAGCAACAGGAGCAGCCGCCTTGCGCTTACCCACCTTCGCGGAGGATGGGGCGTTGCCGGGTGACGATTTTGGCTCGCCGCATGAGGAACCCGGCAATGCCTCATCCTTCGCAGCGAGCGAGGCAGCAGCAGCGGCGGCTGCAAAAGCAGACAGCGCCGCCTCAGAAACAGGCCGCCGCGCCTGCAACGGATGCCGCATCGCATGCAACAGGTAACGCCCCGTCTGAGATTCGCTCTGCGAGGTGATGTCTTTCACCGAACCCTCACCCATCAAACGCCCGCCGCGCTTACCCGCGCTTGGCCCAATGTCGATGATGTGGTCCGCACGGCGAATGGTGTCTTCGTCGTGTTCCACCACCACCAGCGTGTTGCCCTTGTCGCTGAGCAAATGCAAGGCGTTCAACAAAATTTGGTTGTCACGCGCATGCAGACCAATCGTAGGCTCGTCCAACACATAGCAAACGCCTTGCAAGTTACTACCCAACTGCGCGGCCAAGCGAATGCGTTGCGCCTCGCCACCACTGAGCGTGGGCGCGCCACGGTCGAGCGTGAGGTAGTTCAAACCGACTTGCTCTAAAAACTCCAAACGGCTCTTGATTTCAGGCAACAGATCGCGTGCGATGTCGGCATCGCGCCCGCTCATGGCTAGCTTCTCAACCCACTTGCGAATCTCGGTCACGCTCAAACGCGCGATGTCTGTGATGCCCACGCCTGCAAACTTCACGGCACGTGCCGTGGCGTTCAAACGTGTGCCTTCGCAGGTCGGGCAAGCCACATCGACCAAGTCGTCCACATCAGGTTCGGCAAAGGTTTGCTCGCGGCCTTTTTCTTTGTCGTCACGCACCGAATCGTCCAACACCTTGCGTTGGTCTTTGTTGAGCTTCACGCCCGTGCCCACACAGTCGGGGCACCAGCCGTGCTTGCTGTTGTATGAGAACAAGCGAGGGTCCAGCTCGGCATACGAGGTGTCGCACACAGGGCAGGCGCGCTTGGTGGAATACACATCCAAGCGACCAATGCTGTTGGTGTCTGTGCCGGCCTCCATCGCTTCGCGCAAACCATCAAGTTGACTCAAGACATGCACCACGCCTTTGCCATGTTCTAGTGCGATGGTCAGCGCCAACCGCAAGGCCGTTTCGTTTTGTGCCGAAACTTCAAGGCTGGCCACTGGCAGTTCAATGGTGTGCTCTTTGAAACGGTCCAAACGCGGGAAGCCATTGGTCGGCAAGAAGTGACCATCCACGCGCAAGTGGGTGTAGCCGCGTGGACGCGCCCAATCGGCCAGCTCGGTGTAAACGCCTTTGCGGTTCATCACCAAGGGGCTCATCAGGCCAATGTGTTGACCTTTGAACTCGCGCATCAGCTGTGCGGCAATGCGCTCTGCGGTTTGCGGCTGCACGGCGGCACCGTCGTGGGTGCAATGTTGGGTGCCCAGCTTGACGTACAGCAAGCGCAAGAAATGCCACACCTCAGTGGTCGTGCCCACGGTGGACTTACGCCCCCCGCGGCTTAAGCGCTGCTCAATCGCCACCGTGGGCGGAATGCCATACACCGCATCCACCTCGGGGCGACCTGCGGGCTGCACGATGCTGCGCGCGTAAGCGTTAAGGCTTTCTAAATAGCGGCGTTGCCCCTCGTTGAACAAAATATCAAATGCAAGCGTGGACTTGCCCGAGCCCGACACGCCCGTGATGACGTTGAACTTGCCGCGTGGAATGTTGACGCTCAAGCTTTTGAGGTTGTGCTCTTTGGCATTGATGATTTGAATCGCGCCATCGGCAACGGATATGCCACGCGCAGCTTTTGCAAACCGAGCCGTGTCTTCAGCAGCCAACAAGCCTGCAGATGCCTTCTCGCCATCAATCTCGTACACCACGCCCATCGACGCTGCGTAGTCACGCAAGGCTTTGCCCGTGTGCGACGTGGGGTGCAGGCGTACTTCTTCAGGCGTGCCTTCGGCGACCAACAAGCCCCCCGCGTCACCGCCTTCGGGCCCGAGGTCAATCAACCAGTCACTGGCACGGATGACGTCGAGGTTGTGTTCAATGACGATGAGCGAGTTGCCGTCTTCCAACAAGCGGCGCATGGCGCGCATGAGTTTGGCAATGTCGTCAAAGTGCAAGCCGGTGGTGGGCTCGTCAAACAAAAACAGCACACCCTTTTTAGCCAGCGTCTGGCGACTCGATGTTTTCGCTTTGGCAGCCTCGGCCAAGAAGCCAGCGAGCTTCAAGCGCTGTGCTTCGCCACCACTCAAGGTCGGCACGGGTTGGCCCAGCTTCACATAGTCCAAGCCCACATCGACGATGGGTTGCAAAGTGCGTACTACTTCGCGGTCACTCGCAAAAATTTCCAACGCTTCACCCACAGTCAGCTCCAGCACGTCCGCCACATTGAGGAAGACGCTGGTTGTCGCTGGGGCAGCACTGCCTTGCTCCTCTTCGCTTTGCTCAGAATGTCGCTGCGTCAGCACTGCCCCAGCGCCAACCGGCTTTTTGCGCTCGATGCGGACTTCTAGGATTTCTGGACGGTAACGTTGTCCATTGCAGTCTTGGCAGCGAAGGTAGACATCGCTTAAAAACTGCATCTCAACGTGTTCAAAGCCTGAACCACCGCAGGTGGGGCAGCGGCCATCGCCGCTGTTGAAGCTGAACTTTGAGGCGGTGTAGCCTCGTTGCTTGGACAGTGGTGCCACCGCGAAAATTTCGCGCACAGCGTCCCACGCGCCCACATAACTGGCGGGGTTGGAGCGTGCGGTTTTGCCGATGGGCGATTGGTCCACAAACACCACATCGCTCAGGTAGTCCGCACCTAACAAACGGTCATGTGCACCTGGTGTTTCGGTGGCGCGGCCATAGTGGCGTAGCAACGCTGGCGTGAGCACATCTTGAATCAGGGTCGACTTGCCCGAACCGCTGACGCCGGTGATGCACACCAAGCGTTGCAGCGGGAACTCGATGCTCAGGTTTTGCAGGTTGTGCTCGCGCGCACCTTCGAGAATCAGGCGTGGCGTGTTGTCGGTGACCAAGCGCTTAAGCCCAAGGCCAATGGTTTTGCGGGCACCCAAGTACGCGCCCGTCAAGGTATCAGCCGACTTCAAAGCTTCGGTGGTGCCGTCAAACACAATCTGCCCGCCCTTCACGCCTGGGCCTGGGCCCATGTCGATGATGCGGTCGGCGCACATCATCACCGCGGGGTCGTGTTCCACCACCACCAGCGTGTTGCCTGCATTGCGCAAGCGCAGCATGGCTTCGTTGATGCGGCTCATGTCGCGCGGGTGCAAGCCAATGCTGGGCTCGTCCAGCACAAACAAGGTATTGACCAGCGAGGTGCCGAGTGCCGTGGTGAGGTTGATGCGCTGCACTTCACCGCCGCTGAGTGTGCGGCTTTGGCGGTCGAGGGTGAGGTAGCCAATGCCCACATCGCTGAGGTATCTCAAGCGCGTGCGAATTTCGTCCATCAACAAATGCAAGGCTTGTGCGTCAGCACCGGCCACATCCACTTGTGTGCTGTTGAAGAACTGGTGCAGCTTGTCGATGGGCAAGAGCATCAAGTCATGCAGGCACAAGCCTGGCATGGCTTCGAGTTGCGCACGGCTCCATTGCACGCCTTGCGGCATGAAGCGCTTGGCCGGTGGCAGCACAGCGTCGGCATGTTCTTTGGTGCCGATGCGCCACAACAAACTGTCGGTTTTCAAACGCGCGCCTGCACAAGTGCCACATGGTGTGTAACTGCGGTACTTGGACAGCAGCACGCGAATATGCATCTTGTAGGACTTGCTCTCCAAGTATTCAAAGAAGCGTTTGACGCCGTACCACTGGTGGTTCCACTTGCCTTTCCACAAAGGCGAACCGTGGATGACCCAGTCTTTGTGCTCTTGGCTCAGCTTGTACCAAGGCGTGTCACGCGGAATGCCTTCGGCTTCGGCGTGGCGCATCAGGTCGTCTTGGGTTTCTTTCCACGCTGGGGTTTGGATGGTTTTGATGGCCCCTGCACGCAAGGTGAGCTTGTCGTTCGGAATCACCAAGCCGTAGTCCACGCCAATCACGCGGCCAAAACCACGACAGGTTTCGCACGCACCCACAGCAGAGTTGAACGAGAACATCGAAGGAATAGGGTCGCTGTAACGCAAGTCACTGTCGGGGCAATGCAGCCCGGTGGAGAAGCGCCAGAGTTCAGGCGTGGCTTCGGCGTCCAATGACCAATACACATTCAAGCGGCCACCGCCGCGCTTGATGGCCAGCTCAATGGCTTCCACCACGCGGGCTTGTTCGGTGTTGCCGAGTTTGAAGCGGTCAGCCACCACATCCAGCAATTTGCGTGGCCCTGTCGGCGTGGCCACTTCGCGCTCGGCGTGGACGCGGGTGAAGCCACTGGCGCTCAACCACTGCTCGACTTCGGCGGCTGTGGTGTTGGCAGGCAACTCCACGGGGAAGGTCATGATGAGGCGTGGGTCTTGCGGCTGTGCCGCGCAGCGACGTTGCAGCTCGGCATAAATGCTTTGCGGCGTGTCGTGCTGTACGGGCTGTGCAGTTTGGCGGTCAAACAAATGGCCAGCGCGCGCGATGAGCAACTTCAAATGGTCGTTCAGCTCCGTCATCGTGCCCACGGTGGAGCGCGAGCTGCGCACGGGGTTGGTTTGGTCAATCGCAATCGCGGGGGGCACACCCTCCACCTTATCGACGGCGGGGCGGTCCATGCGGTCTAGAAACTGTCGCGCGTAGGCACTGAAGGTCTCTACATAGCGGCGCTGGCCCTCGGCGTACAAGGTGTCAAACACCAAACTCGACTTGCCCGAACCACTGGGGCCGGTGACCACGGTGAGCTCGCCCGTGCGAATGTCGAGGTCTAAGTTTTTGAGGTTGTGTTGGCGAGCGCCACGAATGCGGATGGTGCCTGTCATGGCTGGACCTTTTGTAGTGTGGCAAATATTCTAGAGAGTCGCACAGTTCCAGCCCGCCGTCGGGGCATTACCTAACCTTAAGCATTCAATCGACCCACAAAAGCAAAACGCCACGGACTGGCCGTGGCGTTTTGACGAGCGAAGTAACGAAAAATTACTTGGCAGCAGAAGCGTCTGCAGACGCACCCGAGGCAGCGCCAGAAGCGGCTTCCGCAGGGGCGTGGATGGCTTCATCGCCATGTTTTTCGCCGCCCATGTCCAAGCTGTTGCCGCCTTTGAAGATGACAAACATGGCCAGTGCCGCGAAGATGACGAAACCTACAAAAATTTTCAACATATCAAATCTCCGAAATCAGTAAAAAGCCCTCCACCAGGGAGGGCTCGAATGTAGCACCCGGGTCACCCCGGGTGGCTGACATGCTTAGTCGTCAGCGTAGATGTCGACGTCTTTGGTTTCTTTCACAAAGATCATGCCGATGACGAAGGTCATACCCGCGATGATGATGGGATACCACAAGCCGTTGTACATATTGCCGGTCTGCGCCACGATCGCGAAAGCGGTGGTGGGCAGCAAGCCGCCGAACCAGCCGTTACCGATGTGATAAGGCAGAGACATAGAGGTGTAACGGATACGTGTGGGGAACATTTCCACCAACATCGCAGCGATTGGGCCGTAAACCATGGTCACCAAAATCACCAAGTAAGTGAGGATGATGGTGATCTTGACTTGGTCCACTTTGGCTGGATCAGCCTTGGCTGGGTAGCCGGCGGCTTTCAAAGCCTCAGCAACTGCTTTGCGGAACTCAGCAGACTTGGCCTTGGCTTCGTCAGCTGGCAAACCTTTAGAGCTGTAGCTGGCGATTTCGACTTCGCCGATCTTGATGGTGGCTGGCGTACCAGCAGCACCTGCCGTGTTTTCATAGCTCACAGAGCTAGAAGCCAACACTTGCTTAGCGATGTCGCATGAGCTAGTGAACTTCACAGTGCCTGTGGGGTTGAACTGGAACGAGCACTCAGCAGCGTCAGCGGTCACAACCACTTTGTTCTTTTGTTGTGCAGCGTACAAGTCTGGGTTAGCAGCCTTGGTCAGCGCTTCAAACACAGGGAAGTAAGTCAACACAGCCAACAAGCAGCCCAACATGATGATGGGCTTGCGGCCAATCTTGTCAGACAACGAGCCGAAGACGATGAAGAATGGTGTACCGATCAACAAAGACACCGCCACCAAGATGTTGGCTGTCGCGCCGTCCACTTTCAACGCTTGTGTCAAGAAGAACAAAGCGTAGAACTGACCCGAGTACCACACCACAGCTTGACCTGCAGTCAAACCGATCAGGGCCAAGATCACGATCTTCAGGTTTTTCCATTGGCCGAAAGATTCGGTCAGAGGTGCCTTAGAAGTTTTGCCTTCCGCTTTCATTTTCACGAAAGCAGGTGACTCGTTCATCGACAAACGGATGTAGACCGACACGGCCAACAACGCGATAGACACGATGAACGGCACACGCCAGCCCCACTCGGCAAATGCTTCTTCGCCGATAGCAGTACGTGTACCCAAGATCACCATCAACGACAGGAACAAGCCCAAGGTCGCAGTGGTTTGAATCCAAGAGGTGTAAGCGCCACGCTTGTCGTGAGGCGCGTGTTCAGCCACATACGTAGCCGCACCACCGTACTCACCACCCAAAGCCAGACCTTGCAGCAAACGCAAGCAGATCAAGATCACAGGAGCAGCGACACCAATGCTGGCGTAATTAGGCAAGATACCCACGATGAAGGTGGACAAGCCCATGATCAGGATCGTCACCAAGAAGGTGTACTTGCGACCAATCATGTCGCCCAAGCGGCCAAAGAAGATCGCGCCAAAAGGACGCACGATGAAACCAGCCGCGAAAGCCAGCAGTGCGAAGATGAACGCAGAGCCTTCATCCAAACCGCTGAAGAACTGCTTCGCAATAATTGCAGCGAGTGAACCGTACAGGTAAAAGTCGTACCACTCGAAAACGGTACCTAATGAAGAAGCGAAGATCACCTTCTTTTCTTCAGCTGACATCGGGCGATTGACGTCTAGTGTTGCCATGTTTTTTGTCTCCTTAGACTTTTTGATTGCAGCCCCTAGGCAGCGGCTGTGGCGGCAACTATCTGTGTGCTAACTGACCGTTTTCTGACGCCCCATGACAGAACAAATACTGCTCAAAAAACACAAAACATCAAAACCGAGTAGAAACCCTTTGCTGTTTTTTCTACATGCGGAATTCGGTTCCAAATTGGACTATAAAACATGAAATAACTCACCCTTGAGCGTAGGGGTTTACACCGACAAAATTTGTTTATTTTTTAAGCATTTCCCTCTGAAAACAAAGAGTTTGCCCCTATAGCGCGTAAGGACTTGGTCAGTCCCCCTTTCCACAATGGATCAGTCAATGAAGGAAGCATCCTTCTTGCGTTTTTCAATAACCCAAATGGGAGATAACAATGAGTGATCCAGTGGTCGACAAGATCCAGAACCACCCGAAATACAAAGAGCTGCGCGCCAAGCGCGGTGGCTTCGGTTGGTTCCTCGCCGTGTTGATGTTGGTCGTGTACTACGGCTACATCGCATTGATTGCATTTAACAAACCTTTCCTCGCACAACCTATCGGTGCAGGCGTCACAACCATCGGTATTCCATTGGGCATGGGCGTGATCATTTTCACCATCGTGATCACCGGCATCTATGTGAACCGCGCGAACAGCGAATACGACACGTTGACCAAGGAAATCTTGGAGGACGCAACCAAATGAAAAAAATCTCCACACTCTTAGGCGCTGTCTTGGCGCTGTCTGCAGGCACCGTCTTCGCAGCAGGTGCTGACTTGGGTGAAACCACCAAACAAGCCACCAACTGGACCGCCATCGTCATGTTCGGCGCATTCGTGATTGCCACTTTGGGCATCACCAAATGGGCTGCGGCCAAAACCAAATCTGCAGCGGACTTCTACACCGCAGGTGGCGGCATCACCGGCTTCCAAAACGGCTTGGCGATTGCGGGCGACTACATGTCTGCCGCGTCGTTCCTCGGTATTTCCGCTGCTGTGATGGCATCGGGCTATGACGGTTTGATCTACTCCATCGGCTTTTTGGTCGGCTGGCCAGTGATCACCTTCTTGATGGCTGAGCGTCTGCGCAACTTGGGCAAATTCACATTTGCTGACGTGGCAGGCTACCGCTTCGCTCAAACCCCTATCCGCGCCTTTGCTGCTTCTGGCACTTTGGTGGTGGTGGCTTTCTATTTGATCGCTCAAATGGTGGGCGCTGGTTCATTGATCAAGCTGTTGTTTGGTTTGGACTACTGGATCGCCGTGGTGTTGGTCGGTGCATTGATGATGGTGTACGTGTTGTTCGGCGGCATGACTGCCACGACATGGGTGCAAATTATCAAAGCCATCATGCTGCTCGCCGGTGTGACCTTCATGGCCTTCATGGTCTTGGCTCAATTCGGTTTCAGCCCTGAAGCTCTGTTCGCCAAAGGCGTTGAAGTGAAAACAGCCTTGGCTGGCGTGGCGAAAGAAGCTGCCATTGCAGCGGCCACCGCCTCTGCAGCTGCCGCAGCCACACCTGAAGCCGCTGCCGCTGCATCTGCTGCGTTGGACAAAGCCAATGCAACGGACGCAGCCAAAGTGGGCATGTCCATCATGGGCCCTGGCGGCTTCATCAAGGACCCGATCTCTGCCATCTCTTTCGGTATGGCTTTGATGTTCGGTACTGCTGGTTTGCCACACATCTTGATGCGCTTCTTCACGGTGCCTGACGCCAAAGAAGCTCGCAAATCTGTGTTCTGGGCAACCACATGGATTGGCTACTTCTACGTGTTGATCTTCATCATCGGTTTCGGCGCCATCACCTTGGTGATCACCAACCCTGAATTGAATGCGCAACTCAAAGCCGGTGGCGCCAACATGGCGGCTGTGCTGGTGGCTAAGGCTGTTGGCGGCGACGTGTTCTTCGGCTTCATCTCTGCCGTGGCCTTCGCAACCATCTTGGCTGTGGTGGCTGGCTTGACCTTGTCTGGCGCATCCGCTGTGTCACACGACTTGTACGCCACGGTGTTCAAGAAGGGCAACGCTGACAGCGCTTCTGAATTGCGCGTGTCTCGCATCACGACCTTGGCGCTTGGCGTTGTGGCTGTGGTGTTGGGCATTGCGTTTGAGAAGCAAAACATCGCCTTCATGGTGGCCTTGGCTTTCGCGATTGCCGCGTCTGCTAACTTCCCTGTGTTGTTCATGTCTGTGTTGTGGAAAGATTGCACGACCAAAGGTGCCGTGATTGGTGGCTTCTTGGGCTTGATCTCTTCTGTGGCTTTGACCGTGGTGTCGCCTTCTGTGTGGGAAGCCGCACTGGGCAACCCCAAAGGTTCAGCATGGTTCCCTTATGCCTCACCTGCCTTGTTCTCTATGACCATCGGCTTCGTGGGTATCTGGTTGTTCTCCATCTTGGACAACAGCGAACAAGCCAAGAAAGAGCGCGCAGCGTTCGCCGCACAACAAGTGCGTTCGGAAACTGGCTACGGCGCTTCTGGCGCATCGGGTCACTAAGACCTTGGGTTCTGAGTCCTTCGGGGCTCAGTCCTCTAAGAACCGAGCATTCGTGCTCGGTTTTTTTATGTCTGTTTGTTTTTGATATTTGCTTTGGCTGAGATGTGTGAGGGACACACAGACGCGGCTTACATCGCTTCGCGACGAATGGCGCCGCATCTGTGTGTCCCTCACACTTTGTGTTTCGGTGAGCTTTAAGCGTGGCGAAGTAGCTGAATTCAAACCAGTCGGCTCACTGAGCAACTGTAGGCACGCGAAACTTGATTCGCATCACAAGCGAAAGCGAGGTGAGGTAGGCGAATACGGCGCCATTCGTCGCGCAGCGATGTAAGCCGTGTTCGCCTACCTCACCTCGCGCGCCAAAGAAGGGACGTTACCCCCCAGAACGCAACTGACGCAACTTAATGAACGCCATGGCCGCCATCACCGCGTCATTCAAAGCGTCGTGCGCCTCACGCACAGGCAAATCTAAATCCGACATCAACGTGGCAAAACGCAAATCGATGTTGGGGTTGGTCTGCTGTTCATACGGCAGCATCTGGCGAAACTTGTGGTCGTAGTACATCGCCGAGACTTCGATCTTCGGCTGAGGCAAGCCTTGACCCAAGAGCGGCCAGATCGCTCGATTGAGCATGGCCACATCGAACTCTAAAAAGTAGCCCACCAAGGGGCGGCTGCCAATGAAGCGCAGGAGTTGCTTCATGGCTTCATCGGCGGTCAAGCCTTGCGCCACGTCTTGACCACGCAAGCGGTGAATACGCACGCTGTCGGCAGACACGCCGCGCTCGGGGCGCACCAGCACTTCAAAGCGCTCGCTGGTCATGATTTTGTTGCCCACAATGCGAACCGCCCCGATGGAGATGATTTCATCTGAGTTGACATTCAGACCTGTGGTTTCGCAATCGAGCGACACCCATTCGTTCGGAGGTGGGGCGTCAAACATGAAACGAAACTCAGGCAAGCCGAGGTGATAAATCAGCCACTCACGCTTGAGCGAGCGCCACCACTGCAAAGGAGAGAGAAACGAGATCATCACAGCGCATCAAGTTTGAAACGGCTGCGCAACAAAGCTTTGAAATGCTTCACCACCCCCAGCGCGTCTTTCAACAAGTCGCGCTCCAAGGTCGACAGCTTGGCCACATTGACCAAGCCTGACACTTCACGTTGCGTTTCCATTTCGGTCACACCGGCCTTGAGCTTCAGACCCATCAAAAAATGCAAGCTCTGCGTGAGGTCGGCACCCAGCGCAGGTGTGATGACGTTTTTCAACACCAAGGCATCAATGCGCGCCGTGGTACTGGTCTCTTGCAAATGCTCGGCCAAGGCCAAGCTGCGCACGCCATGCACCAGCGGGAAGATGCCTTCTTTCTTGAGGTGCAAGCCTTGCTGGTCATCCAAGCCTAGCAAACGGTTCCACCAACCTTGGCTGTTGCCGAAGGCATCAATCGCTGCTGCAAAGCGCGCCAGCATGGCATCGTTGTCCGTAGCAAAACGCATGAGCACCTGCTGGGCGTCTTGCAACAAATGGGCATCGCCGCACACCGCGTGGGCATCTAAGAAGATCGCCAAGTTCATCAAACTGTTGGCATCAGGCATCAACAGCCAATGCTTCACCATCTGCCCAAAGTCATACGAGGTCTTGCGCCACATGGGGTTGTTGACCATGATGTGGCCCGGGCATTCGGGGTAACCAAACGCGGACAAAGCTTGCGAGAACGACTGGCAAATGGCTTCCAGGTTATCGGGCGGCGTGTAGCCATCACGCAGGACAAGACCGTTGTCTTGGTCCGTCTTCAGCAGCTGCTCGCCGCGCCCTTCGCTGCCCATCACAAACAAGCAACTGTTAGCCACCAGATCTGCGGGGGCGATCAACTGCCAAGCGCGTTCAAACAAACGGGCATTCAAGTCTTGCACCAAGCGCGCAATCAAACTCACGCGCGTACCGCTGCGGTACAGCGTGGTCACCATGCGGGTGATTTGCGCGGCGGCTTGGGCCAAGCCTTCAATGTCTGTCGCTGCTTCAACCTGCACCGTGATGAGGTGCGAATGGTTGGACAAGAAGCTGAACAAGTCCAAGGCCTCTAGAACGCCCACCACACGGTTGTCGTCCATCACCACCAAACGGTGCACACGGTGGCGCTGCAACAACGCCAAGGCATCGCCCACTTGGTCAGATGGGCGCACGGCAATGATTTGAAAGTTGGCGAGGTCTCCGACCTTTTGTTGCGCCAATGGTGCGCCATTCAGGATCGCGCGTTGCAAGGTCGAGGCGGTAAACACACCCAAGCGCTCAGGCGTGCTGCTGCGATCACGCACCAACACACATTTGGTGCGTTGCACTTGCAGCACCTTGACCACCGACAGCACATCGGCATCCATCTCTACAAAATGTGCGGGGCGTACAAAGGCTTCATCCACACGCGAGAGCGTGAGGGACTGCAGTTCGTGCTGGCTTTGTCGCTGCGACAAAGCCGTGAGTTTGTTGCTCAAGTCCGAGAACAACAAAGCACCAAAGGTGGCGTTGCTGGCAATCAAATCGGTCACGGTTTTGCGCGCCAGTTGGTAGGCCACTACCTCTTCTTGCGCCACAAATTTGTTGCTGGTTTTACCTGCCACCAGGCCGCGACCATCAAAGGTGTCGTCGGGCCCATAAGTGGTGATCACCTCGTCGCCGTCGTACTGCGTGACAAACCCTTTGATGATGACAAACAGATGCGTGGGAGCTGTGCCGACATCCAAAATGGTCTCACCCTCGGGGTAGTAAACCACGTCTACACTGTCGCGCACCAAGCGCTGTTGGTCGGGCGTTAAGCAGTCAAACGGGGAGGCTGAGAAGTTAAAAGCGTTAGGCATGCGAGCATTTTCATAGCAATGCCCTGATTCAACGCTTCACGCCTTGCTGAATGCTTGCAGCGGTGCGCCATGTTTGATCAAACCATTGATCTCCATCAAGGTAAGCACGCATCATGGGCAGCGCATCCAAGCCCCAAAAAACTTTGTCGTCCACACAAAACGTGGGGACACCAAATACGCCACACGCAATGGCCTCTTCGGTGTTGGCTTTGAGCTGTTGTTTGACCTCAGGCGTATCCACCGAGCGTTGGGGTGCCAACTGTTGCGTGAGGGCCTGCAAACGTGCCATGTCATCGGCGGCTGCACCGCCCTGCCACACGTGTTTGAAGATGGTTTCGCACACATGACGATTGGGCTCGCCCTCCGCGCTGCATGCCACAGCCAAGCGCAACAAGGCCAGGGGGTTGAACGGGTGTGATTGCGGCATGTCTAAGCGAATGCCCAGCTGCTTGGCTTGCCACAGCACTTGACGATAAGTCCACTCACGTTTGCCTGCAATTTCAGCAGGGCCCAGTTGGCCGTGGTGCTTGAGCATGCCTGCGAACAACACAGGCTTGTAAACCATGCGGTGGCTCACGCCCATCAAATGTTTTGGCAACACCTCAAACGCGAGGTAGGCGTAGGGCGAGATGAAATCAAGGTAACACGTGATGGTTTTCATGGATGCATTCTGATGGAAAGCGCTGCGCTACTTCGGCAGGGCAGATGCAACGGCGTGCGCCGCCAAACGCTCGCCAATCAACTGCCACACCGCACGCTTGTCATCTGCGGTGCGCTGGCCCCATCCACCAATTTCATCCAAGGTGCGCCAGCAGCCCTCGCAATACGTGGTGTCGTCTGACATGCGGCAAATCGAAATACAAGGAGACGGGGGCGCATCGCGGCTTTGCAGCACGCGCTTGGCCTGCGCTTGCAAGCGCAAATCAACAGGCGTCAAGCCTTGGGGTTTGGGGGTGAGTTCGCTGCCACACATGGATGAATTGTCGGCGAACGTCAACCGCTCAAACGGCGCGTTTGTTCAAAACCGCGCGGGACACCAGGGAATTGGGTTGGCGCCCCAAGGCGTTGCTGATGAACACACCTGCATCAATGAGCTTGTCGAGATGAATGCCGGTCTCAATGCCCATGCCTTGCATCATGTAGACCACGTCTTCGGTGGCCACGTTGCCAGTGGCACCTTTGGCATACGGACAACCGCCCAAGCCGGCCACTGAAGATTGGAAATTCCACACGCCCATTTGCAAAGCGGCCAAGGTGTTGACCAAGGCTTGGCCATAGGTGTCGTGAAAGTGGCCCGACACATCATTGAGCGCATAGTGTCTGAGCGTGGCCTCCATGGCCGCTTGCACTTTGCGCGGGGTGCCCACACCAATGGTGTCGGCCACGTCCACGCGCTGAATGCCAATGCTCTTCATCAAGCCCGCCAAGTACCCCACACGCTCTGGCGCAATCTCACCCTCGTAAGGGCAGCCCACGGTGCAGCTCATGGCGCCGCGCACGGCAATGCCGGCATCGCGCGCGGCCTTCACCACGGGAGCAAAGCGCTCAATGCTTTCTGCAATCGAGCAGTTGATGTTCTTTTGGCTGAAGGCTTCGCTGGCCGCGCCAAACACCACGATTTCATCGGGCTTGGTTTTCAACGCAGCTTCAAAGCCTTGCAAATTGGGGGTGAGCACCGAGTAGCGCACATCGGGCTGGCGGTGAATGCCCGCCATCACCTCGGCGTTGTCGGCCATTTGCGGCACCCATTTGGGTGACACAAAACTGGTGACTTCAATTTCGTTCAAACCGGCGTCTTGCAGGCGATGCACCAGCTCCACCTTGACGGCGGCAGGCACGGGCTGCTTTTCGTTTTGCAGGCCATCACGCGGCCCCACATCAATCAAACGCACACGATGCGGCAAAGAGGTCAACATGGTCACACTTTCAATTTCAAAAGCTCTTCGCCTTCGGCCACTTGGTCGCCCGGCGCATAGAGCAGTTCTAACACTTCACCATCCGCAGGTGCGGCAATGGTGTGCTCCATTTTCATCGCTTCCATCACCGCCAACGGCTGACCGGCCTTGACCTTGTCACCTGCGGCAACCGCAAACGACACCACCTTACCAGGCATGGGCGCAGTCAAACGACCACCCGCCTCTTGCACTTCGCCGGCGTGGGCCAAGGCATCGACCACGGTGATGCGCGTGGCGCCTTGTGGCGCAAACACATGAGCCACGTCTTCATGGCCTTGTGCTTCGTGGAAGACTTGCACGCGGGCGTGTTGACCCGCAAAGCTGATGTGCAAGGCATCGCCGTCTTCGCGGTAAGTCAAGGTGTCAGACACATCACCGTCTGCATCGGCCACGCTCAATTGCAAGCTGCCGTCATGGACGTAGGTCAGCACGGCGTCGTAAGACGCGCCATGGAACACAAAACCAAAGTTGCGCGTGGCGACACCAAAAGCGCGCCAGCCATCGCGACTGCTGAAAGGATCGTTGCCCTTCAAGGCCTGTTCACGGTGCAGCGTGTTGGCCACCACCGATGCCGCAGTGAGCGCGAGGCCTAAGGGCTCTTGCGCAAACAAGGCTTTTTCTTCGCGCTGAATCAAGGCCGTGTCGAGCTTGGCCGTGGCGAACGAATCGGTGCGAATGATGTGGCGCAAGAACTGCACGTTGGTGGTCAAACCGACGATGCGGGTTTGCGACAGCGCTTCGTCCAAACGCGCCAGTGCTTGCTCACGCGTGTCGCCGTGCACGATGAGCTTGGCCACCATCGAGTCGTAAAACGGGCTGATGCTGTCGCCTTCGCGCACGCCGTCGTCGATGCGGACCGCAATGCCTGTGTCGCTCGTGTTCGGGATTTCAAAGCTGCTGCAGGTGGGCTTGCGGTACACCGCCAAAGTGCCGGTGGCAGGCAAGAAATTGTTGTCTGGGTTCTCGGCACAAATGCGCGCTTCAATGGCATGGCCGTGGATGCGCAAATCGCTTTGCTGCAAAGGCAGCGGCTCGCCGCTGGCCACGCGCAGTTGCCACTCCACCAAGTCGAGGCCGGTGATGGCTTCAGTCACGGGGTGTTCCACCTGCAAACGTGTGTTCATTTCCATGAAGAAAAACTTCATGGACTCGGGCTTGTCATACGCCGTTTGCTCGACGATGAACTCCACCGTACCCGCGCCCACATAGTTCACCGCTTTGGCGGCGGCCACAGCGGCTTCGCCCATTTGCTTGCGCAAGGCTTCGGTCATGCCGGGTGCAGGGGCTTCTTCCAACACTTTTTGGTGGCGACGTTGCACCGAGCAATCGCGCTCAAACAAATACACACAGTTGCCGTGCGTGTCGCCAAACACTTGAATTTCAATGTGGCGTGGGCGTTGCACGTATTTTTCAATCAACACCGCGTCGTCGCCAAAGCTGTTGATGGCTTCGCGTTTGCAGCTGGCCAATGCATCGGCAAACTCGGCGCTGCTGTTGACCACGCGCATGCCTTTTCCACCACCGCCTGCGCTGGCTTTGATGAGCGCGGGGTAGCCAATGCGGTCGGCCTCGCGTTGCAGCAACGCAGGGTCTTGGTCAGCGGCGTGGTAGCCGGGCACCAAAGGCACGCCTGCTTTTTCCATGAGCTGTTTAGATTCAGCTTTCAAGCCCATCGCCAAAATCGCTGAGGCGGGTGGACCAATGAACACGAGGCCTGCTGCTGCGCACGCTTTGGCAAAGTCTTCGTTCTCACTCAAAAAGCCGTAGCCTGGATGCACCGCTTGCGCGCCTGTGTCTTTGGCGGCTTGCAAGATGCGCTCCCAGCGCAAGTAGCTGTCTTTGGGGGCGCTGCCACCGATGTGAACGGCCTCGTCGCAGACCTGCACGTGCTTGGCTTGTGCGTCAGCATCCGAATACACGGCCACGGTTTTGATACCCATGCGGCGAGCGGTGGCCGCAACTCGGCAAGCGATTTCGCCACGGTTGGCAATCAGAATTTTCTTAAACATCTTTGAATCCTTTTTCCGAGAAGCTCACAGCAACCACGAAGGCTTGCGCTTTTGCAAAAAAGACTGCACGCCCTCTTTGCCTTCTGCGCTTGAACGAATGTCGGCAATGCCTGCCACGGTGTGCGCCACCAAGGCGTCGTCAATCTTGCGCTCAGCCACGTCTTGCACCAAGCGTTTACAGGCACGCACAGCATTGGGGCTGGCACTGACCAAGGCGCTGGTCAACTCGGCCACTTTGGCATCCAGCGCATCCGCGGCCACCACCTCGTGAACGAGGCCCACACGATGCGCCTCTGCCGCGCTGAAACGCTCGGCCGTTAAAAAGTAGCGGTGCGAAGCACGCGCGCCCATGGCACGAATCACATAGGGGCTGATGGTGGCGGGAATGAGACCCAGCTTCACCTCGCTCAAGCAGTAGGTGGCCGTGTCCACACTCACCGCCATGTCGCACGCAGCGACCAAGCCCACGCCACCGGCAAACACATCGCCTTGCACGCGGGCGATGGTTGGCTTGGGGCATTCGTAAATCGCACGCAGCATGGCAGCAAGCTGGCCTGCGTCAGCGAGGTTTTCGTCCCGCGTGTAGTCGGCCATGCGGCGCATCCAGTTCAGGTCGGCACCTGCGCAAAACGCGGGGCCTTCTGCGGCCAGTACCACGCAGCGCACGTCAGCGGCAAGGCCAGCGTCGATGAAAGCATTTTTCAACTCGGCAATCACTTCGTCGTTGAACGCATTGCGCACATCGGGACGGCTGAGGGTGAGGGTGCGCACGGCGCCGTGGTCGGCGATGGTCAGTGCGGTGTTTGAAGGTGTGGACATCTCAGCGCTCCATCACATGCGGAACAAACCAAACTTGGTTTCAGGAATGGGCGCGTTCAACGAAGCGCTCAATCCCAAAGCCAAGACACGGCGTGTGTCAGCGGGGTCAATCACACCGTCGTCCCACAAACGCGCGGTGGCGAAATAAGGATGGCCTTGCTCTTCGTACTGTTGGCGAATCGGGTCTTTGAAGGCTTGCTCTTCTTCGGCGCTCCACTGACCGCCTTTGCCCTCAATGCCATCGCGCTTGACGGTGGCCAACACGCTGGCGGCTTGCTCGCCGCCCATGACGGAGATGCGCGCATTCGGCCACATCCACAAAAAGCGGGGGCTGTACGCGCGGCCACACATGCCGTAGTTGCCCGCACCAAAACTGCCACCAATGATGATGGTGAATTTGGGCACAGCGGCGGTGGCCACTGCCGTGACCATCTTGGCGCCGTTGCGGGCAATGCCTTCGTTTTCGTATTTGCGGCCCACCATGAAGCCGGTGATGTTTTGCAAAAACACCAGCGGGATTTTGCGTTGGCAACACAGCTCAATGAAGTGCGCGCCCTTCAAGGCAGACTCGCTGAACAAGATGCCGTTGTTGGCAATGATGCCCACAGGCATGCCTTCGATGCGCGCAAAGCCGCACACCAGCGTGGTGCCAAAGCGGGCTTTGAATTCATCGAACTCGCTGCCATCGACGATGCGCGCAATGATTTCGCGCACATCAAACGGCTTGCGTGTGTCGGTGGGAATGACGCCATACAACTCTTGCGCGTCGTACTTCGGCTGCACAGGCGCGTGCGTGGCAATGTTGGGCTGCTTTTGAGCGTTGAGGTTTTTCACTGTCTGACGCGCCAGCGCCAATGCATGCACATCGTTTTGCGCGAGGTGGTCGGCCACGCCGGAGAGGCGCGTGTGCACATCACCACCGCCCAGGTCTTCGGCTGTCACCACTTCACCGGTGGCGGCCTTCACCAAAGGAGGGCCGCCCAAGAAGATGGTGCCTTGGTTTTTCACGATGATGGTTTCGTCGCTCATGGCCGGCACATACGCGCCGCCTGCGGTACAGCTGCCCATGACCACCGCAATTTGCGCAATGCCTTGCGCGCTCATGTTGGCTTGGTTGAAAAAGATGCGGCCAAAGTGGTCACGGTCTGGGAACACCTCGTCTTGGTTGGGCAAGTTGGCACCGCCCGAGTCGACCAAGTAAATGCAAGGCAAGTTGTTTTGCTGCGCAATTTCTTGCGCACGCAAATGCTTCTTCACTGTGAGCGGGTAGTAGGTGCCACCCTTCACCGTGGCGTCATTGCAGACGATCATGCAGTCCACACCGCTGACGCGGCCAATGCCCGCGATCAAGCCTGCGCACGGCGCGTCGTTGTTGTACATGTTGAGCGCGGCGAGTGGGGCCACCTCAAGGAATGGCGTGCCTGGATCGAGCAACATTTGCACGCGGTCGCGGGGCAGCAGCTTGCCGCGTGCGGTGTGTTTGGCGCGTGCGGCCTCGCCACCGCCGACGGCGATTTTTTCGAGATGGGCCTTGAGGTCATCCACCACGGTGCGCATGGCAGCGACGTTGGCCGTGAAATCGGCAGAGCGTGGGTTGAGTTGGGAATGCAAAACAGTCATCGTCTTTTTCCTTGAACGGCGTTGCTGCCAAGCTTAGGCTGTTTACCCCCACGTCATGTGTCAGATGGGTTGCAAATCCTGCCACAATGACACTTCTTATGGTTAGTCCTAATTCTGCCCCCGAACAAACGCCCGCGCTGGGTCGTGCCGAGACGCCGATCGCCTTCATTCAAGCGATTGCGACGGCCTACGCGCAGCGCGACTTGCGCGTGGACGACGCCCTGAAAAAGGCACAAATCGAGCCAAAACTCTTAAAGAAAAACAACACCCGCGTCACCGCCATGCAGATGGAGTTGATGTCGGGCATTGCCATGCAAGAGCTGGACGACGAGGGCCTAGGCTGGTTCAGCCGCCGCCTGCCTTGGGGCAGCTACGGCATGTTGGTGCGCGCCTCACTCACCTCACCCACACTGGGTTTGGCGCTGGGGCGTTGGTGCCGGCACCACGGTTTGTTGACCGACGACATTCGGCTGAGCTTGACCGAACGCAACGGCGTGGCCACCTTACAACTGGATGAGACGCGCGACTTGGGTGTGTTCCGTGAGTTTTGCGTGGTGTCGGTGTTGCGCAATGCGCTGGGGGTGGCGTGTTGGCTGACCGATTCACGCATCCCGCTCACCGCCACGCACCTGCGCTTTGCGCCGCCCGCACACGCCGACAGCTACCGTGTGTTGTTTGATGGCCCCACGCACTTCCATGCGGCGGCCAACTCTTTGCAGTTTGATGCGGGCTACTTGGCACTGCCCGTGCGCCGCGACGAAGCCGCTCTGCAACAGATGCTGGAACGCGCCTTGCTGCTGACCGTGCGTCCCTATCGACGTGACCGGTTGTTGGTGGAGAAAGTCCGCCAAGCCTTGGCCCAGCACCCCGAACACAGCCGCAATGCGGATGACTTGGCGGCGTGGCTGAACATGTCGGCCCGCACCCTGCACCGGCAACTGCAAGAAGAAGGCGCGAGCTTGCAACAACTCAAAGACAGTGTGCGTGAACAACGCGCACGCACACTGCTGCTGCGCACCCGCAAGCCGCTCAAGCAAATTGCCAACGAGGTGGGGTTCTCGAATGAAAAGAGCTTCATTCGTGCATTCAAAACGTGGACAGGGCAAGCGCCTGAAGCGTTCCGACACAAGGCCTAATTTTGGGCAACTATCAAAAGGAACTGTGATGAAAGTATTGATTTTTGGCGCCAGCGGGATGGTGGGACAAGGCGTTTTGCGTGAATGCCTGACAGCCCAGGATGTGCACCAAGTCGTGACCGCTGGACGCACACCACTGGCGCAAACACACAGGGCTGAGCGTCCACACACCTCAGGCGAGGCTCCCCAATGACGGCAAACGTAAGTCGGTCATGTGTGCAAACACATGCTTGGCGCCCGCTTGCACGAGCACGTCAGTGGGCGCAAGAGGCGGCGCATACGCCCACACCGTCGCGCCCGCAGCCACACCCGCCGTGATGCCCACGGGTGTGTCTTCCACCACCAAGCAGCGTGCAGGGTCGACTTGCAAGTGTGCTGCAGCAGCCAAGTACACATCAGGGAAAGGTTTGCTGCGTGGCATTTCATGGCCACTGAAAATGCGGCCTTCAAAAAACTGAGCGAGGCCCACGCGCTGCAACATCATCTCAACTTTGTAACGGTCTGCACCAGAAGCAACCGCAATGCGGCCCTCGCAGCGTTCATGCAGATGACGCACAGCATCGTGAATGCCGTCGATGGCAGTGATGTCGCTTTCTAGGCGAAGGTTGCGGCGGCGATAGAACTCGTCCATGAAGGCGTCGGTCAGCGGCTTGCCTGTGTGACGTTCAATCAGGTCAGCGCGGCTGCGCACGGTGTGGCCCACAAAGTGCGCCATGCATTCGGCCAAGCTCAAGCGCCAGCCGTTTTCATCCAGCATGTCACGCAAGGCACCGCAGGTGATGGCTTCGCTGTCGACCAGCACGCCATCGCAATCGAACAAAACAGCTTCAAATGTCATGCGGGAATTATCCGCGCTGATCACCATCGACATAAAACCAGCGGCCGTCTTCGCGCACAAAGCGGCTGCGCTCGTGCAGGCGCACGGCTTGGCCGGCCACACGGTAACGCGCCACAAACTCCACCTCGGCTGTGTCAGCCCCTGCGACTGTGTGCTCGCGCACCTCCAGGCCTAACCACTTGGCGCCTGTATCGAAGTCGAGCAATGCAGGACGTGTGCTGCTGTGCCACGTGGTGAGCAAGTAGTTGGCTTGTTCGTGCACAAACGCGCTGTAACGTGAACGCATGAGGTGCTCTGCGTCGGGCGCAGGTGCGGTGTCGAAGTGGTCAACGAAACGACTGCAGCAATCGGCGTATGTCGCTGGACGTTTCTTGGTGTCGATGCGCCCGCACGGGCAGGCAGCGCTGGCACGCATACCGGATTCAGGGCAAAACAGAAATCGTGCCGCGCATACCGGCTTCGTAATGACCGGGTTCAAAGCACGCAATGTGCAACACACCTGCATCAGCAAAAGTCCAGCGCAGCTCGCCCGACTCGCCAGCGCCTAAGCTGAGTGCGTTATCCGCATGGTGGTGATGGGCGCTTGGCTTTTTCATCTCCTGCGCATGGGCTTTCAACTCGGCGTCCGTGCCGATGATGAACTCGTGGCGCACCTTGCCAATGTTCACCACACGAATTCGCACGGTTTCACCTGATGTGGCTTGCCAGTTGGCAGGCGTGAAACGCATGGTGTCATCCATGGTGATGGTGACGGTTCGCATTGACGCATCGCCAGCCGTCGCATCATGTGAATGGGCATCGTGGTTGTGCTCAGGGGCGGCACTCGCTTCGCCGTGCGAGTGGCTGTGTTCAGAAGCGGGCGCCCCTTGCAACACAGACCATGCAGCCGCAGAGCCTGCCATCACAACCGCAAACGAAATTAAGCCGTAACTGACCAGCGCACGCGCGCGCAGTTGGCCACGCCAATCCATGAAGTACATGGCCAGCAAACTCAATACAAAACCGAGTGGCACAACCCACAGGCTGCGGTCTGGCGAATCAGGAAAGTGCTGCAACCCGCCGGTGAAAAACCCCAAGCCGATGGACGACAACAAACCAAAGCCCAGCACATCGCCCCAGCGCACATGGCGTGCTTGGTCGTTGCGAATGTCTAGCCATGAGCCCAACAAATAAAACAGCACACCAAAGCCGGCGGTCCAGATCGAGCGCGACTCGCTGAAAAAGCCATGGTTCACCGCCCCTGCAATGAAGCTGATGCCACCGTATTTGAACAAGGTGGCGATATGGGTTTGGGCAAAGCTCATGGCAAATTCCTATTCACTGAAGTGCAGACAAACAATCCTACACAGGCCATGTGAACGGCAAGTTAAGGCAGATCAAGCCAAGGCGCGTTGGATGATGATTTTTTGCACGTCGCTGGTGCCTTCGTAGATTTGGCAGACGCGCACGTCGCGGTAGATGCGCTCGACGGGGAAGTCATTCACCACGCCGTAGCCGCCTAAGGTTTGAATGGCCACACTGCACACCTTCTCGGCCGTTTCACTGGCAAAGAGTTTGGCCATGGCAGCTTCTTTCAAACAAGGCAAGCCAGCGTCGCGTAACGCAGCGGCGTGGTACATGAGTTGGCGCGCAGCTTCGAGTTGCGTGGCGCAATCGGCCAAACGAAAACCCACCGCTTGGTGGTTGAAGATGGCTGTGCCAAAGCTCACGCGTTCTTTGCTGTACTGCAAGGCCGCTTCAAACGCGCTGCGCGCCATGCCAATGCTTTGCGCAGCAATGCCGATGCGACCGCCTTCCAAAGCAGACAGCGCAATCTTGTAGCCCTCACCCTCTGCGCCAATCAGGTTTTCAGCGGGGATGCGGCAGTTGTCAAAGTTGATTTGTGCGGTGTCGCTACTATGTTGGCCCAGCTTGTCTTCGAGGCGTGCCACTTGGTAGCCAGGTGCGCTGGTGGGCACGATGAAGGCGCTCATGCCCTTTTTGCCTGCGCCTTTGTCGGTCACGGCAATGACGATGGCCACATGGCCGTTTTTACCGCTGGTGATGAATTGCTTCACGCCGTTGATGACGTATTCGTCGCCTTCTTTGGTGGCGGTGGTGCGCAGCGCAGAGGCGTCAGAGCCCACGTGTGGTTCGGTCAAGCAAAACGCGCCGAGCATGTTGCCTTGGGCCAATTCGGTGAGCCACTGTTTCTTTTGGGCATCGTTGCCGTAGCGCATGAGGATGGCGTTGACAGGGCAGTTGGTCACGCTAATCGCCGTGCTGGTGCCGCCATCGCCTGCGGCGATTTCTTCTAAAACAATCGCGAGCGTGGAATAGTCCAAGCCAGCGCCGCCCAAGTCTTCAGGCACGCAAATGCCGTAAGCGCCGAGGGCGGCCAAGCCTTTGTGCACCTCATGCGGAAAGGTGTGTTCTTTGTCCCATTTGGCGGCGTTGGGCCAGAGTTCTTGCTGTGCAAAGTCGCGCACAGCATCGCGAATCATGGTTTGATCTGGGGTGAGCAACATGGCGCGTCCTTAAATGATTTCGAGCGCGACAGCCGTGCCTTCGCCGCCACCGATACACAAGGTGGCCAAGCCTTTTTTCAGGCCGCGTGCTTTGAGCGCGTGAATCAGCGTGACCATGATGCGCGCACCCGATGCACCGATGGGGTGACCCAAAGCACAGGCGCCGCCGTTGACGTTGACCTTGTCGTGCGACACGTTGAGTTCTTTCATCAAAGCCATGGGCACCACGGCGAAGGCTTCGTTGACTTCCCACAGGTCCACGTCTTCCACTTTCCAGCCGGCTTTGGCCAAGGCTTTTTGTGTGGCGCCCACAGGGGCTGTGGCAAACCATTCAGGCTCTTGCGCGTGCGTGGCGTGGCTGACGATGCGGGCCAGTGGCTTGCAACCCAATTTCTTGGCTGTGCTTTCGCGCATCAACACCATGGCTGCGCCACCGTCGTTGATAGACGAGCTAGAGGCGGCGGTGATGGTGCCGTCTTTTTTGAACGCGGGCTTGAGCGAGGTGATTTTGTCGAGCTTGATTTTTCCTGGGCCCTCGTCAATCGACACCACGGTTTCGCCTGAGCGGGTCTTCACTGTGACGGGGGTGATTTCTGTGGCGAAGGCACCGCTCTCGGTGGCGGCTTTGGCGCGCTGCACGCTGGCAGTGGCAAACGCGTCTTGCTCGGCGCGGGTGAAGCTGTACTTGGCCGCGCAGTCTTCACCAAAGGTGCCCATGCTGCGGCCAGGTTCGTAAGCGTCTTCCAAGCCGTCGAGCATCATGTGGTCAAAGATGCGGTCGTGGCCAATGCGGTAACCGCCACGGCCTTTGAGCATCAGGTAAGGCGCGTTGGTCATGCTCTCCATACCGCCAGCGACCAACACATCGTGCGTACCAGCAATCAACATGTCGTGCGCAAACATCGCCGCGCGCATGCCTGAGCCACACATCTTGGACAAGGTCACTGCGCCAGCAGACTTGGGCAAACCGCCTTTGAACGCCGCTTGACGTGCAGGGGCTTGACCTTGACCGGCCATCAAACAGTTGCCAAACAAGACCTCAGTCACCAACTCGGGGCTGATGCCTGCACGCTCCACCGCGGCCTTGATGGCGGCACCACCGAGGTCGTGCGCGGCAAGCGCAGAGAAGTCGCCTTGAAAGCTGCCCATGGGGGTGCGTGCTGCGCTGACGATGACGATGGGGTCTGCGTGTGAGGTCATGTTGTGTCTCCTGTTGAGGTTTTGAAAAATAAAAGCTGTTACATCCCGCGTGGATATTTCTTGAAAGCGCGACGAAAGACATCGACCACTTCGCCCGGACGGCTCATCGTCACATCCAAGTCGTGCGCCAAGCCATCAGACACGCGGTAAATCCATCCATGAATCGACACCTTTTGCCCGCGGCTCCACGCGTCTTGCATGACGTTGGACAAGGCCACGTTGCCCACTTGTTCGATCACGTTCATTTCGCACATCACGTCTTCCAATTGCGGTTGTGGCAAATGGTTCAAGCGCTGGCGATGGCGCAAACGCACGTCTTGCACATGACGCAGCCAGTTGTCTGCCAATCCAATGCGCGTGCCGCGCGTGGCCGCCAACACACCACCGCAGCCGTAGTGCCCCACGACCATGATGTGTTCGACTTTCAAGCAATCCACGGCGTATTGAATAACAGACAAGGCGTTCAAGTCTGAGTGAACCACCACATTTGCCACGTTGCGATGCACAAATACTTCGCCAGGATCAAGGCCTGTAATTTGGTTGGCTGGGACACGGCTGTCTGAGCAACCGATCCACAAATATTTGGGCAGCTGCTGCTGGGACAGGCGGGAGAAAAATCCAGGTTGCTCGCGCTCCATGCGCGCCGCCCATTCCCGGTTGTTGTCGAACAGATGTTTGAGTGAGTTAGGCATGCTTTATTTCTTCTTCCCTGAGACTTGATGGATGTGATGACGGAGATTCCAGTCCATCAATGCTACGCGGGCACGCGCTTTGGCGTCTTGTTCGGCTTGCCATTCACACACACTGCCTAAGGGTTGACAGGCCAATGTGTTGGCGCCTCCCATGCTCCAAATGGCATGGTTAGAACGCGCTTGCCCAATGAACGTCACAGCCAGTGCCTCGGCGGCATCTGTGGCACTGGGGCACTTGGCCAAGTCACGCCCCGTCATCAGGTAGCCCTGGCCAATACCAAGCATAGGAAACAGCGTGGGGAACATGTCCAAATGACTGGCGGCCTGATGCAAGGCGTTGTCACACGACAGCTTGCCAGCCCCCCACACCACAAACGGCACTTGCTGACGCAATACTTGACTTTCAGGCGTGGCGTATTGGCCAAAGGTGCGCACGTTGTGATCACCTGTGGCGGCCACCACCGTGCGCTTGGCGGCGGGGCTGCTTTCCACTGCAGTCACGAACTTGGCCAGCTCGTCGTTGGCGTAACGGTAGGTTTGCAGATTGGGGATCAGGTGTTCAGAGCCTTTGTCGCCCGGCCACTTGTTGATGTCAAACACAAAGGGCTTGTAATCTGACGGCAGCTCATAAGGCGGATGGTTGGTGGTGGACATGGCGTAGACAAACAAAGGTCTGTCTTTGGGCTGCTTGGCCAAGCGCTCTTCGATGATGCGAAACATGTAAGCGTCCCAAACGCCCCAGATGCCGCCCTCAGCACCAGGGTATCTGGCACGCAAGGTCGCCGCATCAATCACCTCGTCAAAACTTTGGGTCAGCAACACACGGTTGAGTTCGCGCCAGCCCGATTGACCTGACGTGACGAACAAGGTGTCGTACCCCGCTTTCTTCATCGCAAACGGAACCCCCCAATCCAACATGATGTGGCGGTACTTGCCATTGGTGATCGGTGTGACGGGGGTATTGAACAAGATGGCTTCAAGCGCAGGATGGGTCCCGTGGTGGGCCGCGTCGAAGTTGTCAAACAACCAAGCGTTGTGCAATTTGTTGCTCAAGCCCGCGAGCACGTCCATGTCCTGGGATTGGTATTTGAAAGGCTCCGCACTCCACGACTCCATTTGGAAGAACACCAAGTTCTTGCCATTGGGTTTGTGAGGGCCCGCAGCCATGAGCGCACGTTGCACACCTTCGGGCGTGGTTGCGGTCAAGCCATAGGCACGCGCGGCATCTTGGTACGACCCAAAACCATAGGTTTTCAAACCCGTGTCTTCTTCGCCAATGTCGGTAGAGGTGCGATAAGCATCCCAGGCGTTGTAGAGCGCGGTCACGCCGTTAGGGATGACGTTGTTCAAAAACGATTTGCTGGTGGCCGTGATGTTGTCCAACTGCAAGGCCATGCCTTTGAGTGTGCCTTTGCCCACCATCAACACGACGACTAACAAAACGGGAATCAACAACACATGCCACGCACTGGCCCAGTGTTGTTGCAGCCACTGCCATGCACGCTGCCCCACCCGCAAGGCCAATGCGTTGGCAGACCACACGGCCAGCGCCAGTACCGCCACAATTTGCAGCATCGGAAAGTCTTGCCAAATGGTGTGTAGCACGGCGATGGTGTCGTCATCGGCGAGACCAAAAATCACGCTGTCAATCGGCAGCTTGTAAAAACCGTAGTAATAAAAGTTGATGACCGCGAGCAATGCAAAAGCGCTGGCCCAAACGCGAATGACCACTGCACGCATGCGCCCATGCCAGCCCAACAAGGGGAACAGCAACAGCGCAGCAATGGCCCCCATCTTCAAGTCAAACCGAAAGCCCATGAGCAGGGCCACGGGCAACTCGGCCCACAAGTCATTTCCGGGGGAGGGCCAGTAGGCGGTCAGCATCAACACGCGCGCCACGCTGAACCACAGCGCCAGCGCCAGCCCGACACACAGACCCACCCCAAAACCGTGAAGCACGGCACGCGAGGGGATTAACAAAAGGGCAAGAAGTTTGTTCATTCAATCACGAGTCAAAAAGGGTGCGCCGCAGGTGTGTGGCGCAAGCCTCACATTGTCTCGGCAAACAGCTCGCGGCCAATCAGCATGCGACGAATTTCGCTGGTGCCAGCACCAATTTCGTACAGCTTGGCGTCACGCCACAAGCGGCCCAGTGGGTATTCGTTGATGTAGCCATTGCCACCAAAAATCTGCACGCCTTCGCCTGCCATCCAGGTGGCTTTTTCAGCCGTCCACAAGATCACCGAAGCGCAGTCTTTGCGCACTTGGCGGACGTGATCGGTGCCCAACAAATCGAGGTTTTTGGCCACGGTGTAGGCAAAGCTGCGACCGGCTTGCAATACGGTGTACATGTCGGCCACTTTGCCTTGGATGAGCTGGAACTCGCCAATGCTTTGACCAAACTGTTTGCGGTCATGGATGTAAGGAATGACGTTGTCCATCACCGATTGCATGATGCCGAGTGGGCCGCCTGACAGCACTGCGCGTTCGTAGTCCAAACCGCTCATCAGCACTTTGGCACCCATGTTCAGGCCACCCAAAATATTTTCAGCGGGCACTTCGACGTTGTTGAACACCAACTCGCCGGTGTGGCTGCCGCGCATGCCCAGCTTGTCGAGCTTTTGCGCGACGCTGAAGCCCTTCATGCCCTTCTCGATCAAGAAGGCCGTCACGCCACGTGCGCCCAGCTCGGGCTCGGTCTTGGCGTAGACCACCAGGGTGTCAGCGTCGGGGCCGTTGGTGATCCACATCTTGCTGCCGTTGAGCACGTAGTAGCCGCCCTTGTCTTCTGCTTTCAGCTTCATGCTGATGACGTCAGATCCAGCGCCAGGTTCGGACATGGCCAAGGCGCCCACATGCTCACCGCTGATGAGCTTGGGCAAATACTTTTGGCGCTGTGCGTCGGTGCCGTTGCGCTTGATTTGGTTCACGCACAAGTTGCTGTGCGCGCCGTAGCTCAGGCCCACGCTGGCAGAAGCGCGCGAAATTTCTTCCATCGCGATCATGTGGGCCAAGTAGCCCATGTTGGCGCCGCCGTATTCTTCGCCCACGGTGATGCCCAGCACGCCGAGGTCGCCCATCTTGCGCCACAGGTCCATGGGGAATTGGTCGTCGTGGTCGATCTGTGCAGCGCGGGGGGCGATTTCGGCTTGCGCGAAATCACGCACGGCGTCGCGCAACGCATCGATGTCTTCACCTAATTGAAAGTTGAGGCCGGGTAAATTGTTCATGTTTGTCTCCGATGGGCTTAGTAGGTTTTGTTCACAGTGGCGAGGGTTTGCTGCATCAAGGCGCAAGGCGATTCGCCGCCGTTGTCGTCGAGGTGCACCACTTCGGCGGTGGTGATGATGAGGCGCTTGCCCGCCCGCACCACATGGCCGCGGGCTCGTAATTCGCCGCCTTGAAAAGCAGCCAAGAAGTTGATCTTGTATTCCACCGTCGTGACTTCTTGCCCCTCAGGCGCGAGGGTGAGACCGGCGTAACCCGCCGCAATATCAGCCAGCGCGCCCATGGCGCCGCCGTGATAACCGCCTTGTTGTTGGGTGACGCGCTCAGAATACGGTAAGGCGATTTCCACCTCACCGGGCGCAACGGAAACGATGCGCGCACCGAGGTGCTGCATCATGCCTTGGCGCACAAAACTGGCTTCGATGCGCGCGTGTAAATCGGGGTGCGTCATGCCTTGCTCGCTTTCGCAGATTTGGCCACCTTGGCGGGCTTTTCGCCCTGCTTCGCCAACAAGCTACGCGCTTCTTTTTCGTGGGCTTTCACCTCATCAAGGTTGGCTTCAATTTCAGCCATTTGCGCTTCGAGTTCGCGCTTGTGGGCATCGAGCACGAGCAAGAATTTTTGCAGCTGCGGCCCCGTGTCGCGTGGGGTGTCGTACATGTCGATGAGCTCTTTGGCCTCGTTGAGCGACAAGCCCAAACGCTTGGCACGCAAGGTGAGCTTGAGGCGTGTGCGGTCGCGGTGGCTGTAGACGCGGTTGCGCCCGCCGGGGCCAGAGCGCTCGGGTTGTAACAGGCCCATGTCTTCGTAAAAACGGATGGCTCGCGTGGTGAGGTCAAACTCACGCGCTAAGTCGCTGATGGAGTAGGTGGTCGCCATGATGTCCTTGTTTACGTTTACGTAAACGTCAATTATGACGGGAAATCTCCAAAAACCAAGTCAAGACCACGGAGGTAAGGGTTCATCCTTAAGAACACGCCTGCGCTGGGCATAGTCGGGCATGACGCTTTGCACGGTTTCCCAAAAGCGCGGACTGTGGTCCATCACGCGCAAATGGCTGAGTTCGTGAGCCACCACGTAGTCGATCACGTCGCGCTTGTGGTGCACCAAACGCCAGTTAAGGCGAATGGACCCATTGGCGCTGGCACTGCCCCAGCGCGTGGCAGCACTGCTGAGCGACACGCGTTGCCACTGCACCCCGAGCTGCGGGGCAAAGTGGTCTAGGCGCTCCACAAACAAGGCTTTGGCTTGGCGCATAAGCCAAGCTTGCACAGCGTCGCGGATTTGCTGCGGCTCTGCCGTCAGCGGCAGGCCTAAGCGCAAGGTATGGACGTCCGAGGTGGCCGGCTCAAACTGCGCACTCTTCTTTTTGAGCGTGCTGGACGAATCAAGCACCACTTGCAACGGCTCGCCCAAATACGGCAGCACGACACCATCGGCCCACACGATGCGGGCGGCGCCGAGTTGCTGTTGACGCTCTTGCATCTCCACCAGTTTGCGCGCAATCCAATCGGCTTTTTCGCGCAAGGCCGATTCCACCTCGCCCACCGTCACCCAGCGCGGCGCGCTGACCTCTAGGCCGTCAGGCCCAATCGCCATGCCAATGGTGCGACGTTTGCCGCGCCGAAAGGCATAGGCCACATCGGTGGTGCCGAGTTGGATACGACGCGTCGCACGTGGGTGCGCGTGATGCGCATTGGGTAGCACCTGCCCCAAGGGTTCAGAGGGCAAATGTGGGCCGTGTAGCGCAGGTGCGGCGGGCAACGCATTGGCATCGCTGTGCAGGCCACCAAACAAGGTTTGCGGCTTGATGCGTTTGGGGGCTTTGGGTTGGCGTTTTTTGGGGCTAGGCCGGTTGTCTGTGCCGAGACCTTGCAAGGCCTTGGCAGTGGCCCCGTCGAACATGTCGAGCACGAGTTGCAAAAAGCGGCTCATGCGTGCGGGCTCAGTGTTGGCCGGCGTAGGCCTCGGGGTCGAGGCGGTGCATTTCGGCTTCGATCCACGTTTCGACTTCGCGCATCAGCTCGTCCGCCTCACGGCCCACGCTGGGAATGGGTTTGCCAATGGACACCTCCACCACACCTGGGTGTTTGATGAAAGCTTTACGTGGCCAGCATTTGGCGGAGGTCACCGCCACGGGGATGACGGGTGCACCTGTGGCAATAGCCAAGCGTGTGCCGCCGCTTTTATAGCTGCCGCGCTCACCACGAGGAATGCGTGTGCCTTCTGGAAACATGATGACCCAAACGCCACGGGCCAACAGGGCTTTGCCCTGCTCCACCACTTTGGCAAACGCTTTGGCGCGTTGGCTGCGGTCGATGTGAATCATGTCCAAGCTGCCAATGGACCAGCCAAAGAACGGCACATACAGCAGCTCTTTTTTGAACACATAGGCCAGAGGGTGCGGCATGATGGCTGGCATCAAAAATGTTTCGTAGGTGGACTGGTGTTTGACCAACAAGATGGCAGGGCTGGTTTCACCCACGGGCAAGTTCTCTTGGCCTTGCACTTCGTAACGGATGCCCATGATGACGCGCGCGGAATCCACGCTGAGCGTGAGCCACTTTTGCGCAATCGCATAAAGCTTGTCGCCCTTGGCGCCGAACACACGCGCCAACAAGATGAGCAAGGTATAGGGAATGACGGTGACAAACATGAACGCCATGTGCAGCGTTGAGCGGAGCATCGCCATCATGCTTTGCCCCCGGCTTTGCTGGCCTTCGCGGCAGACTCGGGTTGCGCGAGCAACCAATCCGCAAATGCGCTGAGGTCGGTATGCGCCAACGTGCCTTGCGGAAAATCAACGGGCAAGAGTTGGCCTTTGAGCTTGGCACCTTTGCCGGTGTGTACCAAATGCGTGGCGCAACCCACAGCGGCACCGGCTTGCAAGTCACGCAACGAATCGCCCACGGTGTGCACACCTTTGAGGTCCATGCCATAGCGCTCGCCAATTTGTTCATACAAACCCGGCAGAGGCTTGCGGCAGTTGCAAGTTTCTTCTGGACTGTGCGGGCAGTAGAACACGGCATCAATACGACCGCCCGCAACCGCCAAGAGCTTGTGCATCTTGCTGTGCATGGCATTGAGCGCCGCCACATCAAACAAACCTCGACCTAAGCCAGATTGGTTAGACGCCACCACCACGTGCCAGCCGGCATGGTTCAAACGCGCAATCGCTTCGAGCGCACCGGGCAGCGCAATCCACTCATCGGCAGACTTGACGTAGTCGTCGCTGTCTTGGTTGATGGTGCCGTCGCGATCGAGGATGACGAGTTTGGTTTGCATGGCTGGGCTTTGGCTTTAAGAAGCGAGGGCTGACAAATCGGCCACGCGGTTCATGGCCAAGTGCAAGCACTTGAGCAGGCCTTGACGGTTGAGGCGCAAGTCCATCTCTTCGGCGTTGACCATGACGTCGTCAAAAAACGCATCGACGGGCGAACGCAAGGTGGCCAAGGTTTGCAGGGATGCGGTGTAGTCACCAGCCTTGAACTGCGCTTCAGATTCAGGCAACAGCTTTTGCATGATGGCGTACAGCGCTTGCTCGGCATCTTCTTTGAACAAAGCGGTGTTGACGTGTGCATCGACCTCGCCTGCTTTTTTGAGCACGTTGCCGATGCGTTTGTTGGCAGCGGCCAAAGCGGCGGCTTCGGGCAATGCAGCGAAAGCGCGAACGGCGGTGAGGCGCTTGGCCACATCGCTCAAGCGTTGTGGGTGCAAGGCCAACACGGCTTCGACTTCTTGCGCTGAGTAACCTTGCTCGCGCAGGCCGCCAGAGAGGCGGTCGTAAATGAACGAGGTCAACGCCGCAGCTGGGTCGGTGATTTTGTCGCCGAAGGCGGGAATGGCTTGTGCAATCAACGCGTCCAAGGCCACATCCAAATTGGCTTCGCTCAACATGCGCACCACGCCCAAGGCGTGACGACGCAATGCAAATGGGTCTTTGTCGCCGGTGGGCAAATTGCCGATGCCAAACATGCCGACCAGGGTTTCGAGTTTGTCGGCCAAAGCGACCACCACACCCACGGTGTTGCGCGGCAATTCGTCACCGGCGAAGCGGGGCTTGTAGTGGTCTTCGATGGCTTGCGCCACCTCTTCGCCCAAGCCATCGTGACGGGCGTAATAGCCGCCCATGATGCCTTGCAACTCGGGGAACTCGCCCACCATGTCGGTCAGCAAATCGGTCTTGGCCAATTGCGCGGCAGCGTCAACGGCGGACACAAAGGCGGCGTCTTTGCCTTGCGGCAACAAAGCGGCAATGCCTTTGGCGATGGCGCGCACGCGGTCGGTGCGCTCGCCTTGCGTGCCGAGTTTGTTGTGATACACAACTTTGGCCAAACCGTCCACGCGCGAAGCGAGTGTCTTTTTGCGGTCTTGGTCAAAGAAGAATTTGGCGTCGGCCAGACGGGGGCGCACCACGCGCTCGTTGCCGCCAGTCACAGCCGATGCGTCATCGGGCGTGATATTGCTGACCACCAAGAACTTGTTGGTGAGCTTGCCTGCAGCATCGAGCAGCGGGAAGTATTTTTGGTTGGCCTTCATCGTGAGGATGAGGCACTCTTGTGGCACGTCGAGAAATTGTTTTTCAAACTCGCACTCCAACACATTGGGGCGTTCGACCAAGGCAGTGACTTCATCGAGCAAAGCCGCATCTTCGATTGGTCGGAGCGCTCCGTGCGACTGCGAGTCCTCGCCACCGCCAACTTTGGCTGCGGCTGCTTCGAGTTGGCGTGCAATTTCAGCACGGCGCTCGATGAAGCTGGCGATGACTGCGCCGTCTTTGGCGAGTGTGTCTGCGTACACATCGGCATTGGCCAACACGACGGGCGACACACGGGCTTCAAAACGGTGGCCCTGTGTGTTGTTGCCAGCGGTCAAGCCCAATGCTTTGACAGGCACCACGGTGCTGCCATGCAAGGCGACCAAGCTGTGCGCGGGACGCACAAAGTTAACGCTGCTCCAGCCTGGCAATTCGCAGTCGGTTTCGAGCTGGTAGCTCATCACTTTGGGGATAGGCAATTTGGCAATGGCTTCGGTCAAGGCTTTTTGCAAGCCATCGGCCAAGCTCGCACCTTTGACGATGCTGTCGTAGAACAAGGCTTCGGCCTTGCCATCGGGCGCGCGTTTGAGTTGCGCCACGGCCTCGGGTCCAGCGCCCAAGGCTTGCAGTTTTTTCAGCAAGGCGGGGGTGGCGTTGCCGCTGGCGTCTAAGCCCACAGTGACGGGCATGAGTTTTTGCTGCACGGCTTTGTCAGCAGCCAATGCCGACACGGCGGTGATGTGCGCAGCCAAACGGCGAGGCGATGCGTAGGCCGTCACGGCTGAATTAGCAGCGGTCAAGCCTTGGGCTTTGAGCTGCTCAAACAACACGCTAGAAAAAGCGTCGCCGAGTTTTTGCAAAGCCTTAGGAGGCAGCTCTTCCACGAAGAGTTCGATGAGTAGGTTTTGTGTCGTCATGTTCTTGTGTCCTACGCTCAAGCGGTCTTCTTTGGCATTTGTTCAACCCATTCGCGCGGGGCCATGGGAAAGCCCAAACGCTCGCGGCTCTCGTAATAGCTTTGTGCCACAGCGCGCGCCAAGTTACGGATGCGGCCGATGTAGGCGGCACGCTCGGTCACGCTGATGGCGCCACGGGCGTCGAGCAGGTTGAAGGTGTGCGCGGCTTTGAGCACTTGCTCGTAAGCGGGCAATGCGAGCTGCGCGCCCATGAGGTGCTGCGCTTGTTTCTCGTGTGCACCAAAAGCGGTGAACAAGAACTCAGCATCGCTGTGCTCGAAGTTGTAAGTGGATTGCTCCACTTCGTTTTGTTTGTAGACGTCGCCATACGTCAAGCCATCGGTCCACTGCAGGTTGTAGACGTTGTCCACGCCTTGCAGGTACATGGCCAAGCGTTCTAAGCCGTAGGTGATTTCGCCGGTGATGGGTTTGCAGTCAATGCCGCCGACTTGTTGGAAGTAAGTGAACTGCGTGACTTCCATGCCGTTCAACCAAACTTCCCAGCCCAAGCCCCATGCGCCCAAGGTTGGATTTTCCCAATCGTCTTCCACGAAGCGGATGTCGTTTTTCTTGAGGTCAAAGCCAAGCGCTTCGAGTGAGCCCAAGTACAGCTCCAAGATGTTGCTGGGCGCGGGCTTCAACACCACTTGGTATTGGTAGTAGTGCTGCAAGCGGTTGGGGTTCTCGCCGTAGCGGCCGTCTTTGGGGCGGCGGCTGGGTTGCACGTAGGCGGCTTTCCAAGGCTCAGGGCCCAAGGCGCGCAAAAACGTGGCGGTGTGCGAGGTGCCCGCACCGACCTCCATGTCGATGGGTTGCAACAAGGCACAGCCTTGCTCGGCCCAGTAGGACTGGAGTTTGAGAATGATTTGTTGAAAAGTCAGCATGCAAAGTGGCCAGCCAACGCTGGCAAATTAGGCTGCGGGTCAAGACGCCCGCAAACCTCTGATTTTACGGGCCGAAACGCCTCTGGCCGTGCCTAGATGCATGCGCCATGGCGGCAACGATGCAGAGGGTCAGCAACGCCAAGCCAGCCAGTGGCCAAAGCCCCCAAACGGACACCCAGCGTGCATAGGGCGTGATGGGTCCATGCACGCCATAAACATCGGCGGTAAGAGCGCCCTTCACGGCGCTGGGGAGTCGGTGCGTGACCTGGCCTTGGGCGTTGATGATGGCCGTGGCCCCTGTGTTGGTGGCGCGCAGCATGGGGCGGCCTAGTTCTATCGCGCGCATGCGGGAAATGTGCAAATGCTGGTCAATGGCTACGGTGTCACCAAACCAGGCAATGTTGCTGAGGTTGACCAGCATGGTGGGCGCACTTTCAGCGTCAGTAAAGCTCCGCGCCAACTCTTCTCCAAACAAATCTTCATAACAAATGTTCGGTGCAATGCGTTCACCCTTGAATTGCAGACTAGGTTGCGCCACATCGCCACGTGTGAAGTCACCTAAAGGGATGTTCATCATCTGAACAAACCACTGAAACAACGGCGGCACAAACTCGCCAAAGGGCACCAAATGGTGCTTGTCGTATTGGTAAGTAGCCGTCGATGCTGGCGTGGTTTGAGGCATCAAGCCCAATGCCGAGTTGCTGTATTGCAACTGCCCCTGTTGGCTGCGTTTTGCCAGCGGTAAGCCGACCAGTGCAGCTTGCGAACCTTTGGAAAAATGCGATTGCAATTGACGCCAATAATGCTCAGGCATTTGTTCTGGAATTAACGGAATTGCGGTTTCAGGCGTGACGATCAAATCGCTACGACCTGTGAGCAAGGCATCACGGTAGTCATGCAGGGCAAGGCTGACGCCCTCGCCAAACTTCAAGTCTTGCGCGATGTTGCCTTGCAGCAGCGTCACACGTAAGGGAGAGACAGAGACATCCGCAAGTGTCGCGCTTCTGCTGGGCGAGGTGACCCAAGTGAAGCCAAGGACAATCACGAACAAGCACGGACCGACCAGCGCCTTTGGCGATGCGACACCATTTCCTCGACGTTGTGCAGCAACAGCCATGGCGAAAAACGCAGACAACGCACATAGCCCGTAAACGCCAACCCAAGGCGCCCAGTGCTGCAACACGCTGTCTACGTGTGCATAGCCTACAGCCCCCCAAGGAAACCCGGTCCAAAGTGTGCCGCGCAGCATTTCAGCCAAGCCCCAAACAGCAGCAAAAGCACTGGCGCGAGGCAGCACGTTGACGCGCGTCTTACACACAGCATAAAAAATGGCACAAGCTGCGCCATAAAACAATGCCAAGCCTGCGGCAAGTAGCGCGACGGCAAGAGCGGCGACAGGGGCCGACAGCCCGCCGTAACGATTCATTGAAATGAACAACCACCACGTAGCGCCAAGCAGCCATGCAAATGAAAACGCCCAGCCTTTGGCAAAAGCTTCTTTAGGCGTTTGACTCCGATCCAAATATCCGGCAAGGACTAGCAAACTCACATACTGCAGCCAGCCTTGTGGCACGCCTTTAAAGTTGCCGTCAAAAGGCCAAGCAAGCGAGATGGCCTGCGTCAAACCAGCCACGACCAAAAGCAGGGTCACGTGCAGTGTCAGAGGCCACCTCTGTGATTGCAGTGTGTGCTCGCGCATTCTTTAGATCGGCGCTTTATCGACGGGGGCGGGGTACACCTTGAACCACTTCACAGCACCGCCGCGCGTGTGCAGCACTTCGAACCGTAATTTGTTGATTTCAAAGTGTTCGCCGCGCCGAGGTACGTGGCCCATGGCATGAGCGATGAAGCCGCCAATGGTGTCAAAGTTTGTATCTTCGCTTTCCTCAGCAGCCGTGACTTCAAGGTGTGTGCCAAATGCTTCGGCAACGCGTTCAAGTGAAGCATTGCCACTCACGCGGTAAGTGTCGTCGGCCAATGCGAAGATGTCGCCGACATCTTCTTGACTGTCAAATTCGTCTTCAATGTCGCCCACAATTTGTTCCAACACATCTTCAATTGTGATAAGCCCTGCGATGCGGCCAAACTCATCGACGACCAAAGCCATGTGGTTGCGTGTGTTGCGAAACTCACGCAACAAGTCGTTCAAGCCTTTGCTTTCTGGCACAAAAACGGGAGGCCGCAGCAATGTGCGAATGTTCAGAGCTGGTGCACGCTGGAGTTTGAGCAGATCCTTGGCTAACAAGATGCCGACCAAGTTATCTCTCTCTCCTTCGTACACGGGAAATCTCGAGTGCCCCGTGTCGATGACTTGATGCAAACTCTCTTCAATGGGAGCATCAAGGTTGATGAGATCCATGCGCGGCGCAGCGACCATGACCTCACCGGCGGTGAGATCAGCCATGCGCAGCACGCCTTCAAGCATGAGACGGCTTTCCGCACCAATGACTTGGTTGTCTTCTGCGTCTGAGAGTGCATCAAGCAGCTCTTCACGCGAGTCTGGGCCAGGATGTATGAACTCAAGCAAGCGCTGCCAATAGCTGCGCTTGTCTTGTTTGTCTAATTCTCGGGAATGCGGGGGTATCACAGTGTTGCAGCCATTGCTGCGGGAGTCTCACAAGCCTCAAGCATAGCCCATGCGGATGGGCGATTCATTTACTCAGCTGCTTGATGCCGGGCGTCGCGTACACCATCACGAATTTCTTTAACCTTGGCCAAGAAACTCCAAAAACGCTTGGCATCTTCCTTGATGCTGTAGTTTGTTTTGGCATACTGATCGGCAACAAACTCGGTGACTCGGCTGTCGAGGTCACGCTTTGGCAAGCTCAGGAAGGCTTCTGTTTCTGAACCGTCACGCTCTATTTTTGCGCCGCCCTTGCGCGCAATTCGAATCATGGGGGCATTTTCACTCAGGGCATGGATGTACATCTGGTACACCTTTTCGTTGCGGGCATGAATCACTGCACGCTCAAACAAACGTGCGCCGTAACCACGACCACGTGCGTAGGCAGATACGGACACACCAAATTCGGAGCTAAATTCACGTCCGGGATCTTTGATCAGCGCCAAATGCGCCATCGCAATGATCTCGAGATTGCTATTGAATATCCCGTAAATTTCATCACGGTCAAAATTCAGCCCCGCAACGTAGCGCTGTATGTGCTCGTCTGTGGCTGTATAGCCGAAGCGCAAATAACGGTCGTGCTCTGACAGCGCCAACAAATGCGCCAAAATTTGAGGCACGTGCTCGATTCCCAACGGCGCGATTGGAATCAATACGCCGTCGGTTTTATGAAATTGCTCTTGCGATGCGCCAGTGAAGCGAAGCATTTGTCGCCCGCCCTCCAAGGTGGTTTTTGCAAGAGTGTGTACGAGTGCCATGATGGAATTCTACGGGTTTTCCCTCATTCTTTCAGTTATCTGACGTCAATTAGGCGCGCGGCTCTAAACAGAGAAGTCGTGCATTTGTAACGTACGTCACAGCCAACGTGTTGCAGCGAGGCGGTAACTGTCAAAATGTTATCGAGAACGCTAATTTCTAATATTTGAGGACACGCACTTTCATGCTCGCATTACCTTCCGGCGTTACTTTTTTCGAAAGAGGTTGGCTTTCGTCCAACAATGTGTTAATTCAGGATGAGGCTCAAGCCATCCTCGTTGACTCAGGTTACTGGACGCATGCTGAGCAGACTGCGGCGCTTGTGACAGCAGCCCTGAAACAGCAACCGCTCACCACGGTTATCAATACGCATTTGCACAGCGACCATTGCGGCGGAAATGCGCATCTGCAAGCATTGTTTCCTAAGCTTGAAACCTTGATACCACCTGGTCATGCAAGCTATGTTGACTCATGGGACTCGAATGCGCTAACTTACACGCCAACAGGTCAGTACTGTCCCCCATTTAAAAAGTCGGGCGTTCTTCGCGATGGTGACCATTTTTGTGTTGCAGGCAAAACATGGCGGATCCATGCTGCACCGGGTCATGACCCGCATTCAATCGTCCTCTTCAATGAAGAAGATCGTGTGTTGATCTCTGCCGATGCACTTTGGGAGAATGGCTTTGGTGTTGTTTTTCCAGAAATTGAAGGACTATCAGCGTTCAATGAGGTCGAATCAACACTTCAAATCATTGAGCGACTTGCTCCAAAACTCGTACTCCCTGGTCACGGCGCGGCTTTCACCGACGTGACGGGCGCACTTGTACGTGCAAGAAGTCGCCTGGCGCAATTTCAAAATGCACCTGATAAGCACGCAAGCTACGCGGCCAAGGTTTTACTGAAGTTCAAGCTGCTTGAGTTACAAAAAGTCAAACTGAGTGACTATTGCATTTGGGCGCATTCTGCTGAATATCTGCACTTGCTGCATGCCATGTATTCAACAGGCATCAGTTTTGAGACTTGGTTTTTTGACTTGTGCCAGAGCCTAGAGACAAGCGGCGCATGCACGATCAATGATGAATACATCATCAATCATTAATTTAGAAATCTTAAATTTGAAAACCCAAAAACAAAAACCCCCACTCAATCGAGCGGGGGTTTCTGAGGCTGTAATAGCCTGACGATGTCCTACTTTCACACGGGAACCCGCACTATCATCGGCGCTAAGTCGTTTCACTGTCCTGTTCGGGATGGGAAGGAGTGGTACCAACTTGCTATGGTCATCAGGCATAACTTGTTGTCACCTTGATCAAATCAAGGCAACGAATTCATAGAGCAATATCAGATTTATTTTGAATGCGTCACTTGGCATAACTTCCTTGATCACATTGGATCAAAGTTATAGGGTCAAGTCGCACGAGCAATTAGTATCAGTTAGCTTAACGTATTACTACGCTTCCACACCTGACCTATCAACGTCCTGGTCTTGAACGACTCTTTAGGGGGCTCAAGGCCCCGGCAGATCTCATCTTGAAACGAGTTTCCCGCTTAGATGCTTTCAGCGGTTATCTCTTCCACACATAGCTACTCGGCAATGCCACTGGCGTGACAACCGATACACCAGAGGTGTGTCCACTCCGGTCCTCTCGTACTAGGAGCAGGCTTCCTCAAATCTGCAGCGCCCACGGAAGATAGGGACCAAACTGTCTCACGACGTTTTAAACCCAGCTCACGTACCTCTTTAAATGGCGAACAGCCATACCCTTGGGACCGGCTACAGCCCCAGGATGAGATGAGCCGACATCGAGGTGCCAAACACCGCCGTCGATATGAACTCTTGGGCGGTATCAGCCTGTTATCCCCAGAGTACCTTTTATCCGTTGAGCGATGGCCCTTCCATACAGAACCACCGGATCACTATGTCCTACTTTCGTATCTGCTCGACTTGTCAGTCTCGCAGTTAAGCACGCTTATGCCATTGCACTATCATCACGATGTCCGACCGTAACTAGCGTACCTTCGAACTCCTCCGTTACGCTTTGGGAGGAGACCGCCCCAGTCAAACTGCCTACCATGCACTGTCCCCGATCCAGATAATGGACCTAGGTTAGAACCTCAAACACACCAGGGTGGTATTTCAACGTTGGCTCCACCGAAACTAGCGTTCCGGCTTCAAAGCCTCCCACCTATCCTACACAGGTCTGTTCAAAATCCAATACAAAGCTACAGTAAAGGTTCATGGGGTCTTTCCGTCTTTCCGCGGGGAGATTGCATCATCACAAACATTTCAACTTCGCTGAGTCTCAGGAGGAGACAGTGTGGCCATCGTTACGCCATTCGTGCAGGTCGGAACTTACCCGACAAGGAATTTCGCTACCTTAGGACCGTTATAGTTACGGCCGCCGTTTACTGGGACTTCAATCAAGAGCTTGCACCCCATCATTTAATCTTCCAGCACCGGGCAGGCGTCACACCCTATACGTCCACTTTCGTGTTTGCAGAGTGCTGTGTTTTTATTAAACAGTCGCAGCCACCGATTCTCTGAGGCCTCATTCTGCTCCCCTTGTACAGGTTCACATACTAAAGGCACACCTTCTTCCGAAGTTACGGTGTCAATTTGCCGAGTTCCTTCTCCTGAGTTCTCTCAAGCGCCTTAGAATACTCATCTCGCGCACCAGTGTCGGTTTGCGGTACGGTCGTGTGTAGCTGAAGCTTAGTGGCTTTTCCTGGAAGCAGGGTATCACTCACTTCGGATGCAAGCATCCTCGTTATCACCCCTCATCTAAGCCCGGCGGATTTACCTACCAGGCACGACTACAGGCTTGAACAGACATATCCAACAGTCTGCTGAGCTAACCTTCTCCGTCCCCACATCGCACTACACATCGGTACAGGAATATTTACCTGTTTCCCATCAACTACGCATCTCTGCCTCGCCTTAGGGGCCGACTCACTCTACGCCGATGAACGTTGCGTAGAAAACCTTGCGCTTACGGCGAGGGGGCTTTTCACCCCCTTTAACGCTACTCATGTCAGCATTCGCACTTCTGATACCTCCAGCACGCTTTACAACGCACCTTCACAGGCTTACAGAACGCTCTCCTACCACTTGCAATAAATTGCAAATCCGCAGCTTCGGTAACTGGCTTAGCCCCGTTACATCTTCCGCGCAGGACGACTCGATCAGTGAGCTATTACGCTTTCTTTAAATGATGGCTGCTTCTAAGCCAACATCCTGACTGTTTTAGCCTTCCCACTTCGTTTCCCACTTAGCCAATTTTAGGGACCTTAGCTGGCGGTCTGGGTTGTTTCCCTCTTGAGTCCGGACGTTAGCACCCGGTGCTCTGTCTCCCAAGCTGTACTCTGCGGTATTCGGAGTTTGCATTGGTTTGGTAAGTCGCCATGACCCCCTAGCCAAAACAGTGCTCTACCCCCGCAGGTAATACTTGAGGCACTACCTAAATAGTTTTCGGAGAGAACCAGCTATTTCCAAGTTTGTTTAGCCTTTCACCCCTATCCACAGGTCATCCGCTAATTTTGCAACATTAGTCGGTTCGGACCTCCAGTACCTGTTACGGCACCTTCATCCTGCCCATGGATAGATCACTTGGTTTCGGGTCTACACCCAGCGACTAATTCGCCCTATTCGGACTCGATTTCTCTACGGCTTCCCTATTCGGTTAACCTTGCCACTGAATGTAAGTCGCTGACCCATTATACAAAAGGTACGCAGTCACCCTTGCGGGCTCCTACTTTTTGTAAGCATACGGTTTCAGGATCTATTTCACTCCCCTCCCGGGGTTCTTTTCGCCTTTCCCTCACGGTACTAGTTCACTATCGGTCAATGATGAGTATTTAGCCTTGGAGGATGGTCCCCCCATATTCAGACAGGATTACACGTGTCCCGCCCTACTTGTCGCTAGCTTAGTACCACACAGGTCTTTTCACGTACGGGACTATCACCCTCTATAGTCAACCTTTCCAGGTTGTTCCGTTAAGTCTTGTGCTATCACTAGCAGGCTTCTCCGATTTCGCTCGCCACTACTTTCGGAATCTCGGTTGATGTCTTTTCCTCGAGCTACTGAGATGTTTCAGTTCACCCGGTTCGCCTCCAGCAGCTATGTATTCACTGCAGGATTACCTTTCGGTAAGGTTTCCCCATTCAGAAATCTCCGGATCAAAGCTAATTTGCCAGCTCCCCGAAGCTTATCGCAGGCTATCACGTCTTTCGTCGCCTATCATTGCCAAGGCATCCACCATATGCTCTTAGTCACTTGACCCTATAACTTTGACACCTCTTTCGAGATCAAAAATTGTTTTCAAGGACTGATTTGACAGGTCTCTCACCTGTCGCGTTATGCCGTAAATATGAATAATCCTTCAATATCGCTATTAAAGAACATTCGTCATTACTTGAAATCCAAACCAAAGTTTGAATATTCGTTTTGACGCAATCAAAAATGTTACTAGCGGCACGGTCTGCACTAAACCTTTACGAATGTGCAGTTTCCGCTAGTAACTCTGATATCTACTCTATGAATTTTTAATGAACAGCCTAGTTAATCAATCAATATCGATCAACAACAAAGAAGCCTCAACAGAAGCTGCTTTGTTGTTGAATGAATGGTGGAGGATGACGGGATCGAACCGACGACCCCCTGCTTGCAAAGCAGGTGCTCTCCCAGCTGAGCTAATCCCCCAATGAATCACTTAGACGTTTGGTGGGTCTGGTTGGAATCGAACCAACGACCCCTGCGTTATCAACACAGTGCTCTAACCAACTGAGCTACAGACCCAAGCCGGTCGCGACATCCTCAGTAAACCGAGTTAATCGACGACAACCTTCAAAACAACCGATAAGTGTGGACGTTCAATTTAGATTGCAGTTTTCCAGAAAGGAGGTGATCCAGCCGCACCTTCCGATACGGCTACCTTGTTACGACTTCACCCCAGTCACGAACCCTGCCGTGGTAATCGCCCTCCTTACGGTTAGGCTAACTACTTCTGGCAGAACCCGCTCCCATGGTGTGACGGGCGGTGTGTACAAGACCCGGGAACGTATTCACCGTGACATTCTGATCCACGATTACTAGCGATTCCGACTTCACGCAGTCGAGTTGCAGACTGCGATCCGGACTACGACTGGTTTTATGGGATTAGCTCCCCCTCGCGGGTTGGCAACCCTTTGTACCAGCCATTGTATGACGTGTGTAGCCCCACCTATAAGGGCCATGAGGACTTGACGTCATCCCCACCTTCCTCCGGTTTGTCACCGGCAGTCTCATTAGAGTGCCCAACTAAATGTAGCAACTAATGACAAGGGTTGCGCTCGTTGCGGGACTTAACCCAACATCTCACGACACGAGCTGACGACAGCCATGCAGCACCTGTGTTACGGCTCTCTTTCGAGCACGCCTCTATCTCTAAAGGCTTCCGTACATGTCAAAGGTGGGTAAGGTTTTTCGCGTTGCATCGAATTAAACCACATCATCCACCGCTTGTGCGGGTCCCCGTCAATTCCTTTGAGTTTCAACCTTGCGGCCGTACTCCCCAGGCGGTCAACTTCACGCGTTAGCTTCGTTACTGAGTCAGTGAAGACCCAACAACCAGTTGACATCGTTTAGGGCGTGGACTACCAGGGTATCTAATCCTGTTTGCTCCCCACGCTTTCGTGCATGAGCGTCAGTGCAGGCCCAGGGGATTGCCTTCGCCATCGGTGTTCCTCCGCATATCTACGCATTTCACTGCTACACGCGGAATTCCATCCCCCTCTGCCGCACTCCAGCTATACAGTCACAAATGCAGTTCCCAGGTTGAGCCCGGGGATTTCACATCTATCTTATATAACCGCCTGCGCACGCTTTACGCCCAGTAATTCCGATTAACGCTTGCACCCTACGTATTACCGCGGCTGCTGGCACGTAGTTAGCCGGTGCTTATTCTTACAGTACCGTCATGAGCCCCTAGTATTAATAGAGACCTTTTCGTTCTGTACAAAAGCAGTTTACAACCCGAAGGCCTTCGTCCTGCACGCGGAATGGCTGGATCAGACTTGCGTCCATTGTCCAAAATTCCCCACTGCTGCCTCCCGTAGGAGTCTGGACCGTGTCTCAGTTCCAGTGTGGCTGGTCGTCCTCTCAGACCAGCTACAGATCGTTGGCTTGGTGAGCCTTTACCTCACCAACTACCTAATCTGATATCGGCCGCTCCAATCGCGCGAGGTCTTGCGATCCCCCGCTTTCATCCTTAGATCGTATGCGGTATTAGCGTAATTTTCACTACGTTATCCCCCACGACTGGGCACGTTCCGATATATTACTCACCCGTTCGCCACTCGCCACCAGACCGAAGTCCGTGCTGCCGTTCGACTTGCATGTGTAAAGCATTCCGCCAGCGTTCAATCTGAGCCAGGATCAAACTCTATAGTTCGATCTTGATATTTTTTTGATCTTTCGATCAACTCATAAATTGGAATCGACGTGATTTTCTTTGACGAATTTCACATCTTTTTTACTTCATGAGCGTTTGTTAGCTAATTAAAGCTAAGTTCCTAAAGAACTTGGCAATCACCATCAAACGCCCACGCTTATCGGCTGTATGTTTTTAATGAACCACTCAACTACTTGAGCAACTACGCTGCGATCAGCGAAGCCTTGCAGTATAGCACAATTAAGTGCCACTTTGCAAATGTTTGGAGATTTTTCGTTAAGAAGAATCTCCAAACATCTCTATCCTTAGATAGAGAGCTTGGGAACAAAAACCCCCACTCAATCGAGCGGGGGTTTCTGAGGCTGTAATAGCCTGACGATGTCCTACTTTCACACGGGAACCCGCACTATCATCGGCGCTAAGTCGTTTCACTGTCCTGTTCGGGATGGGAAGGAGTGGTACCAACTTGCTATGGTCATCAGGCATAACTTGTTGTCACCTTGATCAAATCAAGGCAACGAATTCATAGAGCAATATCAGATTTATTTTGAATGCGTCACTTGGCATAACTTCCTTGATCACATTGGATCAAAGTTATAGGGTCAAGTCGCACGAGCAATTAGTATCAGTTAGCTTAACGTATTACTACGCTTCCACACCTGACCTATCAACGTCCTGGTCTTGAACGACTCTTTAGGGGGCTCAAGGCCCCGGCAGATCTCATCTTGAAACGAGTTTCCCGCTTAGATGCTTTCAGCGGTTATCTCTTCCACACATAGCTACTCGGCAATGCCACTGGCGTGACAACCGATACACCAGAGGTGTGTCCACTCCGGTCCTCTCGTACTAGGAGCAGGCTTCCTCAAATCTGCAGCGCCCACGGAAGATAGGGACCAAACTGTCTCACGACGTTTTAAACCCAGCTCACGTACCTCTTTAAATGGCGAACAGCCATACCCTTGGGACCGGCTACAGCCCCAGGATGAGATGAGCCGACATCGAGGTGCCAAACACCGCCGTCGATATGAACTCTTGGGCGGTATCAGCCTGTTATCCCCAGAGTACCTTTTATCCGTTGAGCGATGGCCCTTCCATACAGAACCACCGGATCACTATGTCCTACTTTCGTATCTGCTCGACTTGTCAGTCTCGCAGTTAAGCACGCTTATGCCATTGCACTATCATCACGATGTCCGACCGTAACTAGCGTACCTTCGAACTCCTCCGTTACGCTTTGGGAGGAGACCGCCCCAGTCAAACTGCCTACCATGCACTGTCCCCGATCCAGATAATGGACCTAGGTTAGAACCTCAAACACACCAGGGTGGTATTTCAACGTTGGCTCCACCGAAACTAGCGTTCCGGCTTCAAAGCCTCCCACCTATCCTACACAGGTCTGTTCAAAATCCAATACAAAGCTACAGTAAAGGTTCATGGGGTCTTTCCGTCTTTCCGCGGGGAGATTGCATCATCACAAACATTTCAACTTCGCTGAGTCTCAGGAGGAGACAGTGTGGCCATCGTTACGCCATTCGTGCAGGTCGGAACTTACCCGACAAGGAATTTCGCTACCTTAGGACCGTTATAGTTACGGCCGCCGTTTACTGGGACTTCAATCAAGAGCTTGCACCCCATCATTTAATCTTCCAGCACCGGGCAGGCGTCACACCCTATACGTCCACTTTCGTGTTTGCAGAGTGCTGTGTTTTTATTAAACAGTCGCAGCCACCGATTCTCTGAGGCCTCATTCTGCTCCCCTTGTACAGGTTCACATACTAAAGGCACACCTTCTTCCGAAGTTACGGTGTCAATTTGCCGAGTTCCTTCTCCTGAGTTCTCTCAAGCGCCTTAGAATACTCATCTCGCGCACCAGTGTCGGTTTGCGGTACGGTCGTGTGTAGCTGAAGCTTAGTGGCTTTTCCTGGAAGCAGGGTATCACTCACTTCGGATGCAAGCATCCTCGTTATCACCCCTCATCTAAGCCCGGCGGATTTACCTACCAGGCACGACTACAGGCTTGAACAGACATATCCAACAGTCTGCTGAGCTAACCTTCTCCGTCCCCACATCGCACTACACATCGGTACAGGAATATTTACCTGTTTCCCATCAACTACGCATCTCTGCCTCGCCTTAGGGGCCGACTCACTCTACGCCGATGAACGTTGCGTAGAAAACCTTGCGCTTACGGCGAGGGGGCTTTTCACCCCCTTTAACGCTACTCATGTCAGCATTCGCACTTCTGATACCTCCAGCACGCTTTACAACGCACCTTCACAGGCTTACAGAACGCTCTCCTACCACTTGCAATAAATTGCAAATCCGCAGCTTCGGTAACTGGCTTAGCCCCGTTACATCTTCCGCGCAGGACGACTCGATCAGTGAGCTATTACGCTTTCTTTAAATGATGGCTGCTTCTAAGCCAACATCCTGACTGTTTTAGCCTTCCCACTTCGTTTCCCACTTAGCCAATTTTAGGGACCTTAGCTGGCGGTCTGGGTTGTTTCCCTCTTGAGTCCGGACGTTAGCACCCGGTGCTCTGTCTCCCAAGCTGTACTCTGCGGTATTCGGAGTTTGCATTGGTTTGGTAAGTCGCCATGACCCCCTAGCCAAAACAGTGCTCTACCCCCGCAGGTAATACTTGAGGCACTACCTAAATAGTTTTCGGAGAGAACCAGCTATTTCCAAGTTTGTTTAGCCTTTCACCCCTATCCACAGGTCATCCGCTAATTTTGCAACATTAGTCGGTTCGGACCTCCAGTACCTGTTACGGCACCTTCATCCTGCCCATGGATAGATCACTTGGTTTCGGGTCTACACCCAGCGACTAATTCGCCCTATTCGGACTCGATTTCTCTACGGCTTCCCTATTCGGTTAACCTTGCCACTGAATGTAAGTCGCTGACCCATTATACAAAAGGTACGCAGTCACCCTTGCGGGCTCCTACTTTTTGTAAGCATACGGTTTCAGGATCTATTTCACTCCCCTCCCGGGGTTCTTTTCGCCTTTCCCTCACGGTACTAGTTCACTATCGGTCAATGATGAGTATTTAGCCTTGGAGGATGGTCCCCCCATATTCAGACAGGATTACACGTGTCCCGCCCTACTTGTCGCTAGCTTAGTACCACACAGGTCTTTTCACGTACGGGACTATCACCCTCTATAGTCAACCTTTCCAGGTTGTTCCGTTAAGTCTTGTGCTATCACTAGCAGGCTTCTCCGATTTCGCTCGCCACTACTTTCGGAATCTCGGTTGATGTCTTTTCCTCGAGCTACTGAGATGTTTCAGTTCACCCGGTTCGCCTCCAGCAGCTATGTATTCACTGCAGGATTACCTTTCGGTAAGGTTTCCCCATTCAGAAATCTCCGGATCAAAGCTAATTTGCCAGCTCCCCGAAGCTTATCGCAGGCTATCACGTCTTTCGTCGCCTATCATTGCCAAGGCATCCACCATATGCTCTTAGTCACTTGACCCTATAACTTTGACACCTCTTTCGAGATCAAAAATTGTTTTCAAGGACTGATTTGACAGGTCTCTCACCTGTCGCGTTATGCCGTAAATATGAATAATCCTTCAATATCGCTATTAAAGAACATTCGTCATTACTTGAAATCCAAACCAAAGTTTGAATATTCGTTTTGACGCAATCAAAAATGTTACTAGCGGCACGGTCTGCACTAAACCTTTACGAATGTGCAGTTTCCGCTAGTAACTCTGATATCTACTCTATGAATTTTTAATGAACAGCCTAGTTAATCAATCAATATCGATCAACAACAAAGAAGCCTCAACAGAAGCTGCTTTGTTGTTGAATGAATGGTGGAGGATGACGGGATCGAACCGACGACCCCCTGCTTGCAAAGCAGGTGCTCTCCCAGCTGAGCTAATCCCCCAATGAATCACTTAGACGTTTGGTGGGTCTGGTTGGAATCGAACCAACGACCCCTGCGTTATCAACACAGTGCTCTAACCAACTGAGCTACAGACCCAAGCCGGTCGCGACATCCTCAGTAAACCGAGTTAATCGACGACAACCTTCAAAACAACCGATAAGTGTGGACGTTCAATTTAGATTGCAGTTTTCCAGAAAGGAGGTGATCCAGCCGCACCTTCCGATACGGCTACCTTGTTACGACTTCACCCCAGTCACGAACCCTGCCGTGGTAATCGCCCTCCTTACGGTTAGGCTAACTACTTCTGGCAGAACCCGCTCCCATGGTGTGACGGGCGGTGTGTACAAGACCCGGGAACGTATTCACCGTGACATTCTGATCCACGATTACTAGCGATTCCGACTTCACGCAGTCGAGTTGCAGACTGCGATCCGGACTACGACTGGTTTTATGGGATTAGCTCCCCCTCGCGGGTTGGCAACCCTTTGTACCAGCCATTGTATGACGTGTGTAGCCCCACCTATAAGGGCCATGAGGACTTGACGTCATCCCCACCTTCCTCCGGTTTGTCACCGGCAGTCTCATTAGAGTGCCCAACTAAATGTAGCAACTAATGACAAGGGTTGCGCTCGTTGCGGGACTTAACCCAACATCTCACGACACGAGCTGACGACAGCCATGCAGCACCTGTGTTACGGCTCTCTTTCGAGCACGCCTCTATCTCTAAAGGCTTCCGTACATGTCAAAGGTGGGTAAGGTTTTTCGCGTTGCATCGAATTAAACCACATCATCCACCGCTTGTGCGGGTCCCCGTCAATTCCTTTGAGTTTCAACCTTGCGGCCGTACTCCCCAGGCGGTCAACTTCACGCGTTAGCTTCGTTACTGAGTCAGTGAAGACCCAACAACCAGTTGACATCGTTTAGGGCGTGGACTACCAGGGTATCTAATCCTGTTTGCTCCCCACGCTTTCGTGCATGAGCGTCAGTGCAGGCCCAGGGGATTGCCTTCGCCATCGGTGTTCCTCCGCATATCTACGCATTTCACTGCTACACGCGGAATTCCATCCCCCTCTGCCGCACTCCAGCTATACAGTCACAAATGCAGTTCCCAGGTTGAGCCCGGGGATTTCACATCTGTCTTATATAACCGCCTGCGCACGCTTTACGCCCAGTAATTCCGATTAACGCTTGCACCCTACGTATTACCGCGGCTGCTGGCACGTAGTTAGCCGGTGCTTATTCTTACAGTACCGTCATGAGCCCCTAGTATTAATAGAGACCTTTTCGTTCTGTACAAAAGCAGTTTACAACCCGAAGGCCTTCGTCCTGCACGCGGAATGGCTGGATCAGACTTGCGTCCATTGTCCAAAATTCCCCACTGCTGCCTCCCGTAGGAGTCTGGACCGTGTCTCAGTTCCAGTGTGGCTGGTCGTCCTCTCAGACCAGCTACAGATCGTTGGCTTGGTGAGCCTTTACCTCACCAACTACCTAATCTGATATCGGCCGCTCCAATCGCGCGAGGTCTTGCGATCCCCCGCTTTCATCCTTAGATCGTATGCGGTATTAGCGTAATTTTCACTACGTTATCCCCCACGACTGGGCACGTTCCGATATATTACTCACCCGTTCGCCACTCGCCACCAGACCGAAGTCCGTGCTGCCGTTCGACTTGCATGTGTAAAGCATTCCGCCAGCGTTCAATCTGAGCCAGGATCAAACTCTATAGTTCGATCTTGATATTTTTTTGATCTTTCGATCAACTCATAAATTGGAATCGACGTGATTTTCTTTGACGAATTTCACATCTTTTTTACTTCATGAGCGTTTGTTAGCTAATTAAAGCTAAGTTCCTAAAGAACTTGGCAATCACCATCAAACGCCCACGCTTATCGGCTGTATGTTTTTAATGAACCACTCAACTACTTGAGCAACTACGCTGCGATCAGCGAAGCCTTGCAGTATACATCGGATTTTTGAACATTTCGAAGAAATTTTAAAAAATCTTTTCTGCCACCTCCGCCAACATTGTCTCGGGTAAACCCTCAACAGTTCTCATCAGCGGAGCCCGTCAGTATAGCACTACTTTTTGGCTTCGCGCAACTATCTTGAAAAAAGTTCGCAATCAGCTCTTCGCGCCTCGTTTCTACAAAGCCTGGCTTTGTCTAGATAGAAGCCGCCCAAGGGCGCCCTTGATAATGGGGCATGTCTTTAATTACTCTACAGAACGCCCAACTCGCTTTTGGGCACGTCGCTCTCCTTGATCACGCAGAGTTCTCCCTTGAAACCGCTGAGCGCGTAGGCCTGATCGGCCGCAATGGCGCTGGCAAATCCTCATTACTGCGCATCTTGGGCGGACTAGAAAAGCCTGACGATGGTGACTTACGTGTCCAGCAGGGCTTGCGCGTGACCTATGTGGCCCAAGAGCCTCAACTAGATAGCAACGCCTCTGTCTTTGAATCCGTGAGTGCGGGCTTGGCGCGCGTCATCCACCTGATTGATCAGTACTCGGCTGGTGAGGGTGATCTCACAGCCATGCAAAACGAGATTGAACTCTTTGACGGCTGGAACTGGGAACAACGCGTGCAAGAAACATTGCACCGCTTGCACCTTGACCCCGATGCCCGCATCAGTGCACTCTCTGGGGGCACGCTCAAACGCGTCGCACTCGCACAAGCCTTGGTGACATCACCGGACGTGCTCTTACTCGACGAGCCTACCAACCACTTGGACCTCGACAGCATCGAGTGGCTGGAGCAGCTTTTGATTGATTTCAAGGGCAGCATCATCACCATCACGCATGACCGATCGTTCTTGGATAAGGTCGCCACACGCATTGTGGAACTGGACCGCGGTCATTTGTTGACTTACCCCGGGAACTTCTCGCAGTACCAATTGCAAAAAGAAGAACAAGCCGCCCAAGAAGCGGTGATCAACGCCAAAGCCGACAAACTGCTGGCTGGTGAAGAAGTGTGGATTCGCAAAGGCGTAGAAGCGCGCCGCACACGCAGCCAAAGCCGCATTGGACGCCTAGAAGCTTTGCGCAGCCAGCGGGAAGCGCGCCGCGAAGCCGTCGGCCGTGTGAAGCTAGACGTCGCCAGCGGCGCCCCCACAGGCAAGATCGTGGCCGAACTCACCGAGGTGGACAAAGCCTTTGGCGGCAAGGTGATTACCAAAAACTTCTCGGCGACCTTCTTGCGCGGTGACAAGATTGGCTTGATCGGCCCGAACGGCGCAGGCAAATCAACGCTGTTGAAAATGATCTTGGGCGAGCTTGAGGCCGACAGCGGCAAGATCCGCCAAGGCGCGAATCTGCAAGTGGCGTACTTTGACCAAATGCGCAACGCGCTAGACATGGACGCCTCACTCGAAGACTTCATCAGCCCAGGCAGCGAGTGGATTGAAATTGGCACCCAGCGCAAACACGTCAAAAGCTACTTGGACGACTTCTTGTTCTCACCCGCTCGCGCCACATCGCCTGTGCGCTCGCTGTCTGGCGGTGAGCGCAACCGCTTGCTGCTCGCTCGTTTGTTTGCACGCCCAGCCAACGTCCTGGTCCTGGACGAACCCACCAACGACTTAGACATCGACACGCTGGAACTACTCGAAGAGTTGCTGCAAAAGTATGACGGCACCGTGTTCATCGTCAGCCATGACCGCACCTTCCTCGACAACGTGGCCACCAGCACTTTGGTGTTTGAAGCCACAGAGGACAACCCCGGTTTCTGGCGCGAATACGAAGGCGGCGTGCAAGATTGGCTCATCCAGTCAGAGCGCGCCCGCAGCCTCGCCCCTCAAACCAAAGTTTCCGCACCCGTAGTGGCCAAAGCGACGGCCGCAGAAGCGCCCAAGCCTGCAGCCCCTGCCGCAAAGACGCGCAAGCTCAGCTACAAAGAGCAACGCGAACTGGAGGCACTGCCGGCACTGATTGCATCGCTCGAAGCGGAGCAAAAAGAAACCCAAGCCGCCCTCAGCGACAACAGCCTGTACGCCAGCGACCCCGCCAAAGTCGCGCAAATTCACAAACGCGACACTGAAATTGAAGACGCACTGATGACAGCCCTTGAACGCTGGGAGCAACTATCCTCACCGGCATGAGCAGCGCTGAACTCTTTGCCCTGATTGCCCTCGCTACCGTGGGCACCTTCACCCCCGGCCCCAACACCGCACTGTCCGCCACGCTTGCGGCGAACCATGGCTTGCGACGTGCGCTGCCTTTTGTGTGCGCCGTGCCTGCGGGCTGGGGTGTTTTACTCGTCCTCAACGCAGCCGGCTTAGGCGCACTGGTGCTGGGCTTTCCACCGCTGCGTTGGGGTCTGCTGGCAGCCGGCGTGTTGTATTTGCTGTGGCTCGCTTGGAAACTCGCCAGCACGCAGCGCTTGAGCGATGCGGCACAAGGCCCCATCGTGGGTTTCAAGCAAGGCGTGATGCTTCAGTTCATCAACATCAAAGCCTGGTTCTTGGCCATGTCAGTGGTGAGCGGCTGGGTCATCGGCCACGACGACACCCCCGCACGTCTGCTGGAAACATTGCCCCTCTTCATGTTCTTTGGCCTCGCCAGCAACTTCACCTATGCATGGATAGGCGCCAGCTTGCGCCACTGGCTGCGCGGCCCAAATGACACCGCGCAGCGCCTGCAATGGTTCAACCGACTGATGGCCTTGGCGCTCTTAGGCACGGTCGTGTGGATGGTGCGGCCGGCGCTGCAAACACTCTAAATACGGGCCGCACGCGCTGCCGCACAGGTGACTGCGGGTCTCAGTCGTGACTGTTTGTCTTGCCATTCGTCTTCAGAATGAACGCAAACAACCCACATCACACCATGGGACAACTCTATTTAGTGCGACACGGGCAAGCCTCGTTGGGCGCCGCCGATTACGACCAACTCAGCCCTTTGGGCCTGCAGCAAAGCCATCGCCTCGGCGAGCATTGGCAAGCGCAAGGCCTCACGTTTGATGCCGTCATCACCGGCGCACTCAAGCGCCATGCACAAACCTTGGCAGGTATTCAACAAGGCATGGGAACACGGCATGAAGCACGGGTTTGGCCAGGCCTGAACGAATACGACAGCGAAGCCCTCATCCGCGCCATTCAACCGGGCGAGCTGGTGAAACCCACCACGCCAGAGGGCTACAAACAGCATTTCCGCTTGCTACGCGATGGCCTCACACAATGGATGGCCGGCGTGGTCAGCCCACAGGGCATGCCCAGCTACACCGAGTTTGCAAAAGGCGTCACGTCAGCCCTCGATCACATTCGCCAACAGCACGAGGGGAATGTTTTGCTTGTGTCCAGCGGCGGCCCCATTGCCACAGCCGTGGCGCATGTGCTGCGCGTCAGCCCTGAAACCAGCATCGAGCTGAACATGCGGCTTCGCAACAGCGCGGTGAGCGAATTCAGCTTCAACGCCAAACGTCACAGCCTGATCGCCTTCAACAGCGTGCCGCACTTAGAAACGCCCAGCCACAAAGAGTGGGTGACGTTCGCCTGAAGGCTGAAATATTTAAACGCGCACCGTGCTGAGCGGCAGCGCCACCAGCTCTTGCAGCAGCAGCGCCAGCTGCTCGCCCGCGCTGTGCACCAGCGCTTCGCCTTTCGCCGCAGTGGCCGCAGCAGCATTGCCCGCGGCACCTTGGGGGTTGTAGTCCTGCATGTGCCAGCCGAGCTTGGCGCTTTTGCCATTGCCCAAGACCGGGTAGTGTTTGGCCCGGTCTTGCGACGTGGAAGCAAAGTTTTGAGCCTCCGCCATGTTCACGCAATCGGGCGCCAGCGCCCGCATCATGGACGTTTCCATGTCACCCGCGTGGATGCCAAAGCGGTGTTCATCCGCCGAGAACTGCCCCATCACGGCCGCATCCAAGGGCAAGTTGTACCAACTGCTGCTGTAAACAATCAGGCCATGCTGGGCACGCAGCTCGCGCGCCACCACATCCATCAGCCCCACATTGCCGCCGTGGGCGTTGAACATCAGCAGCTTCTTCACACCCGCACGCGCCACCGAGGCACCGATGTCGCACCAGAGTTGGATCAAGGTTTGTGGCGACAGATGCAGCGTGCCAGCAAAGGCCGTGTGCTCGGTACTCAGGCCGAGCGTCTGCGTGGGCAACACCAGCACAGGGTCTGTGGCAGCCAAGTGCGTCAATGCAGCGTTCACTACACCATCGACCAACACCGTGTCCACCGACAGGGGCAAATGCGGCCCATGTTGCTCGGTCGCACCCAGAGGCAAGACGGCCACGGTACGCGCGGGGTCGAGGGCCACAAAGTCACGGGTGTTGAGTTCGGCCCAACGGTGTGATGCCAAAGCGGGGAAGGGGGTGCTGGTGTGCGCAGTCATGAGCGCCATCTTACTTTCCTGCCATGGCTTGGGCTTTACACGCGGGCGGCTGTAGCTCGGTAACATCTGGCGCATGCTCCATTTTGTTTCGCGCCTGCTGGGCGCAGCTCATCCCCGTGTCGTGACCGTCTGCGCCAAAGCCACGTTGGCGAAAGCATTTGGCGTTTTACTCTGGGGGGCTTGTGCATTTACCCTGCCAAGCAATGCCCAGACCTTGGCCAGTGCCGTGGTCAGCACGCCGCAGTTGCGCGCCGAGTTGGTGGTGCATGCCCCGCAAGGGGTGCAAGCGGGTCAGCCGATGTGGGTGGGCCTGCAGCTCACGCACCAGCCCGAGTGGCACACCTACTGGCGCAACCCCGGTGACTCAGGTCTGCCAACACAACTAGAGCTGAATTTGCCTGCGGGCATCACCGCGGGCGAGGTGCAATGGCCGCTGCCGCAAAAACTCAAAGCAGGCAACTTGACCAACTACGGTTTCGACAAAACTTTGCTGCTGGCCGTGCCGCTGACAGTGTCGACACAGTTCAAACCCAACGCCACACAAACGCTGGACATTCAACTGCACGCCAACTGGTTGGTTTGCCGACTGGAGTGCATTCCACAAGAAGGCGACTTCGCCTTGCGCATTCCCGTCAACAGCAGCTTTGCGCCCCATGCCACCGCGTTTTCAGCGCTGCTGGCGGAGCAACCCAAACCTTTGCCAGACGTCAAAGCCACCACCCGCTTTGAAGCACAACGCTTGGCACTGCAAGTCAGAGGATTGCCCACCTCGCTACACGGCAAAACGCTCAGCGTGTTTCCAGACACCGCCGAGCTGGTGGCGTCTGCCACTGAGCAGCACCCGCGCGCCAGCCAATCGTGGCAAGGCGATGTGTGGACAGTCCAACTCCCTCTGAGCAATTTGCGCATGACGGAACCTAAGCAAGTGGGTTTTTTGCTCATCGCTGACGAGAGTGCCAAACGCCAAGGCTTCGTGGTCTCCGCCCCTGTCACGCAGGCCTGGCCTGCCGTATCTGATCTGCCCGCCGACTCAGCCACCTTGCCCAACACCACAAGCCATGCCAGCGCCATAGTCAACGAAACCATGCTCGGCAGTGATGGCTTTCTGGGCTTTGCCTTGGCGCTGCTGGGCGCATTCGTGGGCGGGCTCATCCTCAACCTCATGCCGTGCGTGTTGCCGGTGCTGGCCATCAAGCTGCTGGGGTTTGCGCAACACAGCCACGCACACCGGGCACACCGCGTGGCAGGCCTGGCCTACACCGCCGGTGTGGTGCTGAGCTTCTTGGCGCTGGGCGCTGGCGTGCTGGCCTTGCGCGCAGCGGGCGAGCAACTGGGCTGGGGCTTTCAGTTGCAGTCCCCCGTGGTGGTGAGTGTGCTGGCGGCTCTGTTCACGCTCATTGCACTCAATTTATTGGGGCTGTTTGAGTTTGGGCACATCTTGCCCTCACGCATGGCCAGCTTTCAATACAAACACCCCGTCATGGATGCAGCCCTCTCTGGCGTTCTGGCCGTGGCAGTGGCATCGCCCTGCACCGCGCCGTTCATGGGTGCGTCGTTGGGCCTTGCGATGACCTTGCCGACGTGGCAAGCGCTGGCTATTTTTATGGCCATGGGCTTGGGCTTGGCCGCGCCTTATTTGTTAGCCAGCTTTGTGCCCGCCGTCGCGCGTTTGCTGCCACACCCCGGCCCGTGGATGGTCACGCTGCGCCAGCTGTTGGCCTTCCCCTTGCTCGCCACGGTGGTGTGGCTGCTGTGGGTGCTGGGCCAACAAACCAGCTTAGATGCCGCCATGTTTGCGCTGGGGGGTTTGCTGCTGCTGACCGCTTTGATGTGGGCACTCAAACAACACGGCCCTGCATCTCGCGTTTTGAGCGGGCTCTTGGCCGCCGCGCTGGTTTGGGGCGCACTCACTTTCGCAGAAGATTTAAAAGCACCGACGAGCAGCCTTTCCACAGCGGCGTTGCCAGGCAGCCCCCAATCGCAAGGCGCCGTTTGGCAGCCTTGGTCTGACGCCGCCGTGGCACAAAGCTTGGCCCAAGGCCGACCTGTGTTTGTGGACTTCACTGCGGCGTGGTGCGTGACCTGCCAAATCAACAAAAAGTCCACCCTGTCCAACAGCGAGGTGCTGGCAGACGTGGCGGCGCACCAAGTCACGCTCATGCGTGCCGATTGGACGCGTCGCGACCCAGCCATCACCGCCGCACTCACCGCCTTGGGCCGCAGCGGCGTGCCGGTGTATGTGCTGCACGCACCTGGCAAAGCGCCGCTGGTGCTGTCTGAGTTGTTAAGCGTGCGCCAAATGCGCGAAGCGCTGGCCACCTTGCCTGCGGCTGAAAGCCCTGCTCCCACAACTGACTTTGCGCAGCAGCCCCCAACCAACGGCGCATCCACACTCACCCGCAAATAAGCCATGACTCAAAGCGCCATTCGTCAAAGCCTTGCCAATTGCCACACCATCGCCGTGGTGGGCCTCTCGCCCAAACCGCACCGCGACAGCTACCGGGTGGCCAAATACATGCAAGACCACGGATGCCGCATCGTGCCCATCAACCCCAACGCGCATGAAGTGCTGGGCGAAAAAGCCTACGCCTCCCTCACCGAAGCAGCCATGCACGAACGCATCGACATGGTGAACTGCTTTCGCAATTCCGAAGACATCCCGCCCATCGCCGCAGAGGCGATTGCCATTGGCGCGAAATCGCTTTGGCTGCAAATTGGCGTCGTGAATGACGCAGCAGCCGCGCAAGCCGAAGCCGCAGGCCTCACCGTCGTGCAAGACAAATGCTTGATGGTTGAGCACCGTCAGCTTCGCTGAGCAACACCTCGGCGACAATGTCGCCATGTTTGCACCACTCCAAAACGACACCTTTTTGCGCGCTTGCATGCGCCAAGCCACCGACCACACCCCCGTTTGGCTGATGCGCCAAGCCGGCCGCTACTTGCCAGAGTACTGCGCCACGCGCGCCAAGGCCGGTAGCTTCATGGGTTTGGCCACCAACACCGACTTCGCTACCGAAGTCACCTTGCAACCGCTGGAGCGCTACCCGCTCGATGCCGCCATTTTGTTCAGCGACATCTTGACCGTGCCCGACGCCATGGGCTTGGGCCTGTCTTTTGCCCAAGGCGAAGGCCCCAAGTTCGCCAAGAACGTGCGCAACGAAGCCGCCGTCAACGAGCTGGCTGTGCCCGACATGGCCAAGCTGCGCTATGTGTTTGACGCCGTCACCTCCATTCGCAAAGCCTTGAACGGCCGTGTGCCTTTGATTGGCTTCTCAGGCAGCCCTTGGACCTTGGCCTGCTACATGGTCGAAGGCGCAGGCTCAGACGACTACCGCCAAGTCAAAAGCCTGATGTACAGCCGCCCCGACTTGATGCACCGCATTTTGGAAATCAACGCCGACGCGGTGGCCCTGTACCTCAACACCCAAATCGAAGCCGGCGCACAAGCCGTGATGATTTTTGACAGCTGGGGCGGCGTGCTGGCCGACGGCATGTTCCAACAGTTCAGCATGGCCTACACCAAGCGCGTGTTGGCACAACTCAAGCGCTCGCACGATGGCGCCGTGATTCCCCGCTTGGTGTTCACCAAAGGCGGCGGTTTGTGGTTGCCCGAAATGGCCGACCTCGACTGCGACGTGCTGGGCGTGGACTGGACGGTCAACCTCGCCAAAGCGCGCGCCCAAGTGGGTGGCGCGGTGGGCGGCCCCGGCAAGGCCCTGCAAGGCAACCTCGACCCCAACGCCTTGTTTGCACCTGCCGACGCCATTGCCACCGAGGCACGCCGCGTGCTGGATGCGTTTGGCAAACCGCACACCAACAAAACCACCACCGGCCCGACCCAAATTTTCAACTTGGGCCATGGCATCAGCCAATTCACCCCGCCGGAGAGCGTGGGCGTGTTGGTGGAAGCGGTGCACAGCCACTCCCGCGCACTGAGAAAACCTTAAAACTGACTCAAGAAATAGTGTGTCAAGTCATCAAAAGTTTTACTTCGACTTCACACTTATGCACAAAAAAGTTGATCCGACGCACCAAGTTGGTTTTTTCTTTTGCCGCATTCGGGAAAACTTTAATATCTCGTAAGTCATTGATTTATATAGAGTTCTTGGCCTGCATTTTTTTGAGGCAGTTTGTTCAAAGCCTTGATCCATGCGCCCTCGGAGCCACTCAACGGTAGATATCAACAAAGTTATCCACAAAAATTCTGGGTTTATCCCGAAGTCTTTGTAAATCAACGACTTAAAGCCTTTTCTGCTAAAACACCTGAGCTAACCACCCCAACTTAACGCTTGACATGTCGCACCAAATTTCAGTGATGGTCCACACCCCCGCGCACAGCGGCATCGGTGGCGCACTCACGTACGAAAGCGGCACAGCGCACACAGCCGGCACTTTGGTGCGGGTGCCACTGGGCAGCCGAGAGCTGTTGGGCGTGGTGTGGGGCGGGGCGGGGCCGCACGCCGACAGCGGCGAAACAGCCCCTATGCAGCTGCGCGCCATCGCCAGCGTGTTGGAAGGCCTCACGCCGCTCAACGCCCATTGGCGCCAGCTGGTGCAGTTTGCCGCCAGTTATTACCAACGGAGTGCAGGCGAGGTGGCCTTGGCCGCACTGCCCAGCCAGCTGCGTGATCTGAGCGCTGAACAATGGGCACGCCGCCTCAAACGCAAACCCAAAGTGGTCGCGGCCTATGAGGGCGCCACACAAACCATTCCTGAACCCACCGACGAACAAGCCCAAGTGCTGGCTGACATTGCCACCCACAAAGGCCCGTTCTTGTTGTTTGGCAACACCGGCAGCGGCAAGACCGAGGTGTATTTGCGTGCCGCGCAAGCCGTGCTGGAACACAACCCGCAAGCGCAAATTTTGGTGATGGTGCCGGAGATCAACCTCACGCCACAGTTGGAAGAACGCTTTCGCGCCCGCTTTTGCCCGCAGTGGGGCGCCGACTGTTTGGTGTCCATGCACAGCAGCCTCACGCCCGCGCAGCGCCTGAAAAACTGGCTGGCCGCGCACAGCGGCGAGGCGCGCATTGTGTTGGGCACGCGCATGGCCGTGTTTGCGTCCATGCCGCATTTGCACCTCATCGTGGTCGATGAAGAACACGACCCCAGTTACAAACAACAAGAAGGCGCACGCTACTCGGCACGCGACCTGGCCATCTACCGCGGCCAGCTCGAAGGTGCGAAAGTCATATTGGGTTCAGCCACACCCTCGCTGGAAAGCTGGCACCACAGCCGCCCCGCCACCACCTCAGAACCCGCAGGCCGCTACATGCGTTTGGCCATGCCTTCACGCGTGGGCCAAGGTGCCTTGCCTTTGGTGCGCCGCGTGGACATGAACCGCCAGCCATACAAAACCGTGTTCTCCAACCACCTGCTCGACGCCATGCGCGAACGCGTGACGCGTGGCGAACAAATCTTGGTGTTGCTCAACCGCCGTGGCTACGCGCCCGTGCTCAACTGCAACGACTGCGGCTGGAAAAGCGAATGCCCACACTGCAGCGCGTTTCGCGTGTTCCACAAACTTGACCGCACGCTGCGCTGCCACCACTGCGGCTTCACACAGCCCGTGCCACGCGCGTGCCCGAGCTGCGGCAATTTAGACATCAGCCCTTTGGGCCGCGGCACCGAACAGCTCGAAGAACACTTGACCGAGTTGCTGGCCGATGTGCGCAGACCTGACGGCGAGCCCATTCGCATCGCCCGCATCGACGCCGACAGCACCCGCCTCAAAGGTGAGCTAGAGCGCCAGCTGGCCGAAGTCCACGCAGGCGCGGTGGATGTGTTGGTGGGCACGCAAATGATTGCCAAGGGCCACGACTTCCGGCGCGTCACCTTGGTGGCGGCACTCAACACGGATGGCGCTTTGTTTTCGAGCGATTTCCGAGCGCCTGAGCGTTTGTTCAGTTTGCTCATGCAAGCCGCCGGACGGGCAGGGCGCGATGCCACGATGAATTTGGTCAGCCCCTGCGAAATGTGGGTGCAAAGCCACCACCCGCAGCACCCTTTGTTTGAAGCGCTCAAGCAGCACGACTATCCCGCCTTCGCAGAGCAACAGCTCAAAGAACGCGAGCAAGCCACCTTGCCGCCCTTCAGCTTCCAAGCCTTGGTGCGCGCAGAGGCACGCAGCCAAGAAGCCGCTCAAGGGTTTTTAAATGCCGCACGCGAAGCCGGTGCCGCACTGGCCGATGAGTTGTTGGTGGATTTGTATCCCGCTGTGCCCATGACGATTCAGCGCGTGGCCAACATCGAGCGTGCACAAATGTTGATCGAATGCACCTCACGCAAAGCACTGCAACATTTCTTGGCGCATTGGCAGGCTGATCTGCACAGCCTGCGCAGCGCCCATCGGCAGGTGATCCGTTGGGCAGTCGACGTGGACCCGCTGGCGATTTAAGTTGGGGTCAGCCGTGGAGCAGTGCCACGGCCCCTGAGAAAGTAAAAAACGCCGCGGCCGTGGTGACCAAAATAATCATGGCAATGCGCCCCGTATCTGCGCCAAAACGCTCCGACAACAAAGCCACATTGCTGGCGCTGGGCAATGCCGCGACCAACACCACCACCACCATGGTGAAGTGTTCAATGTGAAAGCCCATCTGCACTGCTGCGGCCAACACCAGCAACACCAGCAACGGGTGCAGCACCAATTTGAAAAGTGCCACAGGCAACACATCGCGCCACAGAATGGGCGGATGGCCACTTTCTTTCACGCGAATTTGTGAACGTGCCAGCACCGCGCCAATGGTGAACAAGGCCACCGGCGAAGCGGCGTCCGCCAACAAGCCCACGGTTTTCGCCACGGGCCCCACCAACTGCCAATCCAGGGCCGAGGACAAGCCACCCAAGCTGATGGCCCACGGCATGGGGTTGGTCAACACGCCTTTGAGGGCACTCTTGGCCGCGCGGCTGGCACCGTGCTCGTCCGCGCCGTCTAAGCGCGACAAGGCAATGCACAAGGACGTGGTGATGACCATGTCCACCACGATGGTCACGATGGCAGGCCCTGCCGCCGAAGCACCCAGCAAGGCCACCAACAACGGCACGCCCATGAAACCCGTGTTGGGGAACGCGCCCACCAACGCACCAAACGACGCGTCGTTCCAGCCGATGCGTTTGTTCATGCTCACCGCCACCACAAAGCCCACCATCAACAAGGCGCAAAGCAAATAGGCACAAAACAAGGTGGCATCCAACAGCTGCACGATGGGCGTGCTCGCGCCAAACCGATACAACATGCACGGCAGCGCAAAGAACAGCACAAAGCCATTCAAACCAGGAATCGCGTCCAGCGGCAACATGCGGCGATGCGCCGCCACAAAGCCAGCCAAAACCAGCGCAAAGAAGGGAAAGGTAATGAGAAGAATGTTCAGCACCCGCCTATTTTGCCCGTTGGGCGGGTCGGTATCATTGCCCGCTTCACATCAACTGTCTCCTGAATGTCTGCTGGCCTGAATCTCGCGCAACAAGAAGCCGTCAATTTCTTGCACGGTCCCTGTCTTGTGCTGGCGGGGGCGGGCTCGGGTAAGACGCGCGTCATCACGCACAAGATTGGCCGCCTCATCCAAACCGGGCTAGAGCCCAAGCGCATCGCCGCGATCACCTTTACCAACAAGGCCGCCACCGAAATGCGTGAGCGTGCCAAAGGGCTCATTGGCAAGGCGGCCAACGACGTGGTGATTTGCACCTTCCACGCCTTGGGCGTGCGCATGTTGCGCCAAGACGGCGGCGTGATGGGCCTCAAACCCCAGTTCAGCATCATGGACAGCGCCGACGTGACCGGCATTTTGAAAGACGCAGGCGGCACCACCGACGCGGCCACCGCGCGCCAATGGCAATGGACCATCAGCCTTTGGAAAAACATGGGTTTGAATTCAGCCCAAGCTTTGGCACTGGCCAAAGACGACAACGAACGCATCATCGCCAAAATCATGGCGCGCTACGAAGAGCGCCTCACCGCCTACCAAAGCGTGGACTTTGACGACCTGATTGGCCTGCCTTTGAAGTTGCTGCAAGAGCACGACGAAGTGCGCCTCAAATGGCAATCCCAACTCGGCCATGTGCTGGTGGACGAATACCAAGACACCAACGCCACGCAATACGAAGTGCTCAAGTGTTTGGTGGGCGACAACGCCCGCTTCACCGCTGTGGGCGACGACGACCAATCGATTTACGGCTGGCGCGGTGCCACGCTGGACAACCTGCGCAAACTGCCGCAAGACTTTCCGAACCTGAAAGTCATCAAGCTGGAGCAAAACTACCGCTCCACCAGCGCCATCCTGCGCGCGGCCAACAACGTCATCCAGCCCAACCCCAAGCTGTTTCCCAAAACCTTGTTCTCTGAACTCGGCGAGGGCGAGCCCGTGCGTGTGGTCGATGCCGACAACGAAGAACACGAAGCCGAACGCGTGGTGGCGCGCATCCAGTCTTTGCACGGTGGCACCGATGCAGGCAGCTGCGGCTTCAAAGAACTCAAAGACTTTGCGGTGCTGTACCGCGCCAACCACCAAGCGCGCATCTTTGAAAAAGCGCTGCGCAAAGCGCAAATTCCTTACAAGGTGTCGGGTGGCCAAAGCTTTTTTGACCGCGCCGAAATTCGTGACCTGTGCGCGTGGCTGCGTCTGTGGGTCAACAACGATGACGACCCGGCCTTCTTGCGCACCGTCACCACACCCAAGCGCGGCATTGGCCACCAAACCTTGGCCAGCTTGGGCCAGTTCGCCAGCCAGTACAAACTCAGCATGTTTGAAGCGCTGTTCAGCAACAGCTTGCCCTCGGTGCTCAATGCGCGCGCCTTGGGCAGCCTGCACGAATTTGGCCGCTATGTGAACGACCTTGAATTTCGCGCCCGCCTCACCACCGGCGCCGAAGATGCCCGCGCGTTTTTGACCGACTGGCTCAAAGACATTGGCTACGAAAAGCACCTCTACGACGCGGAAGAAAGCGAAAAAGCCGCTGCCTCCAAGTGGAACAACGTGATGGAGTTTTGCGACTGGATGGCCCAGCGCTGCGGCGGCCAGATTGACGACACCGCTGGCGTGACCTCTGGCAACGAAGTGAAGAACCTGCTGGAAGTAGCGCAAACCATCGCGCTGCTCTCCACCTTGACCGAGCGCGAGAAAGACCAAAACGTGGTCACGCTCTCCACGCTGCACGCCTCCAAAGGTTTAGAGTGGCCGCATGTCATGTTGGTAGGCGTGACCGAAGGCATGTTGCCCTTCAAACTTGACGACGAACCCGGCACCGAACACACCAACGACAACATCGCGGTTCGCCTGCAAGAGGAACGCCGCCTGATGTACGTGGGCATCACACGTGCCCAACGCTCTTTGTCCGTCAGCTGGACGCGTAAACGCAAAAAAGGCCGCGACATGATTGCCGCCATCCCCAGCCGCTTCATCGCGGAGATGGGCTTGGACAAAGACACCGTGAAAGAAGACCCGCGCGAAAAACTCAAAGCCTTGCGTGCTGAGTTTGCCCAACGCGCCAGCGCGGCATCGGCTGAAAGCGCCGCCAACAAATAGAGCGGCGAACAAATACGATGTCATCCTCACAGACGCCTCTTTTCACCGCACTTGCTGACTCCATCGAGCGGCAGATTCGTGATGAGGCGTACAAGGTCGGCGAAAAACTACCCTCCTTACGAGAAATCGCGGCCTTGCGTAACTACGGGAAAAACACCGTCGTCGCCGCGTTTGAATTGTTGGTCGCCAGAGGCTTGGTCGAGCCGCGTCACGGCTCAGGTTTTTACGTCAAAGAAAGAACCGTCAAAGCCGAGCCCCACGACACGCAATCGCTGAACGGCGCCATGAACATCGTCTGGCTCATGAACATGCAGCTCAGAAACGAGCCCGGGCAACTGACCGTCGGCGACGCTTTTCCGCCCTCCCAATGGCTGGCCGGCGCGAGGCTGGACCGCCCACACCACAAAGTCGCACGCAGTGGTTTGGGCACCTTGTTCCGCTATGGCGACCGGCTCGGCTATGCACCTTTGCGTCAGCGTTTGGTGCGCCGCTTGGCAGACCAAGGCATTGACGCGCACCCGTCTCAAATTGTGTTGACCCACGGTGCCAATGAAGCCTTGGATTTGATCGTGCGCTACTTTGTGCCTGCGGGCGGAACGGTGCTGATTGACGATCCCGGCTATTACCCACTGATCGGCAAGCTGCGCTTGGCAGGTGCCAACACGATTGGTGTGCCGCGCTTGGCGGATGGTCCTGATTTGAAAGAGCTCGAGCGCCTTTTGATCACGTGGCGCCCGCGCCTGTTTTTCACACAATCACTGGCCCACAACCCCACAGGCTCAGACCTGTCAAAACAAAAAGCGCGGGCCATTTTGAAACTGGCCGAACAACACAATTTGTTGTTGGTTGAAAACGATGCGCTCAGCGACTTTCGAAGCGCCAGCCAAACACGCCTCTCGGCCTTGGACCAATTGGAGCGCACGCTGTACATCAGCAGTTTTTCCAAGTCGCTTTCAGCGGCCCTGCGCGTGGGTTTTTTGGCCTGCAGCGCTGACATCGCCAACGACATTGCCAACATCAAAATTTTGACCAGTGTCAGCAGCTCTGAATACGCAGAACGCACCGTCGACACGCTGCTGGCCGAACGGCACCATCTGAAGTACCTCGAAGAGCTGCGCAGCAAACTGGAGGAAGCCACAGGCCGCGCTTACGAGCTGCTGGACGATGTTGGCGCCACCATCTTTGTCAGACCTGAGCGCTCGCTCTTTATCTGGGCCCAACTGCCGGGCGTCTCCGACACACAAAAGCTAGCGCACGCCATGCTGAACGAAAACATCGTGATGGCACCCGGCAACATCTTCAGCGTGAACCCCAACAACATCTCACCTTGGACACGCTGCAACCCCCATGCGGTGCTAGACCCCAGGTTCCGCCGCGCGCTCGACAAACTGTTGGGTTAACGTGCGTTTGTGCGCTTCTTCCATGCGCGCAAGTCGTGCATGCCGGTCAGACTACGCGGGTCGATTCCTGGTGCAAAGATGCTGTGTTTTTGAATTTTCTGCGTGCCTGTCGTCGGGATGTGGTCGGCAAACCAAACCCAACCTGGGGTTTTGAAATAGGCCAAGCCCGCGCTGCAATGGTCAAAAATCGAACGCAGCAACGCCTCCTGCGAAGCCGCTGACAACGCCTGCGCCGCATGCGGCTTCAGCACAATGCAAGCCAGCACTTCTTCTTCGCGCACCTCATCGGGCACAGCAATCACAGCGGTCTGCTCGACATCGGGGTGCGACAGCAACCAAGCCTCCACTTCGGCCGCTGCGATGTTTTCACCAGAACGTCGGATGATGTTCTTGCGGCGTTCCACAAAATGCAGCATGCCCGTGTCATCACGCGTCACGACATCGCCGGTGTGAAACCATCCGCCTCGCCAAGCGGCCTCCGTGGCCGCATCATCATCCAGATAGCTGGAGAAAAAATCTTTGCGCGGCGTGCGCTCGGAATGGCGAATCACCATCTCGCCAGGCTGACCGTCTGGCACATCGCCATCGGCATCGTCCACCACGCGCACCTCAATGCCTGGCAACGCACGTCCAAAAGCTCGGGTACCCACTTGGCGCGGCGGCATGTTGTCCACCAAAATGCGCACGTTTTCCGTCATGCCCCACAGCTCTAGCAATGGAAAGCCAAACCGAGCCTCGACTGCCGCATGCAAATGCGGCTCTACGCCAGCGCCCATGCCAAAGCGCACGCAGTGGTCGCGCTCTTGGTCGTGCGGTGCTTGCGCATGCAACATCTGAATGATGACCCCCAAGTAATGCACGATGGTGGCCTGAGATTGGCGCACTTCGGTCCACCACCGTGAGGGCTGAAAACGGTCGGTCTGAATCTGGCAGCTGCCCGTGAGCAGCACGGCATAGAACGACAAAATCGAAGCGTTCACATGAAAGAGCGGCAAGGGGTTGTAAAGCCGTTCACCCGTTGCACGGAATGTGGCCAGCCCGCCGCGCGTGGCATACGCCTCGCCTGCGGCAAGTTCGTAACGATGCGACAACACACAGCCTTTGGGACGGCCTGTCGTGCCCGAGGTGTACAGAATGCTCGCGGGGGTTTGCGCATCTGGCATGTAGGTCTTGGCAGGGACCAACACAGGCGGCAAGCCCGCGGTCCATTGTTCAAACACCACGTGTGGGGGTTGCCACGTGGCCTCGTGGCGCGCGGCCTCCCAGTCCGCCACGCGAGCCGACAAAACCACCGCCAAATCCACGTGTGCATGTTCGATCAAATACGCCAACTCTCGAGGGCGATAGTCTGGATTCACGGGCACGCAACACACACCGATCGCGTTCAACGCCAACTTGTGCAGCATGTGCTCCAGTCGGTTCTCTAGGAACAAGGCCACGCGATGGCCGACGCCATAACCGGCTTCACGGTACTGCGCCATCAATCCACGCACCGCATGCGCAGCCTCGGCGTAGCTCAGCGAACGGCCCTGCGGGTCATAGGCACGCGCCGAATTCGATGGCGCAACCAACAATGGGCGATCGGCATAGCGCTGCGCGGCGTCGAAAAAAATTTCTCCGATGGTTGCGGTTTCACTCGGAACAATCATGCAAGCTTCCTATCCATGTGCTTCGTCATTCATCGACGTCTCATGTACTTTAGCCAAACTGTACCCATCTCAAAAGGTACAGTTTGATAGAACAGTGATGCGTTCGCATCCGATGCGGCAGCTGACGCGAAAGATAGCGCTATTTTCAGTTAAGGTGACGCGAACAACACGATCACCCCTCAAGGAAAAACCCGTTGATTACTCTGTTTCACTGCATGAGCGCGCGCTCATTCCGCCCCCTGTGGATGCTTGAAGAACTCGGCATGCCGTATGCGTTAGAGATGCTGCCGTTTCCGCCAAGAGTGCTGCAGCGCAGCTACTTAGACGTCAATCCGCTGGGCACCATTCCCTTGCTCGTGGATGGCCACACACGCATGACCGAGTCAGTGGCCATCTGCGAATACTTGTGCGCGCGCCATGCGCCCACACCACTGCAAGTCTCGCCCGACGAGGCTGACTTTGGGGCGTACTTGAACTACCTTCACTTTGGCGAAGCGACGCTGACCTTCCCTCAAACCTTGGTGCTGCGCTATGCCCATTTCGAACCGCCCGAGCGCAGGCAACCGAGCGTCGCCGAGGACTACGCCAAATGGTTTTTGGCACGCCTCAAAACGCTAGAACCCGTGCTCGACAACCAGTCCTACCTGTGCGCCAACCGCTTCACGGCAGCCGATGTCTCGGTGGGGTACGCCTTGATGTTGGCAACGCATCTTGGGTTAGCGCCGCGTTTCACGCCCGCTGTTGCCGCGTATTGGACACGCCTGCAAGCGCGCACGGGTTACATCAAGGCGCTCGCGGCGCAGCAGCACGCGGCCCAAGCGCAAGGGGTGTCGGAGGTACCGGCCCCCGACATTCGGCCCGCTTGATTGAGCTGCGACGTTCAGGCCTTGGCTTCGCCTTGACGAATTTCCTGCAAGAGCGCAAGCGCGCGGTCGGTTCGAACATCGCGCTCTTGCGCCATGCGGCGGGCAATGATGTCGACCTCTTCGCCAACAGCCCCGGCGATCACCGCCAAGTTTCGGCCATGCAACGCCATGTGCCCACGTTGGATACCTTCCGTTGACAGCGCGCGCAAGGCCGCCATGTTTTGTGCCAAGCCGACGGTGACCGCCACTTCGGCCAACTCTTGCGCCGATTGCACATTCAAAATTTTCAGTGCCACACGCGCCAGCGGATGCGTGCGTGTGGCGCCCCCCACCAAGCCCACAGCCATCGGCATTTCCAAGGTGCCCACCAAGGCCCCCGAACTGTCTTTTTCCCAATGCGTGAGTGAGGTGTAGCTGCCCTTGCGACAAGCCCACGCGTGGGCGCCTGCTTCAATCGCGCGCCAATCGTTGCCGGTGGCCACAATGACTGGGTCAATGCCGTTCATGATGCCCTTGTTGTGGGTGGCGGCGCGGTAAGGGTCCACCACGGCCAGCGTGTAGGCATCCAGAATGCCTTCGATGACTTCTTCACCTTTGTATTCGCTGGTGCTCAACACCTCCGGTGTGACACGCACACGCGCACGGGCCAGACGCAAATCCGCCAAGTTCGACAAGATGCGCAAGCAGACACGGCCACCCGTGATTTGCTCAACCAGGGGCGACACGGCTTCCGCCATGGTGTTGACGGTGTTGGCGCCCATCGCATCGCGCACATCCACAATCAAATGCATCACCAACATGGGGCCGCGTGGGGTGTCGTCAAACACGTGGACATCGATGTCTTTGCAACCACCGCCCAAACTCACGAGCAATTTGTCGCGGACATTGGCGGTGTCCAAGATTTGTTGACGCGCACGCAGCAGCGCATGACGTGCGCCGTGCGGATCTGTCGCGCCCAACACTTGCACTTGTGCGCGCATCACAGGGCCGCTGGTCGAGGTTTGAAACCCGCCACATTCGCGCGCCAGTCGTGCCATGTACGAGGCTGCTGCCACCACCGAAGGTTCTTCAACCGCCATGGGAATCAACACATCACGGTCATTGATTCGGAAATTTGCAGCCACGCCCAGCGGCAGCTCAAACGTGCCAATGACGTTTTCGACCATGCCATCCGCGGTGGCCAGCGGCAACGCCCCTGGCGTGCTCAAGAGCGCCAGGTCTTCTGCCGTCAAGCCCACAGAGGTCTGCAGTTGGCTCAAGCGCTGTGCAGGGGTCAAAGAACGAAAGCCAGGAAGACGTGAATCGAGTGTCATGAAAAATCCATTTCAAGGGTGAGTGGGCAAAGTAGCGGGGTCCTCGGCGGCAGGTGCTGCGTGGCCAAGGATCAAATCAGCAGCCTTCTCGGCAATCATCATGGTCGGCACCTGCGTGTTGCCCGAGGGCATGGTGGGCATGATCGAAGCGTCTGCAATGCGCAAGCCTTCTAGCCCGATCACACGCAGCTCGGGGTCAACCACCGAGTCGGACTGGTGGGCGGGCCCCATGCGACACGTGCCGATCAAATGCCAAGCCGTTCCCCCACGCTGACGCGCAAACTCCAGCAGCTGTGCATCGCTGGTCGCTTCAGCTGGCGGGAACATATCGACGTCGTGAAAACGGCTCAAGGCTTGACCGTGCAAGATGCGTCGCGTCAAACGCAAAGCAGCCACTGTGGTCTCACGGTCCGACGCTTCAGACAAATAGTTGGGCTGCACGATGGGCAGATCAAATGGGTTTGACGAGGCCAAGCGCACATGGCCGCGACTGTGTGGGCGCATCAAATAAAAGCCCAAGGTCATGCCCGGGAAATCGTCCAGCAATCCGGCCACGCCTTCTTTGTAGCTGCCGGGGCTGAAATGAAATTGCACATCCGCACGCGCCAGTGAGGGATCGGTTTTCCAAAAGGCGTAGGCCACCGAAGGGCTGATGCTGAGGATGCTCGGGCGGCGCATCAACCAGCGCACCACTTGACCCACGAGGCGCCAACCGCGCGCCATTTCATTGAGGGTGACCACGCCATGCACACGTGCGGACGATCGCACCATGTGATGGTCCTGCAAGTTATCGCCAACACCTGGCAACGCATGTTGCACCGCAATGCCGTGCGGCGAAAGTCGATCAGGCCGGCCGATGCCAGACAACATGAGCAACTTGGGCGTGTTGGCAGCCCCCGCACTCAACACCACCTCGCGCCTGGCGTGCACTTCGTGCATCGGCGCATGCGCGCCCGCGCTGTAGACCACGCCAATGGCGCGTTTGCCATCGAGCAAGATGCGGGTGGCCTGCGCCTGTGTCACCACCGTGAGGTTGGGGCGTTTGCGTGCAGGCCTTAAAAAAGCACGTGCGGTGCTGTAGCGGCGACCACGGTAAATCCATCGCTGGTAATAGCCGGCCCCCTCTTGGCAAGCACCGTTGTAGTCGGGGTTATCAGGAACACCCACCTCGCGCGCACTTTCAATGAAGGCATCGCACAAGGGATGACGCCAATCGCAATCGGTGATGGGCAACGGGCCATCGGTGCCCCGATAGCGCGGGTCAGCCACGCCAATGCGACGTTCCGAGCGTTTGAAATACGGCAACAGTTGTGCGTAACTCCAGCCAGCGTTGCCTAACGCGGCCCAACCATCGTAGTCCTCGCGTTGGCCTCGGGTGTAGTTGAAACCGTTGATGGCACTTGAACCACCCAAGGTGCGCCCTTGCGTGGTGGGGATGCCGCGCCCAGCCGTCCATTCGGTAGGCTCGGTCTTGATTTGCCACGTGTTGCGCGGGTCGTACGCCAGCTTGATGAAACCCGCAGGAATGTGAATGAATGGGTTGTGATCTGGCGGCCCAGCTTCTAGCAGGCACACGGTGTAGCGCCCGTCCGCCGAGAGCCGATTGGCAAGCACACAGCCCGCAGCACCGCCGCCGACAATGACGTAATCAAAAACGCGAGCATCGCTCGTCGTTGATGCAGAGGCATTCATGCGCAGTTCTTTCTGGGTTATTCAGCCATCGTTCGCGCAGCAGGCAATGCAGCCCTGCCCAGAATCATGTCTGCGGCTTTCTCCGCGATCATCATGGTGGCAGCACATGTGTTGGCCGACACGATGCTCGGCATGACCGAGGCATCCACCACGCGCAGTCCCTGCAAGCCATGAACGCGCAACTCAGGGTCCACCACGGCAGTGGGATCGCTGGCCAATCCCATGCGTGCTGTGCCGTTGAGATGGTAGGAAGACACGCCATAGCGTTTGGCAAAGTCCATGAGTTCATCGTCGCTTTGCACGTGCGCGCCCGGTAAGGTTTCCTTTGTCACGTACCCAGACAACGCGGACGTCGCCAACAATTCACGCGCCAAACGCATGCCGCCGAGCAACACCGCACGGTCTCGTTCATCCGCGAGGTAGTTGGGTTGAATCACCGGCGGCGCCAGCGGATCGCGCGAACGCAATGTGACGGTGCCTCGGCTTTCTGGGCGGTGTTGCCACACGCCACACGTCATGCCCGGGTAGCGATCCAACATACCCACATATCCCTCGCGGTAACTCGCCGGCGCAAACACGCCCTGCAAATCTGGGCGGTTCAAGCCAGGTTGAGACTGCCAAAACCAATGCACCAGCGACGGGCTCACGGCCAAAATATTGGGCCGTCCTGCCAACCAAGCTGCAATCTGGCCCCACAAGCGCGGGGCGCGTGAGAGTTCGTTGATCGTGGTGATGCCTTTGACACCGGCCACAAAGCGGACAGAAAAATGATCGCTGAGGTTCGCACCCACACCTGGCAAGGCATGCACCACCGGTATGCCGAGACTTTGCAATTGGTCCACCGGTCCCACGCCCGAGAGCTGCAACAGCTTGGGCGTATTGGTGGCGCCGCACGAGAGCACAACTTCGCGACGTGCATGCACTTGCCGTACGTTGTGCTGATCATGGCCCTGCACATAGCGCACACCCGTGGCACGGGTTCCGTCAAACACCACCGAAGTGGCTTGCGCACGTGTGATGATCTTCAGGTTAGATCGGCCTCGCGCAGCGCGCAAATAAGTGCGCGCCGTGCTCATGCGCCAACGCCCTTCAATGCTGCGCTGGAAATAGCCAACGCCGGCTTGTGTTTCCCCGTTGTAATCGGGATTGCGCGGCATGCCTAAGCCTTGTGCGCCAGCAATGAATTGTTCGCACAAGGGGTGAATCCACGTCAAATCACTGACCGGCAATCGCCCTTTTCGGCCACGAAAGCGGTCGTCGCCACCCGCATAGCGTTCATTGCGCTGGAAGTACGGCAGCACCTCGTCGTAGCCCCAACCAAGGTTGCCCTGCGCTGCCCAGCCATCGAAATCTTCACGTTGTCCACGGTTGTAGACCAAGCCGTTCATCGACGTAGAACCGCCCAACGTTCGCCCCTGCGGAAGGGGCACACGCCGCCCGTGGGTCCACTCGGTAGGCTCAGACGAATAGGTCCATGTGAATGCGGGATCGAACAACACTTTGATGAACCCAGCGGGAATGTGCAAAAACGGATGCCAGTCAGCCGGCCCCGCTTCCAGCAAACAGACCGTGTGGCGACCGTCCTCACTCAGACGGTCTGCCAAGATGGCGCCTGCTGCGCCACCCCCAACGACGACGAAGTCAAAACTCTCTTCAGTCATGGCGTTCAATGCTCACCCAAATAAGCCGCACGAATGCGTGGATCCCGACGCAGCTCTGCGCCTGGCCCTTCGATGGTGATGTGCCCCGTCTCCAACACGTACGCACGATCAGCAACGGCCAGGGCTTGGTTGGCCATTTGCTCGACCAGCAAGATGGTCACGCCGCGTGACTTGAGCGCACGGATGACCGCAAAAATTTCTTTCACGATCAACGGCGCCAATCCGAGCGAGGGCTCGTCCAACAGCAGCAGCTTAGGCCGCGCCATCAGCGCCCGTGCAATGGCCAGCATTTGTTGCTCACCGCCGGACATGGTGCCCGCGGGTTGCTCTTGACGCTCACGCAAGCGAGGGAAGGTTTCAAATTGCGCTTGCAAGTCGGCTTCCAACTCAGCAGCACGGGCCTTGCGGTGGTACGCCCCCAGCAACAAGTTGTCGCGGACGGTTTGATCAGGGAACACCTGTCGCCCCTCGGGTGACTGAGCCACGCCAAGCGCCACCCGCTGATAACCCGGCATGCGCGTGATGTCGTGGCCTTCAAACATCACATGGCCAGCAGCCGCTGGCTCCAAACCTGAAATGGTTTTCATCAAGGTGCTTTTGCCTGCGCCATTGCCGCCAATGATGGTGACCACTTCGCCGGCATTCACATGGATGGAGACGCCCTTAAGGGCTTCTACCGCCCCGTAGCGGACCTCAAGATTTTCAATTTTTAACAAGGGGGTATCAGCCATGGGTCACTCCTGTCACCACATCGTTTGCATCATCCGTCTCATCCTCGGTCCCAAGGTAGGCGGCGATCACACGGGGGTTACTTTGAATCTCAGCGGGCTTGCCCTCTGCAATCTTTTGGCCATAGTCCAGCACGATGACATGGTCTGAAATGCGCATGACCAAGTCCATGTGGTGCTCAATCAACAAGACCGTGATGCCTAGGTCGCGGATGCGGGCAATCACGTCCACCAAGTCACGGGTTTCATGTGGGTTCAATCCGGCCGCTGGCTCGTCCAGCAACAGCAACCGTGGGTGGGTCGCCAAGGCGCGTGCAATTTCCACGCGACGCTGCACGCCATAGGGCAAGCTGCCTGCACGCTCATACGCTTTGTCGGCCAAGCCAAGGAACCCCAAAATTTGCAGCGCTTCTTCTGTTGCCTGAATTTCGCTACGCGCAGAAAGCCGCGAGCCAAACAAGCAAGACCAAAACCCCGCCTCCATGTGGCGATGCAAGCCAACCTTGACGTTGTCCAACACGGTCATGTCGACAAACAAACGCAGGTTTTGAAACGTGCGCGCCAAGCCTAAGCGCGCCACACCGTTGATGGACATGCCCACCACATCTGTGCCATTGAAACGAATGGTGCCGCGATCAGGTTCGACCACACCCGACAGGATGTTGAGCAAGGTGGTCTTGCCAGCGCCATTCGGGCCGATCAAAGAATGCACATGGCCTGTGCGCAGCGTCAGGTCCACGTCGTTGGTGGGAACGACACCGCCGTAGGCTTTGTAAAGGCCCTTGGCTTCTAACAAGGGGCGGTTGGCTTCTAAGGCTTCGTTCGCATGCAAACGCCAAGGACTCAGCGCCGAAGGCAAGGCCGGGTGACGCGCCAACCTCGGAAAAATTCGAACGGCAATCGAACGCAGCCAAGCGGACAGGCCATCGGGCATGGCGTACAACGCAAACAACAACAACGCACCATAGGTGAAATGTTGCACATGGGGCCAACGCGCCAAGAAGTTGTCGAGCAAGGTCAACACCACCGCGCCCAACAAAGGCCCATACACCGAACTGCCGCCAAACAAGACGATCAACAAGAAGAAGATCGACATGTTGAAGGTGATGAAGTCCGAAGAAATAAATTGGTTCTGCTGCGCAATCAAAGCACCCGAAAAACCGCAGGTGACAGCGCTGATGACAAAGGCGATGACCTTGATTCGGTAAACGCTCACCCCCACGCTTTCAGCCGCCACTTCGGCTGTGTTGACGGCCATGAAGGCGCGTCCATATTTGCCGTTCAACAAACTGCGCAACATCAAGTGCGTGACGATGCACAACGCGGACACCAGCCACACCCAGTCGCGGTCATCCAGAGACTGGCTGCCCCAGGTCGGCGGCACCACACCATAGATACCGGCCTGACCGCCGAACACGTCTTGCCACTCGGCGACGACCTTTTCAGCCACGATGCCAAAACCAATCGTCACCATCGCCAAGGCGGGGCCCTTGACACGCAAGGCTGGCAAAGCGATGAGCGCACCAAACAATGCAGCGACCACCCCTGCAGCCAAGAATGCAAACCAAGGATTCCAACCATGGCGTGCTGTCAGCACCGCCACTGTGTATGCGCCAACGGCAAACAAACCGGCATGGCCCAATGACTTCTGCCCTGTGTGTCCCACCAACACATTCAGGCCAGCAGCAGCCAAATAGTTCACGCCGATCATGAACATGATCTTCAGGTAGAAGCCGTTATTTGTGAGTTGTGGGCCAATGACGATGGCAGCCACCACCAATATCAAACCCATCCAGTGTGTGTTGTAAGCCTTCATCACACCTTCTCCACAACACGTGTGCCCAACAAGCCTTCAGGCTTGACGACCAGCACAATGATGATGAGCAAGAAGATGCTGATCTCTCGCATCTCTGCTTGCCACAGACCCACCATGGCTTCCATGATGCCCAACATAAAACCACCCAACATGCAGCCACGGGCGTTCGAGAGTCCGCCCACGATGGCCGCTGAAAACGCCTTCAACGCAATCAGCAAGCCCATGAAAACCGAAGCAGTGGTGATCGGTGCAATCAGCAAGCCGGCCACACCTGCCAAGCCCGAACTGATCACGAAGGCGAGCACGACGACGGCGCCCACGTTGATGCCCATCAAGGTCGCGGCGTTCTTGCTGTGCGCGACGGCGCGAACCGCTTTGCCGATCTTGGTTTTGCGCATCACCAAGTCCAACCCCAACATGATGCAAATGCTAAAAACCAGCACCAAAATTTCTTGTGGCAGCACACCCGCGCCACCGATGCGAATGACATCGCTCCCCAAAATAGAAGGCACCACCATGGCGGCAGGCCCCCAAACGGCCAAGGCCGCGTTTTGAATGATGATGCCAAAGCCCAGGGTACTCATGACCCAAGCCAAACCGCCACCACCGACAAAAGGTCGCACGGCGGTGTAGTACAGCAGCACACCCAGCGCACCGAGAACGGCCATACAAATCACGAGCGCAGCGATCATTCGCCACACCGTCACATCTTCAGGCGTCAACGCGCCATGGATGTCTTTGCCAGACAACAACAGCATGGCAGACACCGCAACCACCGTACCAACTGACAAGAACTCGCCTTGGCCAAAGTTGAAGGTTTTGGTGGTGTTGTGGGTGATGTTGAAACCGACGGCGACGAGCGCGTAAATACCGCCCAACGCGAGTCCGCTCAGCAAGGCTTGCAAGATAGCAACCATGGGGAAACTTTCTAAGAGCGCCGAGCGCTCCCCCAGTCACAGAAGGACCCGAGGGAAACGCAAGGCGTCAGGGGAACAGCAAAATTACTTCTTCAAATCCGCTGCAGTGAGCGACTTTGTCACAGCATCTTCGTAGCGCACCACCGTCGTGCCGTTCTTCCACTTGGCCAAGTAGAAGTCAGCAACGCCCAAGCCTTCATGGTCGGTCTTGGAGAACGGCTTGTTGTAGGTCTTGATCACGCCTTCAACGTTGTTCACGTTTTCCAGCGCGGCAGCCACTTTCTCGCCGTCGGTGGTACCTGCTGCCTTCATGGCCGCAGCCAACAACATCACCGAGTCATAGGCCTGAGCCGAACAAGGGAACGTGGTCAACGTGGGGAAGTTCTTGCGCACGCGCTCACCCAAAGACTTGGTCTTGGCATTGGAATCTTCGGTCGTCGAAGCAGCCAAGATGAGGTGGTCGGCCATCTTTGGACCGGCCAAGCGAGGCAACAACGAGCTCAGGTTGCCCCAAGTGCCGAGCGTCGTGGGCAGATAGTTGATTTTTTCCATGCTGCGCAACACGTTGGCCGCGCCGTCTGCAATGCCATAAATGATCACAGTGTCTGCGCCAGCATCACGGATTTTGGTCAACTGCGAGGTGATGTCCGTGTCCTTGGGGCCGTATTTTTCAACAGCCACAGGCTTGACGCCATGCAATGCCAACACTTCGGTGGCGTCTTTGATACCGCCTTGGCCATAACCAGTGGAGTCAGCCAAGATCGCGATCTTGTGACCCTTTGAGGCTTTCGCGGCATAGGCAGCCAACAAAGCCACTTGCTCGCGATCCACCATGGAGACGCGGAAGAGGTAGTTCTGTGCTTCTTTGGCGTAGCGCGTCGTGATCTCTGTCGAGGTCGCAATTGGCACCACCACAGGAATCTTCTTTTGTTGCGGCAGATGCAACCAAGCCAAAGCGTTGCCCGAGTTGGCGGGGCCGACGATGGCTTGCACTTTCTCGTTGTCAATCAGTTCGGTGACGTTTTGAATGGCCTTGGGGGGCGTGCCGAGGTCATCACGCACCACACCCACCACCTTACGGCCAAGAATGCCGCCAGCCTTGTTCAAATCTTCAATCGCTGCTTCAAAACCCCAGCGTCCGGCAATGCCCAGCTCGGCAACGCCGCTGGCAGATTGGTCTGCTGTGTAGCCAATCTTGATCACATCTTGCGCATGTGCACTGATGGCACATGCCGCCGTCAGGGCAATGGCCGCGGCCTTGGCTATCTTATGAATCATTCTCATGTCTTGTCTCCTGGTTGACGTCACTGCTACTTGAACCGCACGCGTGCGCCACATAAGCGGCGTGAACACGTGTGCGTCACACTTTATACAAACTGTACCCACCCAGAAAGGTACAGTTTGATAGAACAGTTATGGACGTGTCCCCAATGCGATGTCACGCACTTTGGGACTCCAAGAGGTCGGTGCCGTGGCCGCCGTCAAATGCGCCATGCGCGTGACGCGGTCAAAGAGCGATCCAGAAAAGAAAAAAGCCCCAGTGCGAACACTGAGGCTTTCTCGTTTTGGTGGCCTGGGGCAGAATCGAACTGCCGACACGCGGATTTTCAATCCGCTGCTCTACCAACTGAGCTACCGGGCCGAGAGAAATATTGTAACACCCTCTGGCGCGGCTATTAAGATGGTGGCCCGTGAAAAATAGCATTTTCGATCCGTCCTCCCCTGACAAAGACCTAACCATTCTCATCTTGGTCGTCTTGACGGGCTGCTTGTATTGCGCCACACACCTGGCCAACAACTGGTTATTCAGCGGGCTTGAGGTCACAGGACACATCAGTTTGATCTATTTACCCAGCTTTTTGCGCTTGGCCAATGTATTGGTACTCGGGCTGCTGTGGGGCACCTTGGGTTCGGCTTTTGGTGGTGCCTTGCTGTTCTTTTGGATGAACGACAGTTTGTGGCTGAGCATTGCCAACACGACCATCTCTGCGGGCAGTGCCGCGCTGGCTGTCATGTTGATGCGTTTTATGCAAAAACGCGCACTCTTGCTCACACGGTTAGATGACTTGCTCCAACTGGCTTTGTTTTACGCCCTACTCAACGCACTCACACACCACTTGCTGTGGTCAATACTGGACACATCTCAATTGGTGGATCCGAATCAGCTCATGTACATGGTGATCGGCGATGTCAACGGTGCCGTCATTGGCGCACTGGGCCTACGTTGGCTGGCGCGTCGTACGCAACTGATTCAGTACTTGCGCGAAAAAGCCAGAGAACCCGTGCCGCCAACGACGGAAACCTGACGCCAGTTCAAGCCACGCGCTTGGCTTTGGACAAATCCACACCAAGCTGCTTGAGCTTGCGATACAAATGCGTGCGCTCTAAACCTGTTTTGTCTGCCACACGGGTCATCGAGCCGCTCTCTTGCGTGAGGTGGTATTCAAAGTAAGCACGCTCAAACGTATCGCGTGCTTCACGCAAAGGCTGCTCTAAATCAAAGCTCTGATGCGTTGGCGGCAGCACCACCGGTTGCGGCGTCACGAATACGCCTGACGCGTCTTTGTTTGAGTTCAACCCAACTTTCGCAGGCGCCGAAGCCAACGGTTTGCGCGCCAATCCCTGCTCAACAGCTTTGAGCAGCTTTTGCATGGTGATGGGTTTTTCAAGGAACGCTTGCGCACCAATGCGGGTTGCTTCGACGGCGGTATCGATGGTGGCGTGGCCACTCATCATGATGACTGGCATGTTCAACAAACCCGCGCCCGCCCATTCTTTGAGCAGCGTCACACCGTCGGTGTCAGGCATCCAAATGTCAAGCAAGACCAAATCTGGGCGCGAGGCTTGTCGAGCCATGCGCGCTTGTGCGGCGTTTTCTGCAACTTCAACCGCATGACCTTCGTCATTGAGGATCTCAAACAAGAGGTCCCGAATGCCTAACTCGTCATCCACCACCAGAATGTTTGCCATGTCTAAATTTGTCTCGCTGAATTAAATGAGTTGGGTTTGTTGCGATTCTGCAACTTGGAATGATAACGACACTTGCGCACCAATCACCCGCCCCTGTAATCCACGATTTTTGAGGTCAATTCGCGCCGAATGCTCATCCGCAATTTTCTTCACCACCGCCAAGCCGAGACCCGTGCCACGAGACTTGGTGGTGACATAGGGCTCAAACGCACGGTTCAAGATTTTGGGTGGAAAGCCAGGCCCGTTGTCTCGCACCACCAAACGCACGCGCCCCGAACTAGGCACCCATTGCGTGGCAATGGACACCATGGGGTGGGCTTGGCCCTCTGTCGCATCTTGTGCGTTCTGCAACAGGTTGTGCACCACTTGGCGTAACTGCTGAGCATCCCCTTGAATGATGGGACAAGTGGGGTCTAGCTGGGCGTGTACGGGAACAGAAGCATTTTCTGTCCCGTAGAGCTGCATCACGTCTTGCACCAGGGCGTTGAGGTCGAGTGGTTTGAGTTCAGCCACTGGCAAACGGGCGTAGTCACGGAACTCGTTCACCAAACGCTTCATGGCGTCCACTTGGTCCACGATGGTCTTCACCGACTTGTTCAAAATGAGTTGTTCGGGCTCTTGCAACTTGCCCGTGAGTTTCATTTCCAAGCGTTCTGCCGACAACTGAATGGGGGTGAGTGGATTTTTAATTTCATGCGCCAATCGACGCGCCACCTCGCCCCACGCTTGCGCGCGCTGGGCCGACACAATTTCAGAAATATCGTCAAACACCAGCAAGCGTCCGTTGTTGGGCAGCACGGCACCACGCGCGAGCAGAGTGATGTGCTGGTGCATATCGTCCGTTAATTGCACGGCAGGGCTGATGGCTGTGGCATGCAGCTCAAAAGACTGCTGCCAATGGTCTAGACCATGCTGGCTGCGTTCGCCCAAGAAGCCATCAAACTCCGATTGCACATGCTGCGCAAACTCGGCAAGTCCTTCAATGTCGCTGAGCGAGCGACCTTCCCAAGCGGCCAACGGCACGCGCAGGATACGCGTGGCGCCAGGGTTGGAAGATTTGATGAGTCCCTTGTCCGTCATCACAATGACGCCCGCCGTGAGGTTGTCAAGAATGGTTTGCAAGTTGGCGCGCGAGGTGTGCACCTGCAACATGCTTCGGTCCACTGCCGAGCGAGCATCGGCTAATTGCTGCGTCATCTGGGCGAATGAACGTGTCAAGCCGCCCAATTCATCGCGACCTTGAAGTGCAGGCTTTGGGCTCAAATCCCCCGCCGCCACATCGCGCACACCTTCGGCCAACATCAACAAAGGCCGCGCAAGTTGGTTCCCCAGCAGCACGGCCAACAACACCGCACCAAACACCGCCAAGAACAAGCTCAAGGTCAAAGTGCCGATGTACATGCTGCGCAAGCCTTCACGCCCAAGCGCACGCTCTTGGTATTCGCGATACGCCACTTCCACGGCCAAGGCGTTGCTGACCAAAGTTGGCGGCAAGACTTTGGTCACTTGTAAAACACGCGGTTCAATCAGCAAGCCTAAACCGGATGGGGCCACCAACACCAACGCACGAATACGCGCTTTGGCCGTACCCAGAGAATCCGCCTCGTCCAAACCGTCAACGGCCGTGACCACACTTTGTGTTTTAACCAAGCGAAGTTGTGCAGGGCTGGGCCGCTCAGGGTTGATTTTGTAACGTGAATCGCCGGCACTGGCCAAGGCTTGGCCAGAGGTGTTCCACAGAATCACGTCATCGGCGCCCAGCTGGTCTTTCATGCGATCCAACGCCACGCCCACAGAGGCGTCTGGCAAGTCGTTGATTTGCACGCTTGCCGAACGTGTTTTTTGGCCCAAGTCATTCGCCAAAGTGTCGAGTGTGGTGCGGCCCAAGCTCAGGCCTGCGTCTAGCGCCCCCTCGACCTTCACATCAAACCAACTCTCAATGGAGCGCGAAACGAATTGGTATGACACGCTGTAAATCAGCAAGCCAGGGACAAAGCCCACCAGCGCAAAGGTCGCCGCGATTTTGAGCAACAAGCGGCTGCCAAATTTGCCTTGACGCAGGCGCAACAACAAGCGAACGGACAGCCAGGCAATCACGCCCATCAACAAGGTGGCGACCACCACATTCAAGCCAAAGAGTTGGCGGTAGTTGCGTTCGTACAGCTCTCGGTTGTCCGTGGCTTGCGTCAACAAGAACAACAACACCAAGCCCAGACCCAACACCACCGTGGCGCTGATGACCAGCAACCATCTCAACTGAAAGCGTGAAAGGCGCACCCGCTTTTCAGCCAACTCAATCATGGCGCCAACTCCAGGCGTTGTGTTTTGCTAAAGCCAATGTTCCAGTCACTCTGGCCTGCTGCGCCAATTTGCAGAGGTCGGGGCAGTTGCTTGAGGTCGAGTTTGAAATTGATGCTGATGGTTTGCTTGGCATCCGAGGCGACATCGGTTGCATTCGCAATGCGCCACTGAATGATGCGACGCACGGCGCTCATGGCCTCTTCTGCGGTGTCATAACTTTGGCCCAGGCTCACGCCTAAGCCACTCTGGTTGAACGCTTGCGGGGAAATATTGACGCGCCAACGGCGTGTGAGTGGCTGGTAGAACAAGCGCACATGACGCTCCGCACGTGCCACACGTTGGTTGTAAAAGTACCAGCGCTCTTGGTTGATCTCGACTTCCGTCACAAAGTAAAGCGTGATGCCTTTGAGCAAGGCATCTTCTAGGGCTGGCGGCAAATCAAAACGCCATTGACCAGACATATAAAGCCCCGCTTCTTGGCGCTCTAGCTGAAGCCCCTGCAAATCGACAGGTGTATCCGCTTGTGCCACACCAGCGAAGGCCAAGCAACACACGGCCAACACAGCGGCGCACAGCGACCGCACGCGCTTGACGCCACCTGAGAAAGGCAGATCAAGGCGTAGGAAGTTTTTCCAGCAGTGCGTAATAAAAGCCGTCATGGTCACCTGGTAGATTGTCGGTGAGCAAGGCCGTCGTTGCATGGGTTTGAGGCCTTAAATGGCCCAGAGACGGCAGTAAACGGGCATTGGTGTTGTGTTCAACAAACGTTTTGGCCTGGTTCTCGCCCTCGGCTCTGAAAACCGAGCATGTGCAATACAGCAAACGACCGCCGGGCTTGACCAAGGGCCAAAGCTGCTTGAGTAAGTTTTTCTGAATCGCCGCGAGTTTGTCGATGTCCGCCTCTCGACGCAACCAACGCACATCGGGGTGACGCCGCACAATGCCAGAGGCTGTACAGGGTGCATCCAAAAGAATCGCATCAAACAGCTGACCATCCCACCAAGTTTTGGTCAACGCGGCATCTGCCGCAATGACTTTGGCGCTACGCCCAATGCGTTGCATGTTTTGCGCGATGCGCTCACAACGCTGTGGGTCAATGTCCAAAGCGATGACCTCGGACTGGTCGTTCAACATTTCCAGCAAATGTGCTGTTTTGCCGCCAGGTGCCGCACACGCATCCAAGATGCGCAGCGGTTGATGCGCAGGAGCCAAACCATTCAACAAAATTTGCGCGGCACATTGGGCCGCTGCATCTTGCACCGAACACAAGCCTTCGGCAAAACCAGGAATGTCACGCACGTTGTGCGCTTGCTCAAGCACCAAGCCTTGTTCGCCCACAGGATGCGACGGCAAACCATGGTTGGCCCAGTCCGTTTGCAAAGCTTCGCGACTGGTGCGCGCGGTGTTGACACGCCATGTCATGGGTGCCGCTTGGTTGTTGGCGCGCAAGATGTCTTGCCAATGGTCAGGGTGGTCTTTTTGCAGACGCTTGACCCACCACTCGGGGTGGTTCCATTGCGCATGCACATCGTTGTCTGTGGCACGCACAAGCGCATCGCGCTCACGCAAAAAACGGCGCAAACACGCATTCAAAAAGTTAGCCTGCATTTGCAAGCTGCGGGTTTGCTTGGCAGCCTCAACAGCTTGGTTCACCAAGGTGTGCGGCTCATAGGGCGCGTTCTCTGGGTCCCACGCCAAGGCCAGTGCCGTGCACAACAGCGCATCGGGCAGCGGGGCGGGCGCACGCGAGGCCAACTGCGCACGCAGGGCTTGCGCACGGCCGAGTTGTCGCAGCGCTTGAAACAGCAAGGCTTGCACACCGGGACGCAGCGCCGATGGCACCGCGTCTAGCGCAGCCGTGCCAGAGACACCACGACGCACTTGCGCCAAGGCTTGCGCAACAGCTTGCAGCTGTTGCCACAAGGGGATGGAGGTAGACGTGTGTTCGCTCATCCCAAAATGCGTCCGGGTTTGAACTTGAACAAACGTGCCATCCAAGTGGCTGGGAACATATCAATCGCGTCGTTGTAATGGGCCACCGCTTGGTTGAAACGCTGCAAATCAGGTTGGATCGAGATACCCAACTCCGTCCAGCGCTGCGTCAGCTCTGCGGGCACCGACACGTAATACACATCGGGATGCGTGAGGGCTTCCCACGCATCTTGTAAATCACGGCTGGTCGCGACCAGCGCAATGGATGACGAAGGATCCAACGGATGCTCTTGCATGCGCGCCAAAGCCATGGCTGACAAATTGGCAGCCACCTGCAAGCGTGTCCAGTGACTGGCACCCAACTCGGGTGACACAGCGGTTTGCCAGCCCGAAGGCGAGGTCACCGCAGCCGTCGTGGCCTCTTGCACCAGCGCTTGGTAGCGCAGCATGAGCTCTTCGAGCACCGCAAACTGCTTGTTCACCGCCGTGCGCAAGCCCACCAAACGGCGGTAGGCGCCCACGCTCCAAAACACCATCACGGCTACAAACAGCCAAAACCACCACGCATCAAGCATGTTGAACCCCTTGTGTCTTCCAACCTCTTGTCCCATAACAACAAAGGCCCTTTCGGGCCTTTGTTGAGAGGGTCGCTTTACGCTTCTTCGCCAGCGCCGTGATCGACTTGAGTTTCTTCTTCCGAAGAGTCTCCAGCCAACTCAGCCGCTTCGGCTTCAGCAATGGCGCGGCGCTCGGCGTCGTCCATCGCGTCTTTGACCTTGCGGGCTTTGTGATAAGCCATGCCGGTACCTGCAGGAATCAGGCGGCCGACGATGACGTTTTCTTTCAAGCCGCGCAATTCGTCGCGCTTGCCCATGATGGCAGCTTCGGTCAACACACGTGTGGTTTCTTGGAAAGAAGCCGCAGAGATGAACGAGTCGGTCGACAAGGACGCTTTGGTGATACCCAACAACAAGTTGGTGAAAGTCGCGGGGACTTTGCCATCACGTTGCAGCGCTTCGTTGGTGTTGAGGATCTCAGAACGCTCAACTTGTTCGCCAGCGATGTAGTTGGAATCACCCACGCTTTCGACCACAACGCGACGCAACATTTGACGCACGATCACTTCAATGTGCTTGTCGTTGATCTTCACGCCTTGCAAGCGGTAAACGTCTTGCACTTCGTCGACGATGTAGCGAGCCAACTCTTCCATGCCGAGCAAACGCAAGATGTCTTGTGGGTCGGCTGGGCCGTCCACAACGCTCTCGCCTTTGTTGACCACTTGGCCTTCGTGGACCAAGATGTTCTTCTCTTTAGGAATGAGTTCGTCCCACACTTTGCCTTCTGGATCCGTGATCTGCAAACGAACCTTGCCTTTGGTTTCCTTACCAAACGACACAGTACCGGTCATCTCGGCCAACATACCCTTGTCTTTGGGTGAGCGAGCTTCGAACAGTTCGGCCACACGTGGCAAACCGCCGGTAATGTCGCGGGTCTTTTGACCTTCAACAGGGATACGTGCCAAGACTTCGCCTGGGCCCACATCTTGACCGTCGCGCACTTGAATCAGCGCGCCGATTTGGAAACCAATCGTCACCGCGTGGTCTGTGCCAGGGATCTTCACTTCTTTGCCAGACGCATCGATCAGCTTGACCTGTGGACGAACCACTTTGGTTGAGCCGCGACGTTTCGGGTCAATCACCACCAAGGTAGACAAGCCGGTGACTTCGTCCACTTGTTTGGCAACGGTGAGGCCTTCTTCGACGTTTTCGAATTGCACCTTACCGGCGAATTCAGTGATGATGGGGCGCGTCAATGGATCCCAGTTGGCCAAGATCACACCAGCCTTGAGGGTCTGGTCGGGCTTGACCGACAGAATCGCACCGTACGGCACTTTGTGACGCTCACGCTCACGGCCATGTTCGTCGTGGATGATGATTTCGCCTGAGCGAGAAATCACCACCAACTCGCCCTTGGTGTTGGACACATAGCGCATGGTGGAGTTGAAACCAATCACACCATTCGACTTGGCTTCCACGCTGGAAGCCACGGCGGCACGAGACGCTGCACCACCGATGTGGAACGTACGCATGGTCAGCTGTGTACCGGGTTCACCGATGGACTGCGCAGCGATCACGCCGACAGCTTCACCGTTGTTGACCAAGCCACCGCGACCCAAGTCACGGCCGTAACACATGGCGCACAAGCCGAAGCGTGTTTCGCAATTCAATGCAGTGCGCACTTTGACTTCGTCGACGCCAGCGGCTTCGATTTCGTCAATGATGTCTTCGTCCAGCATGACGCCGGCCTTGACCAACACCGCACGTGTTTCTGGGTTCAACACATCTTCAACCGCAGTGCGGCCCAAGATACGGTCGCGCAATGATTCAATCACTTCACCACCTTCAACGATGGCGCGCATGAGTTGACCGTTGGTCGTACCGCAATCGTGTTCAGTGACCACCAAGTCTTGGGTCACGTCAACCAAACGACGTGTCAAGTAACCTGAGTTCGCTGTCTTCAACGCCGTGTCGGCCAGACCTTTACGTGCACCGTGGGTGGAAATAAAGTACTGCAACACGTTCAGACCTTCACGGAAGTTCGCCGTGATGGGTGTCTCAATGATGGAGCCGTCAGGCTTGGCCATCAGACCACGCATACCAGCCAACTGACGGATCTGAGCGGCAGAACCGCGAGCGCCAGAGTCGGCCATCATGTAGATGGAGTTGAACGATTCTTGTTCGACTTCTTTGCCGTGGCGGTCGATGGTCTTCTCTTTGCGGAGTTGGTCCATCATCACCTTTGACACAGCGTCGCCAGCCTTACCCCAGATGTCCACCACCTTGTTGTAACGCTCGCCAGAAGTCACCAAACCGGACACGTATTGCTGTTCGATGTCTTTGACTTCTTTTTCAGACGCGCTGATGATGGCGCCTTTTTCTGGCGGCACCAACATGTCGTCAATCGCGATGGAGATGCCAGCGCGAGTCGCCAAACGGAAACCGTTTTGCAACAGTTTGTCGGCGAACACGACGGTCTCTTTCAAACCGCACTTGCGGAATGACACGTTGATGAGCTTAGAAATTTCTTTCTTCTTCAACGACTTGTTGATGTTCGAGAAGGGCAAGCCCTTGGGCAAGATTTCCGACAACAAAGCGCGGCCCACGGTGGTGTCAACCAAGCTGGTGCTCGGCAAGAACTCACCGGTTTCTTTGTCCTTGGTCCACTCGGTCAAACGCACGGCCACTTTGGCGGTCAATTCGACCACGCCAGCGTCCAACGCACGTTGCACTTCGGTCAAGTTGGCAAACACCAAGCCTTCGCCCTTGCCGTTGATACGGTCGCGGGTGGCGTAGTACAAGCCCAACACAACGTCTTGTGAAGGAACGATAGAGGGTTCGCCGTTGGCAGGGAACAAGATGTTGTTCGAAGCCAGCATCAAGGTACGGGCTTCCATCTGTGCTTCCACAGACAAAGGCACGTGAACGGCCATTTGGTCACCGTCGAAGTCGGCGTTGAACGCTGAACAGACGAGTGGGTGCAACTGAATGGCTTTACCTTCGATCAAGATAGGTTCGAACGCTTGGATACCCAAGCGGTGCAGCGTAGGCGCACGGTTCAACATCACGGGGTGCTCTTTGATCACCTCTTCCAAGATGTCCCACACCACGGCTGAGCCGGATTCGACTTCTTTCTTCGCGGCCTTGATCGTGGTCGCGATGCCCATGGCTTCGAGACGCGAGAAGATGAAAGGCTTGAACAACTCGAGTGCCATCAACTTGGGCAAACCGCACTGGTGCAGTTTCAAAGTTGGGCCCACGGTAATCACGGAACGACCTGAATAGTCGACGCGCTTACCCAACAAGTTTTGACGGAAACGACCGCTCTTACCTTTGATCATGTCAGCCAAAGACTTCAAGGCGCGCTTGTTAGCGCCTGTCATGGCCTTGCCGCGACGGCCGTTGTCCAGCAAGCTGTCCACGGCTTCTTGCAACATACGCTTTTCGTTGCGTGCAATGATTTCAGGCGCCTTGAGTTCGAGCAAACGACGCAGGCGGCTGTTACGGTTGATCACGCGACGGTACAAGTCGTTCAAATCGGAGGTCGCAAAACGACCGCCGTCCAACGGCACCAAAGGACGCAAATCAGGTGGCAACACGGGCAAGACAGTCAACACCATCCACTCGGGCTTGATGCCTGACTTCTTGAACGCCTCCATCAATTTCAAACGCTTGGCGTTTTTCTTGATCTTGATTTCAGAGCCGGTCAAGTCGTTGCGCAGCTTTTCGATTTCAACATCGAGGTCGAGACCTTCGAGCAAATCTTTGATGCCTTCAGCGCCCATCTTGGCGATGAATTCGTCACCGTACTCCACCACTTTGGCTTCGTAGTCGTCTTCCGACATGATGGCGAACTTCTTCAAAGGTGTCATGCCGGGATCGGTCACCACATATGCTTCAAAGTACAACACGCGCTCGATGTCACGCAGGGTCATGTCGAGCACGAGGCCCAAACGTGATGGCAATGACTTCAAGAACCAGATGTGGGCGCAAGGTGCAGCCAGGTCAATGTGACCCATGCGCTCGCGACGCACTTTGGTTTGTGTGACTTCAACGCCGCACTTCTCGCAAATCACGCCGCGGTGCTTGAGGCGTTTGTATTTGCCGCACAAGCATTCGTAGTCTTTGATAGGGCCAAAGATCTTGGCGCAAAACAGACCATCGCGCTCAGGCTTGAAGGTACGGTAGTTGATGGTTTCTGGCTTTTTCACTTCGCCGAAAGACCATGAACGGATCTTCTCGGGAGAAGCCATGCCAATTTTGATGGCATCGAAATGCTCATCGGGCGTGAACTGCTTGAACAGGTCGAGTAATGATTTCATGTTTTAAATCCTTATGTCGTCAAACCGCTTAGGCGCGGTCCAACTCAATGTCGATGCCCAATGAACGAATTTCTTTGACCAACACGTTGAACGATTCGGGCATGCCCGCTTCGATCGAGTGTTCGCCTTTGACGATGCTCTCGTACACCTTGGTACGGCCTTGCACGTCGTCGGACTTGACGGTGAGCATTTCTTGCAATGTGTAAGACGCGCCGTAAGCTTCCAAAGCCCACACTTCCATCTCACCGAAACGCTGACCACCGAACTGAGCCTTACCACCCAGCGGCTGCTGCGTGACCAAGCTGTACGGGCCGGTAGAACGTGCGTGCATCTTGTCGTCGACCAAATGGTGGAGCTTCAAGAAGTGCATGTAGCCGATGGTGGTTGGACGCTCGAAAGCTTCGCCAGTACGGCCGTCAAACAAGTTCGCTTGTGTACGCGTCGCCGTCAGACCTTTCGCCTTGGCGATGTCTTCTGGATATGCCAACTTCAACATGGTGCGGATGTCTTCTTCTGCAGCGCCGTCGAACACGGGGGTTGCAAAAGGAACACCGTTGGTCAAGTTGCCAGCCATCTCGACGATTTGCGCGTCGCTCAGCTTGGTCAAGTCTTCTTTGCGGCCTGAACCGTTGTACAACTCTTCCATGAAGCTGCGGATTTCAGCGGCTTTGGCTTCTGCTTGGAGCATGTTGCCAATGCGTTGACCGATACCTTTACCAGCCCAACCCAAGTGAACTTCCAACACCTGACCCACGTTCATACGTGAAGGAACGCCCAAGGGGTTCAACACGATGTCGCAAGGTGTGCCGTCGGCCATGTAAGGCATGTCTTCGACCGGAACGATCTTTGACACCACACCCTTGTTACCGTGACGACCGGCCATCTTGTCACCAGGCTGCAAGCGACGCTTGACGGCCAAGTAGACCTTGACCATCTTCAACACGCCTGCTGGCAACTCGTCGCCTTGCGTCAACTTCTTGCGCTTCTCTTCGAAGGCCAAGTCAAAGCTGTGGCGGGTTTGTTCCATCGCGTTCTTGATGCTTTCCAACTGGCCTGCAGTTTCTTCATCAGAAGGACGGATGTCGAACCAGTGGAACTTCTCGACAGAAGCCAAATAGGCCTTGTCGATCTTGCTGCCCTTGGCCAACTTGTTGGGACCGCCGTTGGCGGTTTTGCCGTTCAAGAGTTTTTCGATACGGTCAAACGCGTCAGCTTCCACGATGCGGAGCTGGTCGTTCAAATCGAGACGGAAACGCTTGAGTTCGTCATCAATAATTTGCTGAGCACGCTTGTCACGCACGATGCCTTCACGCGTGAAGACTTGCACGTCGATGACCGTGCCTTGCGAACCTTGGCTCACGCGCAGAGATGTATCTTTCACATCGCTGGCTTTTTCGCCGAAGATCGCGCGCAACAGTTTTTCTTCTGGTGTCAGTGTGGTTTCGCCTTTTGGCGTGACCTTGCCGACCAGTGTGTCGCCGGGTTGCACTTCTGCACCCACGTAGATGATGCCGGAGTCATCCAAACGGTTGAGTTGTTGCTCAGCCAAGTTAGGAATATCGCGTGTGATTTCTTCGGCGCCCAACTTGGTGTCGCGCGCCATCACCACGAGTTCTTCGATGTGGATCGAGGTGTAGCGGTCTTCTGCCACCACGCGCTCGCTGATCAAGATCGAGTCTTCGAAGTTGTAGCCGTTCCAAGGCATGAAGGCGATCAACATGTTTTGACCGATGGCGATTTCGCCCAGGTCAGTCGATGCACCGTCAGCCACCACGTCACCCTTGGCAATCTTGTCGCCACGCTTGACGATCGGACGCTGGTGGATGTTGGTGTTTTGGTTAGAACGTTGGTACTTGATGAGGTTGTAGATGTCCACGCCCACTTCGCCAGCTTGTGCTTCGGCGTCGTTCACGCGAACCACAACGCGGGTTGCGTCGACATAGTCCACCACACCACCGCGAGTGGCGGTCACCACAGTGCCCGAGTCGACCGCAGCAACGCGCTCGATACCGGTACCGACCATTGGCTTTTCTGGACGCAACACAGGCACGGCTTGACGTGACATGTTGGCACCCATCAACGCGCGGTTCGCGTCATCGTGCTCGAGGAACGGAACCAAAGAGGCCGCCACAGACACGATCTGCGCTGGAGACACGTCCATGTACTGGATGCGCTCTGCGCCGCACAAAATGGATTCGCCGTTTTCACGGGCAGACACCAAGTCGCCAGTCAGCTTGCCGTCTTTGTCCAAAGCCGCGTTGGCTTGAGCAATAACGTATTTGCCTTCTTCGATGGCGGACAAGTAATCGATGTCCATCGTCACTTTGCCGTCCACCACGCGACGGTATGGGGTTTCAATGAAACCGTACTCGTTCAAACGGGCGTACAAAGCCAAAGAGTTGATCAAACCAATGTTTGGACCTTCTGGCGTTTCGATAGGACACACACGACCGTAGTGGGTCACGTGCACGTCACGGACTTCAAAGCCTGCGCGTTCGCGTGTCAAACCACCTGGGCCCAATGCTGAGACGCGACGCTTGTGCGTGATCTCGGCCAAGGGGTTGGTTTGGTCCATGAACTGTGACAACTGTGATGCGCCGAAGAATTCTTTGAGCGCAGCAGAAATTGGCTTGGAGTTGATCAAGTCGTGAGGCATGAGCGGCTCTTGCTCGGCTTGGCCCAAACGCTCTTTCACGGCTTTTTCGATACGTGCCAAACCTGTGCGGTATTGGTTTTCAGCCAATTCGCCCACGCAACGCACGCGACGGTTACCCAAGTGGTCGATGTCATCGACTTCGCCACGGCCGTTGCGCAAGTCCACCAAGATTTTCACAACAGACAAGATGTCGTCGTTGGTCAAAACCATGGGGCCTGTGGATTCTGGTGTGCCCACTTTGGCATTGAACTTCATACGACCCACGCGCGACAAATCGTACGTGTCTGGGTTGTAGAACAAACGTTGGAACAAGGCTTGCACCGCATCTTCTGTCGGTGGCTCGCCAGGGCGCATCATGCGATAGATGGCCACGCGTGCAGCGAATTCGTCCACGGTTTCGTCCGTGCGCAAGGTTTGCGAAATGTACGCACCTTGGTCGAGTTCGTTGGTGTAGATACATTGGAGTTCTTGCACGCCGGCTTCGCGCAATTTCTTGAGCAAGGCTTCTGTCAACTCATCGTTGGCACGGGCAATCAATTCGCCTGTGTCGCTGTCGATGATGTTCTTGGCCAACACGCGGCCAATCAAGAAATCTTCTGGGACGCTGATGTGCGTGGTTTTGCTTTCGTCCAACTCGCGGGTGTGACGTGCGGTCACGCGCTTGTCTTTGGCAACGATCACTTTGCCGGCTTTGTCAGTGATGTCAAAGCGCGCCACTTCGCCGCGCAGACGTTCGGCCACAAATTCCATTTGTGCGCCGCTGTCCATCAAGCGGAAGTTGTCGTTCACGAAGAAGTTCGCGAGGATGGTCTCTGGTGTCAAGCCGATGGCTTTCAACAAAATAGAGACGGGCATCTTGCGACGACGGTCGACGCGGAAGTACAGCAAGTCTTTGGGGTCGAATTCGAAGTCGAGCCATGAACCGCGGTAAGGGATGATGCGCGCGCTGAACAACAATTTGCCAGAGCTGTGGGTCTTGCCCTTGTCGTGTTCGAAGAACACGCCAGGCGAACGGTGCAACTGAGACACGATCACGCGCTCGGTACCGTTGATGATGAAAGAACCTTTGTCTGTCATCAAAGGCACTTCGCCCATGTAGACCTCTTGCTCTTTCACTTCCTTGACCACTTTGGACTGTGGTGTAGAGGACTCACGGTCGTAAATGATGAGTTGCACGCGAGCGCGCACAGCTGAAGAGAAAGTCAAACCACGGGTTTGGCATTCGCGCACGTCAAAGGCGGGCTTGGCCAAGTTGTATTCGAGATATTTCATCTCGACAAAACCGTTGTGCGACACGATGGGGAATGCAGCTTCAAATGCAGCTTGCAGACCTTCGTTGGTACGCTTTTTAGGGGCGACATCAGCTTGCAAGAACGCGGTGTACGCGTCTTTTTGCATCTGCAACAAATATGGAATTTCCAGCACGCTGTCGCGGCTGCCGAAACTCTTGCGGATACGCTTGCGTTCGGTGTATGAGTAGGCCATGAGATCTCCGGGCTTGATCTTTCAGAACTGTTTTCTGCATGAGACATCACGTCCCATACATCAGGCTTGGCGGCTGGCCTCTACCAGCGTTGGCGGACGGTTGCGCATTGCACGCAACCCGAACCAAGGCATCTTCTGCAGTTGGGGTCAGAAGACACTCAAAAGAAGGTTGATTCAACCCGCTTATGGGTGTGCTCTGTAAGCACAGAAGGCTGGAGGCCCTTGACGGGACACTCCAGCCTCGAAAGCGAACCGAATTACTTCAGTTCAACCTTAGCACCAGCTTCTTCGAGCTTCTTCTTAGCGGCTTCAGCGTCAGCCTTAGAAGCGCCTTCTTTCACAGCCTTTGGAGCGCCGTCAACCATGTCTTTGGCTTCTTTCAAGCCCAGACCGGTGATTTCGCGAACTGCTTTAATCACGGACACTTTGTTTGCGCCGGCTTCCATCAACATGACGTTGAATTCAGTCTTCTCTTCTGCAGCAGCGGCACCGCCACCAGCAGCAGCAGGAGCGGCCATAGCGGCAGCGCTCACGCCAAACTTCTCTTCGATGGCTTTCACCAGTTCGTTGAGTTCCAAGACCGTCATGCTGTCGAGCGCGGTCAAAAATGCGTCTTTATCGAATGCCATTTTTATTTCCTAACAATTAGTTAAAACACAAGCTGCGCATTAAGCGGCAGCTGTTTCGCCTTTTTGAGCAGCCAAAGCGCCCAACACCACTGCGGTGCGAGACATAGGCGACATCAACAAGCCACACAACTGAGCCAACAACACTTCTTTCGAAGGGATGCTTGCCAATTGCTTAACGCCGTTCGCGTCCAAAGCTTTACCACCGTAAACGCCAGCGCGGATCACCAACTTGTCGTTGGTTTTCGCGAAGTTAGCCACCACCTTAGCGGCAGCAATAGCGTCAACAGAGAAGCCATAGATCAGCGGACCGGTCATCTGGTCGGCGACGACTTCGAATGAGCTACCAGTCACAGCACGGCGTGCGAGTGTGTTTTTCAACACGCTCAGGGTCACACCGTTGCTGCGCGCTTGGTTGCGCAACTTAGTCATGTCAGCGACCGTGATGCCGCGGTATTCCGCAATCACCAGCGTTTGAGCTTGGGCGGCGAGCGTGGTCACTTCTGAAATGACCGCTTCTTTCTCACTGCGATTAAGACTCAAGGTCTACTCCTTTAAATGTGTCTTCAGGTAATTACCCGTCGACACGCCACTTTTGCAGCGACCTAACTGTCAGGAAGAATTCCGTCGAGCGGGATCGCCATCTGCGTTGGTCAATCAAATTAAGCGGGGCAAGCCCCACACCAACGGTCTTGGATGGCCTGTGCAACTTCGAAAAGCTGCCTCAGCCCACCACTCTGGGCAGTGCTTTCGCACCACCCGGATTTTTGAACGCTAATTAAGCGCCCACTGTTTGAACGTCAACGCGAACACCCACACCCATGGTGGACGACACGGCGACTTTGCGCAGGTAAACACCCTTGCTTGAAGCAGGCTTGGCCTTGTTCAAAGCTTCGATCAATGCAGCCAAGTTGCCTTGCAACTTATCTGTGTCGAATGAACGACGACCGATGGTGCCGTGCACGATACCGGCTTTGTCAACGCGGAACTGGACTTGACCAGCTTTGGCGTTGCGCACAGCAGTGGCGACGTCTGGTGTAACGGTGCCAACTTTGGGGTTAGGCATCAGACCGCGTGGGCCCAAGATTTGACCCAAAGTACCCACAACGCGCATGGCGTCAGGAGCAGCGATCACCACGTCGAAAGGCATGTCACCGGCTTTGACCATCGCGGCCAAGTCGTCCATACCCACCACGTCAGCACCAGCGGCTTTGGCTTCTTCAGCTTTAGCGCCTTGGGCGAACACGGCCACGCGAGCAGTTTTACCAGTGCCGTTAGGCAAGACCACGGCGCCACGCACCACTTGGTCAGATTTCTTAGCGTCGATACCGAGTTGCACAGCAACGTCGATGGACTCGTCGAACTTGGCAGTTGCGCACTCTTTGACGATGCCCAAAGCATCGACCAAAGCGTACAGCTTGGTGCTATCAACTTTGCCTTCGAAGGCTTTTTGTTTTTTAGTCAACTTGGCCATATCACACGCCCTCCACAGTCACGCCCATCGAACGGGCAGAGCCGGCGATGATGCGAACAGCTGCGTCTAAGTCGGCAGCATTCAAGTCTTCCATCTTGGTTTTGGCGATCTCTTCGAGCTGAGCGCGAGTGATCTTGCCAACTTTGTCGACGTGAGGACGGGCAGAACCTTTGTCGAGCTTGATAGCCTTCTTGATCAAGGTGGTCGCTGGAGGCGTCTTGATGATGAAGGTGAAGGATTTATCTGCAAACGCAGTGATGACCACTGGCAATGGCAGACCTGGCTCAACGCCTTGGGTCTGGGCGTTGAACGCCTTGCAGAATTCCATGATGTTCAAACCACGTTGACCCAATGCTGGGCCAATAGGTGGCGATGGATTAGCTTTACCTGCTGGAACTTGCAGCTTGATAAAACCGACGATTTTTTTCGCCATGCTTTTCTCCTTGCGGGTGCAAACGTTCTTGCGAACTCCCCGGGGTTAACGACTCACTTCAAATGTTTGGCACCGAGTCGGGAAGTACCAAACCACAAAACTTTGAACCAGATTAAGTTTTCTCGATCTGGCCGAATTCCAATTCAACAGGCGTTGCACGACCGAAGATGGTGACCGAGACGCGCACTTTGCTTTTCTCGTAGTTGACCTCTTCGACCGAACCATTGAAGTCGGTGAACGGGCCTTCTTTGACACGCACCAACTCACCCACCATGAATTCCACCTTGTGACGAGGCTTGTCAGCGCCGTCTTGCATTTGGCTCACGATTTTCTGGACTTCCGCCTCAGAAATAGGCGCAGGGCGGTTCTTTGCACCACCCACAAAACCTGTCACCTTGTTGGTGTGCTTCACCAAGTGCCATGTGTCGTCATCCATCACCATTTCAACGAAGACATAGCCAGGGAAGAATTTGCGCTCAGCGGTACGACGCTGACCGTTTTTCATCTCAACGACTTCTTCGGTAGGCACCAAGATGCGACCAAATTTGGTCTCCATGCCGGCGCGCGCAATGCTTTCGCGGATGTTGCGCTCAACGGCTTTTTCCATGCCCGAATAGGCATGAACCACGTACCAACGCAAATCAGGATTCACGTAAGCAGGTGGCGTTGAAGCCGCATCAGCTGCGGCGTTGTCGATGATGTCGCTCATTATTTTTTCCAGCCCAGAATCAGGTCGTAAAACACCCACTCGAGGGTCTTATCAGTCAGCCACAAAAACAGCGCCATGATCACCACAAAGGCAAACACATACAAAGTCATTTGCGTTGACTCTTTACGAGTTGGCCACACAACCTTGTTAACTTCACGCCACGCATCATTGCCAAAAGCCACCAACTGGCGACCCGGCAACGACAACAAGAAAACCACTACCGCAGCCACCAAGCCACCAATCAATGTCAACCATTGAACGATAGGACCTTGCGCAGTCAGCGTGTAAAAACCGGCCAAAGCAGCCACGACCAAAGCCACCACCAAGACAAGTTTGGCCTTGTCGGCGGTCGTCGATACGTTTTCAATATTTGCTGCAGACATGGATAAGGGTTTTCCTGTACCGTTTTTTATGCGTTGATTAAGACACCGAAGCCCGCCATCTTGGCGGGCTTGGTAAACCACTCAGCTTTGAAGCTTTTGTGGCAGGGGCGGAGGGAATCGAACCCCCATCGACGGTTTTGGAAACCGCAACTTTACCACTAAGCTACGCCCCTAAATCTGGCGCCTAAATTTGTTAATTAGGCAATGATCTTGGCAACCACACCAGCGCCAACCGTCTTACCGCCTTCGCGGATAGCGAAGCGCAAGCCTTCTTCCATCGCAATGGGGTGGATCAACTTCACAGTGATCGACACGTTGTCACCTGGCATCACCATCTCTTTGCCTTCTGGCAATTCGATAGCGCCTGTCACGTCAGTCGTACGGAAGTAGAACTGAGGACGGTAGTTGTTGAAGAATGGTGTGTGGCGGCCGCCTTCGTCTTTAGACAACACATAGATCTCAGCAGTGAAGTGAGTGTGTGGCTTGACCGAACCTGGCTTGCACAGCACTTGACCGCGCTGCACGTCTTCGCGCTTTGTACCGCGCAACAAGATACCCACGTTGTCGCCCGCTTGACCTTGGTCCAGCAGCTTGCGGAACATTTCCACGCCGGTACAAGTTGTCTTGACGGTATCAACGATACCCACGATTTCGATTTCTTCGCCGACTTTGATGATGCCGCGCTCGATACGGCCTGTCACCACAGTACCGCGACCAGAGATAGAGAACACGTCTTCCACTGGCATCAAGAAGTTACCGTCCACTGCACGCTCAGGCGTAGGGATGTAGCTGTCCAAAGCAGCAGCCAATTTCAAAATGGCTTCTTCGCCCAATGGGCCTTTGTCGCCTTCAAGGGCCAGCTTGGCTGAACCTTGAATGATTGGGGTGTCGTCGCCTGGGAAGTCGTACTTTTGCAGAAGTTCGCGAACTTCCATTTCGACCAATTCCAACAACTCAGCGTCGTCCACCATGTCGCACTTGTTCAAAAACACGATGATGTAAGGCACGCCCACCTGACGAGCCAACAAGATGTGCTCGCGAGTTTGTGGCATGGGGCCGTCAGCAGCTGAACACACCAAAATAGCGCCGTCCATTTGAGCAGCGCCCGTGATCATGTTTTTCACATAGTCGGCGTGACCAGGACAGTCCACGTGAGCGTAGTGACGTGTTTCAGTCTCGTACTCAACGTGAGCGGTGTTGATCGTGATGCCGCGTGCTTTTTCTTCAGGAGCCGCGTCAATTTGGTCGTAAGCCTTCGCTTCGCCACCGAACTTTGTCGACAGGATCGTGGTGATCGCAGCTGTCAACGTTGTCTTGCCGTGGTCGACGTGACCAATGGTGCCCACGTTCACGTGCGGCTTGGTACGTTCAAATTTTCCTTTTGCCATCTTTCGACTCCGAAAAAAAATAGGTCAATCACAAAAAATCTGGTGCCCTTGGCGGGAATCGGACCCGCGACCTCTCCCTTACCAAGGGAGTGCTCTACCACTGAGCCACAAGGGCAAAACATTGATCGCCAATCAATCCATCGAAAACCACAGGTGGAGCGGGAGACGGGAATCGAACCCGCGTCATTAGCTTGGAAGGCTAGGGTTCTACCATTGAACTACTCCCGCATCGGATCAGAAAAGATCGTCACAGTTGCAGGCCTACCGGCACTTCTACTTGTTGGTTTTCGCTGGTGGAGGGGACTGGATTCGAACCAGTGTAGGCGTAAGCCAACAGATTTACAGTCTGCCCCCTTTAGCCACTCGGGCACCCCTCCGGCGAATCGCGAACTATAGCAGAGTTTTAGGGTATTCGCGAATCTTTGGACCTAAATGACTCACAAATTCCAATCCAAGTCCAGATTATGTTGAGCCAGCCATGCTGCGGCCTGCGAAAAATGACCGCAGCCAATGAAAGGCTGCGGCGGGCGCAAGGCTGACAGCGGCGAGGGATGGTTGGCTTTGAGCACCAACGCCGCGCGTTTTTGCGCTGCGCCATCGCGCAACCCCACAAAACCAGGCGACTGACTGGCGGTCTCCCGCTCAACGATCTCGACCTTGGCTTGCGCGTGCGCGCCCCACAACATGTAAACACAGGCAGGCGCTGTGCGTGCCACCTCAGCCAACAAAGCATCGGTCAGCTGCTCCCAGCCGCGTTTGGCGTGGCTGGCGGGCTGACCATCCTCCACGGTCAAACTGGTGTTGAGCAACAACACGCCGCGCTTAGCCCAAGCCTCGAGCGAGCCATGAGGGGGAGCCGCTTGACCCAAGTCGCGCTGCAACTCTTTGAAAATGTTGCGCAAAGAAGGCGGGATCTTCACGCCGGGTGCGACAGAAAAAGACAAGCCCTGCGCCTGGTGCGGCCCGTGATAGGGGTCTTGACCCAGAATGACCACCTTCACTTGCGACAAAGGCGTGAGCTGCAACGCCCACAAGGGATGCTTGGGATAGACCACCACACCAGCATCTAAGCGCGATTGCACAAATGACGCCAACGACACGCCTTGCGCGCTGCGCCAAAACGCATCCAGCACAGGCCGCCAATCAGGCTGCGTTGACCAGTCGGTGGGCGACCATTGGGTCAAACGTGGCGCTTGCGGCTCAACCGACGCAGCAACGCCAAACAAATCGCCTGTCATGCGCGATTAAGCCGCAAACAATTCAGCCAACGCCACGCCGGGATCGGGTGCGCGCATGAACGCCTCACCCACCAAGAACGCATGCACGTTCGCATCGCGCATTTTTTGCACGTCGCTGCGTTGCACGATGCCACTCTCGGTGATGAGCAAGCGGTCAGCAGGCACGTCTTTGAGCATGTCAATCGTGGTGTCGAGCGACACCTCAAAGGTGCGCAGGTTGCGGTTGTTGATACCCACCAACGGCGTTTTGAGTTTGAGCGCGCGTTGCAGCTCGTCCGCATCGTGCACCTCGACCAACACCGCCATGTCGAGGTTACGCGCAATCGCTTCCATCTCGGCCATTTGCGTATCCGTCAAGCACGCGGCAATCAGCAAGATGCAGTCTGCGCCCATCACACGGGCCTCGTACACCTGGTACGGATCGACCATGAAGTCTTTGCGCAGCACGGGCAAGTCGCACGAGGCGCGCGCTTGCTTGAGGTAATCCACTTGGCCTTGGAAAAAGTCCTTATCCGTCAACACCGACAAACATGCCGCACCGTGCTCGGCATAGCTTTGCGCGATGTCAGCAGGAATGAAGTCTTCGCGAATCACGCCTTTGGATGGGCTGGCTTTTTTGATTTCGGCAATCACCGCGGGCAAGCCTGCGGCAATCTTGGCGCGCAATGCGCCCACGAAGTCGCGCGTGAGCACGCGGCTTTCGGCATCGGCGCGCATGGCCGCCAACGATTTGCGTTGCAAGGCCGCTGCCACCTCTTGGTGTTTGACAGCAACGATTTTGTTCAGGATGTCACTCATGACTTGGCTTTCTTTTCGCGCTCAGGCGACACATGGTGATCGTCATTTGACGACTCATTTTTCAAAACATTCACAAACACGCGATGCATCACCACGCCTGCAACCACAAACCCCACCGAGACACCAATGGCAATCCATGCCTCGGGGTTATTCCACATCACTCAGACCTCAGGCCGACAACGCATGCGCCACGGTGACCAGTTGGTCCAGCTTGGCTTTGGCCGCACCTGACGCCAAGACATCACGCGCACGCGCAATGCCCGCCTCAATGCTGCCCACCACGTTGGCGGCATACAAAGCCACGCCCGCGTTCAGCACCACGATGTCACGCGCAGGACCCGCTTGGTTGTCCAACACGCCCAGCAACATGGCACGCGATTGCTCGGGCGTTTCCACGCGCAAAGCGCGGTTGCTGCTCATGGCAAAACCAAAGTCTTCGGGGTGAATTTCGTACTCGCGCACCTTGCCGTCTTTGAGTTCACCGACCAAAGTCGATGCACCCAAGGACACCTCATCCAAACCATCGCGGCCATAAACGACCAGCACATGATCAGCGCCCAAGCGCTCTAAAGCACGCACTTGAATGCCCACCAAATCCGGGTGAAACACACCCATCAAGATGTTGGGTGCGCCGGCAGGATTGGTGAGGGGGCCGAGGATGTTGAAGATGGTGCGCACACCCAGTTCTTTGCGAACTGGTGCCACGTTTTTCATTGCGGGGTGGTGGTTGGGTGCGAACATAAAACCAATGCCCACATCGGCAATGCACTTGGCAATTTGCGCAGGTGGCAAATTGATGTTGACGCCTAAGCTCTCCAACACATCGGCGCTGCCGCTTTTGCTGCTCACGCTGCGACCACCGTGCTTGCTGACTTTGCCGCCCGCAGCCGCCACCACAAACATCGAACACGTCGAGATGTTGAAGGTGTGCGAACCATCACCGCCTGTGCCCACGATGTCCACCATGTGGGTGCGGTCGGGCACGTCCACCTTGGTGGAGAACTCGCGCATCACTTGTGCTGCGGCGGTGATTTCGCCGATCGTTTCTTTCTTCACGCGCAAAGCGGTGATGAACGCCGACATCAAGACCGGCGACATTTCGCCCGACATGATGAGGCGCATGATGTGCAGCATCTCGTCATGAAAAATCTCACGGTGCTCGATGACGCGCTGCAACGCTTCTTGTGGCGTGATTGCGTGCATGGTGGTTGTCATAGCCAGCCTTTACAAAAAGTTTTTCAGCATGGCGTGGCCATGCTCGGTCAGGATAGATTCAGGGTGAAACTGCACGCCCTGAATGTCTAACTCAGTATGGCGCACACCCATGATTTCGCCATCATCCGTCCACGCCGTGACCTTGAGACACGAGGGACAAGACGCACGTTCAATCGCGAGCGAGTGGTAACGGTTGACCGTGAACTTCTCGGGCAGCCCGGCAAACACACCCTCTTGCGTGGTGGTGATGACACTGGTTTTACCGTGCATCAACTCTTGCGCACGAATGACGTTGCCGCCAAACGCGGCGCCAATACTTTGGTGACCAAGGCACACACCAAGAATAGGCAACTTGCCTGCAAAGTGTTGAATGGCCGCCACCGAAATACCCGCCTCAGCTGGCGAGCAAGGGCCGGGCGAAATCACCAAGCGGTCCGGCTTGCGTGCCGCAATACCTTCGAGTGTAATTTCGTCGTTGCGAAACACCTCGACCTCAGCACCCCACTCGCCAAAGTATTGAACGATGTTGAAGGTGAAGCTGTCGTAGTTGTCGACCATGAGGAGTTTGAGCTTTTTCATTCCAAGCCCTCCTCGACCAACTCGCTGGCACGCAACAAGGCGCGCGCTTTGTGTTCGGTTTCTCTCCACTCCAACTCGGGCACCGAGTCGGCCACCACGCCTGCGGCGGCTTGCACATAGAGCGTGTCGTTTTTGATGATGCCGGTACGAATGGCAATCGCCACGTCCATGTCACCCGCAAAGCTGAGGTAGCCGCAAGCGCCGCCATACAAACCGCGCTTGGTAGGTTCGAGCTGGTCAATCAATTCCATCGCATGCACTTTGGGCGCCCCCGTCAGCGTGCCCGCAGGGAACGTGGCTTTGAGCACGTCCATGCTGGTGAGTGGCTTGCCATCTGCACCGTCGAGCAACAAGCCTTCGACGTTACTCACGATGTGCATCACATGGCTGTAACGCTCCACCACAAAGGCCTCGGTCACTTTGACGCTACCTGTTTTAGCAATGCGTCCAATGTCGTTGCGCGCGAGGTCAATCAACATCACATGCTCGGCACGCTCTTTGGGGTCGTTGATGAGTTCCACCTCTGCCGCCTTGTCAGCTTCGGGCGTGGCACCGCGTGGGCGCGTACCGGCCAAGGGACGGATGGTGACTTTTTGCCCTTCGGGCGTGGACTCTTGGCGCACCAAAATCTCAGGCGATGCACCCACCACGTAGGCGTCGCCGAGGTTGTAGTAATACATGTACGGGCTGGGGTTCAATGAACGCAGCGCACGGTACAAGGACAGCGGGCTGGCAGTGAACTTTTTATGAATCCGCTGACCCACTTGCACTTGCATGAAGTCGCCAGCTGCAATCAGGTCTTTGGCACGCAACACAGCGGCCAGGTAATCGTCTTTCGCAAAACTGCGCTCGGCGGGGTGGCTGGCGCAAGGCGCAATAGATGGGGCTTGCGCGGGCGCTTTCAGGCGCAGCTTCAACTCCGCCAAACGCGCATGGGCTTTGGCGTAGGCATCGGGCTGCCCAGGGTCTGCGTAAACGATGAGCGAGAGCTTGCCTGAGAGGTTGTCAATCACCGCCAACTCTTCGGTTTGCAGCAGCAAGATGTCGGGCATGCCGAGGTCATCGGGTGGGCAGGAGTGCACCAATTTCTTTTCGATGTGGCGCACCGTGTCGTAGCCAAAGTAGCCCGCCAAGCCACCGCAAAAACGCGGCAAACCCTGGCGCAGCGCCACTTTGAAACGCTTTTGGTAATCGGCCACAAAGTCAAGCGGGTTGCCTGCGTGGGTTTCGACCACCACGCCATCGGTCACCACCTCGGTCTTCGCCTCTGAGCCAAAACCACTGGCACGCAACAACGTGCGCGCGGGCAAGCCAATGAAGCTGTAGCGCCCAAAGCGCTCGCCACCCACCACGGACTCCAGCAAAAAGCTGCGCTCGCCCTTGTTTTGCACATGGGCCAGTTTTAAATAAAGCGAAAGCGGGGTTTCTAAGTCGGCAAAGGCCTCGGCCACCAACGGGATGCGGTTGTAGCCCTCTTGGGCCAATTGTTTGAATTCAGTTTCAGTCATCGTGAGCCTCCACAGCTCTGCCCCATAAGCCTTGGGGCGTTCATTCGGACAAGTGCTGAGCAGCAAAAAAGTGCATCAGCGCGGGCACGGCAAGGCGTGCTTTAGACGAGCGCAAACGACGGCGTACGCCAGGGCCAAGCTCCCCGGTCATGACAACCTGTGACAGTGCTGCGATGAATGAACATGGGCTCAGTTTAGCAAACGCTCAACCCAAGCGGGCCAGCGCTTGCGCGATGTGGGTCAGGGTATCCACGTGGGCGTCGGCATCCACCCCATCCACGGGTTCTCCGTGGTTGTAGCCATAGCGCACCAAGACCACGGGGCAGCCCGCGGCACGGGCGGCTTGGGCGTCGTTGCTGGAGTCGCCCACCATCAACGCCTGCTTGGGGCTCACGCCCAAGGCCTCGCAGGTTTTGAGCAAGGGCAGCGGGTCTGGCTTTTTGCGCTCAAAGCTGTCACCACCAAAGACGTGGGTGAAAAACGCATCCAAGCCTTTGGCTTGTAGCAAAGGCTTGGCAAATGACAACGGCTTGTTGGTCAGGCACGCCAGTTGCAAACCCGCTTCGCGCAACTGTTGCAAGCCTTCGACCACGCCCGGATACACAAGCGCGAACTCGCCATTGATGGCGAGGTAGTGGTGCTGGTAACGCTGCCAAGCGGCTTCATACAAGTTCTCCACACTGCGTGCATCGCACACGTTGGTGAGGCCTTTGACTTCGGGCAAAGCCAACTGATGCGCCAACACCGAACGAATCAAATGCTCGGAACCCTTGCCCACGGTGCGCTCGACCAAGGCGCGGGTCACGCACGGCAAATCTAAATCGGCCAGCGAACGGTTCAAGGCAATTTCAAAATCGCCCAAGGTGTCGATCATCGTGCCATCAAGATCAACGATGGCGGCTTGCAAATGAATAGCGTTCGGAAACATGGGTGGATTTTGACAGACAACACCTCTCACGCGACACACAAGAAAAAAGGCCTACGTCCTTGTGAAACGCGGGCCTTCAAGTTGGTTGTGAGTTCAGCGCTTATGACGCGTGGATCAACAAATGTTGGTCGATCAACAGCTGAGCCGCCGAATTGGCATTGGCGCTGAACACCACGTAGCTGTGGTCGTTGCTGGCCACAACTGAACCGGTATTGGCCCAGTCGGTGGCGAGTTGTACGCTCAGCACATCGTCGGCATCGCCAGTCACCTTCAAGATATTGGCAGATGCGCCCTGCAACACGTCATTCAAACTGAGTGTCAAAGTGTTGGCCCCCGTGCCACTGAGATCAACCTCTGCAATCGCACCGTGCTGCGCAATGAAGCGCGACAAGTCAATGCTCATACCGCTGCCCAGCACGCTCAGCGTGGCACCCGTTTGCGGGGTGTTGGCAACCGTTATGCTGTAGTCCAAGGGGGCGCTGTCAAAGCTTGCATCGGCCACCAAGAGGATTGATCAATCGGTGGTTGTGGCTGTGGCACGACCTGCTTCGGCCACACCTGCGGCGGGTGTGCGCACCACGCCATCACTGCTGAGGTTGATCTCGGCAATGCCCCAATCGGCCAAGCTACGCACTTCGCCTGCGTCGCTGATGCCGTTTTGATTCAGGTCTTGCCAGATTTTGAATTGGGCAAACTTAGTATCTTGCGCGTTGAACTTGCCATCCAAGTTGGTATCAAACCCTGCGGCCAAGCCTTGCAAGTCGGTGCGGCCACCGTACTGCGCAAACGCGTATTGGCTGGCGTCATGCACTTGAGCGTCAGCGTATTTGTCCCACACCAACACACCGTCTTGTGCGCCTGCCCAAGCGGTTTTGTCCAACAAGCCATCGCCATTGACATCCATCACCACCTGGCTGTAACTGAAGGTGCCGTCGCGGTTGAGGTCAAAGACCACGGGGACAGTCGCCTGCACGTTAACCGTGCTCGCTAAATTTAACGTGGCGGTATCAATGCCACCGCTGGTCACGCCGCCACTGTCTTGCAGCGTGGTGAGCCTAATCACGCGGTTGCCAGACGTACGGACACTTGCCACATCGCTGTACGCAATGCTATTCACCAAGGTGTTGAATGCGGCAGAGGCAACGCCTGCAGCCTTGTCTAAAGTGACAGTCGCCGTTGTTCCTGTCAGGCTTACGGTGTAGCTAACGCCATTGGTAGATGTGACGCCTGTGGAGCCATCCGTCAAACTGAACGTACTGCCATCAACTGTGAGCTGCTCGCTCGCACCATCGGCCAAGCCGCTGACCGTGAGAACTAGTTTGATGAATTTTTGTGAACTCTCGCCCATGGAGCCACCAGCGTACACGCTAGCGCTGCTAAAAGCAGTCACTGCCGCTCCCGTGTAGGGGCCGCCTGTGGCCGTCGCGGTCAGAGAGGGTACATCGTTGATGTCGGTGACCGAAACCTTCAAGAAGTTAGAAGCAGCAGAGTAAGCACCACTGACCCCGGTCTTACCAGTCAAATCAACCCTCGAACCGGAGACTGCCCCATCGGTTCCATCCCAAGCGTACTGCGTGATGCTGGCCAGATTAGCGCCCGACTTGTCACTTCCAGGTTGAAAATAAATGCGTGCGGTTCTATCCAATACCAAAGCATTTGTGAAAGACAGTCCCGCGACTGTGCTCAAACTGGTCCATGTCGTACCACCGTTCAGGCTGAACCAGAGCGTGGCATAGCCGTTCGAGGTTGGACTGACGATTGCCAAGCCCACGACAGTCCCCTCGGCATCTTTCCCAGCGAGCGCTGGTAAATCAGCGAGGGCGGTACCCGTCGTTGTGCCGTTGATAGGGGCTGGCGTTTCTTCCATGCACGTGTAAGTGATCAGAGCCGTCGTCGGCGCATCGTTGCTGCCAGTGATGGTGACGGTCACCTCTTGTTGCGTGCCGTCGGCCGTTGCAACCGTGATGCTGTCGGTGTAGCTTTGACCGCCCACAAACGCATCGTGCGCGCTGTTCATCGTGTACGTCCACACACCACCGCTGGTAATGCTGAACGCACCGTAGCCGTTACTGCCAGCCACACTGGTTTGTGCGGTGAACACGTTGGCTGTGCCATCTACGTCGGCACTGGTCAACGTGCCTGTTGTTGTTTGCGCTGCGTTGGTTTCGGTCAACGCGGCGGTGCTGGCGCCGCTAATCACAGCAGCATCGTTGCTGCCGACGATGGTGACGGTCACCACTTGTTGTGTGCCGTCTATCGCCGCAACCGTGAGGCTGTCGGTATATGCCGTGCCGCCCACAAACGCGTCGTGCGCGCCGTTCATCGTGTACGTCCACACACCCGCGGCGTCGATGCTGAACGCACCGTAGCCGTTGCTGCCTGTCACGCTGGTTTGCGCCGTGAACAAGTTGGCTGTGCCATCTACATCGCCACTGGTCAACGTGCCTGTTGCGGTTTGCGCTGCGTTGGTTTCGGTCAACGTTGCGGTGCTGGTACCGCTGATGATGGCTGCATCATTGGTTCCGGTGATGGTGATGGTCAGCACTTGTTGCGTGCCGTCGATCGCCGCAACCGTGATGCTGTCGGTGTAGCTTTGATCGCCCACAAACACATCGTGCGCGCTGTTCATCGTGTACATCCATGCACCCGCGGTGTCGATGCTGAAGGTGCCGTAGCCGTTGCTGCCTGCGATATTGGTTTGGGCTGTAAAGGCGTTGCTGTGCCATCCACGTCAGTGGGAACGAGCGTGCCGCTTGCGCTTTGCGCTGTGTTGGTTTCTGTCACTGCCGCCGTGCTGGTGCCACTGATCACAACCGCATCATTCGTGCCTGTGATGGTGACGGTCACCACTTGCTGCGTGCCGTCGACCGCCGCACCCGTGAGGCTGTCGGTATATGCCGTGCCGCCCACAAACGCGTCGTGCGCGCCGTTCATCGTGTACGTCCACACACCCGCGGCGTCAATGCTGAACGCACCGTAGCCGTTGCTGCCTGCGATATTGGTTTGGGCTGTAAACGTTGGGGAACCGTCTGCATCGGTGATTGTCAAAGTGCCGCCGGTGCTGAGTGCCGCATTGGCTTCGGTCAGTACCTTGGTGGTGTCGCCACCGATGATGGCGGGGGTATTCACCGAGCGGATCAGCGCTTGCAACTCTGCCCAAGTGTCTACATCAGACCCATCGTTGGCAGTGCCTGCAAGAGTGGCTTGCACCAACGCAATGTTGTTGGTATTGACGTTCGCCAAGCCTAAGGACGACAACTGCACCAACGTCGGTGCGGTGCCATTGGCCGCACCCGTCAAGACAGCTGCCACCGCGTCCGCCAAAGCCTGCACTTTAGCAACGGTATCAACCGCCGAAGAAGCGAGCCTGTCAATGATGTCGCCCAACAAGCTCGCATGCGCGTCGGTGCTCACGCCCTTGACGCCGATGCTTGCGTATTGCGTTTGGGTGGGGTTGGCACTGTTGGCGGTGTTGTCGACGCCGTCAGCGGCAGACAAGATTGCGTTGTAAGCGCTGACGATGCTTTGCACTGCTACAGCGGTGTCTGCACCCTCGCGGTCGTTGGCATTTCCCACAACGTTGTCAGCGCCAGCTTGGGCATTGATCGCGCTGTTGATGGCCGCGAGGTTGCCCATGGTGACGCCCACTACACCCACATGGGTGTAGTCGCCCAGTGCGGGTGCGGTGACGCCGGTTTCGGCGTACGTTGCAATCAAATTCAAACTGGCATCGTAGGCGCCGACAGCGGCGGTGACCAGCGCTTGCACCTCTGCGGTCGTGTCGGCGCCACCTGTTGAGGCGGCAAGCACTTTGGCGTTGACGACGGCCAAGTTGTGAGCCGTGACACCGCTCACACCGGCATCAACGTAATCTTGCAGAGTCAGTGCAGCGGGCGTGGTGCCGTCGCCATTGTTGTAGGCCTCGATTTTGTTCACCGCAACGGTAACTTTGTTGTCGATTTTTTCGCGATTGTTCGTGACCACCGCGACACCAACCAGACTCGTCACAAAACCACCAAACCCATCACCTGAAACGGACAAGTTACTAAGTTCGTAACCCTCCTCCATTTCCACACCGCCCAGCGTTTGGCTCAAAGCAGGAGCGCCATCTTGCAGCGCCATGGGTGCAGGCGATGCACCTGCGGCTTGCGAGCTGTACTCGTAGAGCTTGCCGTCTTCAGCGCGGCCGTACACACTGCCTTGTCCGTCCATCTCAGGGGGTGCATCGTAATAGCCCTCGATGATCAGATCTGATTCCGCACTGCCCTCCAAGCTAATGTGCAGGTTCTTACCTAAACGCTTGATACGTAGGTTTTGAGGAGCCGTGTTGTTGGCGGCGGGGTCTTGCAACTGGTAACGCGCACCGTTGACCGCTTGAATGCGCATGGGTTGCCCCTGCACGCTACCCTGCGTCACGTCAAAGGTTTGAGTGGTTTGAGCTTTGCCTGTGTTGACGATGAATCTGATTGTTTTAGCCATGATGCAATGTGTTGATTTCTTTGAAACGACAAAGGCTGTCGCGCGAAATAGTGCGTACCTGTTTTGTGATCAATAAATTTTCTGATCTTTAGGCGTTCAAAGCCACATGCCAATTGGTTTACATGGGTGAGAGTTACCTTTTTTTCGGGCGGCGCTCAAGCTTTTCTAGCAAAAGTAAAAAGCCTTTAAAGCAGCTCTCGAAAAAGCACAGCGCCACTATTTCAAGCCTGACGACTGACTCGGTTAACTTCTTTATTTTTGAAATGTCGTGATCAGTCAGACCACTGACTTGGGTAATCTGCGGGCATCACACCGAGCAAAAACACGGACGATAAAAAACCAGAGAACAACCGCAAAGCTCAAGGCAAAGTGCCTCGACTGCATGCTGATGAATTTAGGTGTTTTGCTTTGGATGAGACAGGGAATAAATCCTGCTCACAGCAGCCAAAGTGCTATGTAAAACCCGAGTGCCAACCAGATGAGCACAAAGCACGCCGCAGCCAACAGACTGCGCGGCTTGGCGAACAAGCTGTCGGCTTTGGCACGGGCGTTGGCCAGCACGTCGTCGGGCATGAAGCGCATGACCAACAGCAAGCCGAGAGGCACGATGAGCAAGTCATCCAAATAGCCCAAGACGGGAATGAAATCGGGAATCAAATCAATGGGGCTGAGCGCATAGGCGGCCACCAAACCCGCCAAGAGGCGCGCACCCACAGGCGCTTGCGGGTCGCGCGCGGCAAAGTAGACCGTCACCACATCGCGCTTGATGCCGCGGGCCCACGTTTTCAAGCGAGAAATGACGGAAGGCGGTGTCGCTGAGTCCGTCATTTCTAAAGTCAGGCCAAGGCCACGCGCATTTGGTCAATCACCGCTTTGTAGTCAGGCTTACCAAAAATCGCGCTGCCCGCCACAAAGGTGTCGGCGCCTGCATCGGCCACTTGGCGGATGTTGTCGGGCTTGATGCCGCCGTCCACTTCAAGGCGAATGTCTTTGCCGCTGCGCTCAATCCACTTGCGAGCCAGCTCGACTTTGCGCAGGGCCGAGTCGATGAAGCTTTGGCCACCAAAGCCGGGGTTGACGCTCATGATGAGGATGAGATCAATCTCGTCAATCGTCCATTCCAGCACGTCCAAAGGCTCGGCAGGGTTGAACACCAAACCCGCTTTCACGCCCTTGCTCTTGATGGCTTGGATGCTGCGGTGCACATGGGCACTGGCGTCTGGGTGAAAGCTGATGTAGTCCGCACCGGCTTCGGCAAACGAAGCGGCCAAAGCATCCACAGGCGAAATCATCAAATGCACGTCGATGGGCACGGCCACGCCGGCTGGCGTTTTGGCGTGCGGCTTCAAGGCTTGGCAAATCATGGGGCCAAACGTGAGGTTGGGCACATAGTGGTTGTCCATCACGTCAAAGTGAATCCAATCAGCGCCAGCGGCGATGACGTTTTTCACTTCATCACCCAAACGGGCGAAATCGGCAGACAAGATGGAGGGCGCGATGTTGAATGGGGTGCGTGGGCTGGTCATGGGGTGATTATTTCACCCTCCGAGAGGGGTAGCTGGCTTAGGCCAAAATCACCCTATGCCACGCTACAAATTCCAAGTCGAAGTTCACCCGCAATACCTGCCTGAGCAGTCCGACCCAGACGGTGGCTTGTACACCTTCGCTTACACCATCACCATCACCAACGCGGGCCATGTGGCGGCACAGCTCATCTCGCGCACCTGGAACGTGAACGACGCCAACGGCACGCACGAAAAAATCAAAGGCCTAGGTGTGGTGGGCCACCAGCCCTTGCTGCAGCCCGGTGAACAGTTTGAGTACACCAGCGGCACCCGTCTGCGCACGCCCACGGGCACCATGCACGGCAGCTACTTTTGCGTGGCTGAAGACGGGGAAAAGTTTGATGTCGACATCCCCATGTTTGTGCTCGATGCGCTCAGCGATGAGCCGGGCAACCGCAACTTGCACTAAGGCCAAACGTCATGGGTGAATTTGACCTCATCGAGCGCTACTTCAAGCGCCCCACACACAAAGCCGCACTCGGCGTGGGTGACGACTGCGCCTTGCTCAACACCACACCCGGCATGCAGCTGGCGGTGTCGAGCGACATGTTGGTGGAAGGCCGCCACTTCTTAAGCACGGTCGACCCCGCCCGTTTGGGCCACAAAGCCTTGGCCGTGAACCTGAGCGATTTGGCTGCTGTGGGCGCAGAGCCTTTGGCCTTCACCCTCGCGCTCTCTTTGCCACGCGTGGACGAAGCATGGCTGGCAGGTTTTTCGAGCGGCTTGCTGCGCTTGGCCGATGCCCACGGCTGCGAGCTGGTGGGCGGCGACACCACGCAAGGACCGCTGAACATTTGCATCACCGTCTTTGGCGAAGTGCCCCCAGGCGACGCGCTGCTGCGCCAAAACGCACAAGTGGGTGATGACATTTACATCAGCGGCACAGTGGGCGATGCGCGCTTGGCACTCGAAGTGTTTCGCGGCACGCACGCCCTGTCAGGCGAAGCCTTCGAGCAAGCGCGTTTGCGCATGGAGCAACCCACCCCCCGCGTTGCATTGGGTAGCGCACTGCGCGCTGTAGCCAACGCGGCGATTGATGTGAGCGATGGTTTGTTGGGCGACCTAGGCCACATCCTCAAACGCTCAGGCGTGGGCGCGCAGATTGACACCACTTGGCTGCAAGCCGCAGGCAGCTTTGGCGAAGCACGCTTGCCCGCAGGCATCACGCCCGTGCTGGTCGAGCTGCCTTGGAACAAACGCCTAGAGTTCGCCCTCTCAGGCGGCGACGACTACGAGCTGTGCTTCACCGCACCCGTGAACCAACGCGAACTGGTGCATGCCGCCGCATGGGAAACCCACACGCCCGTCACACGCATTGGCCGCATCACACAAGAACTTGGCTTGGTGGTACTTGACCCGCAAGGTCAACCCATTGCCAAACGCTTTGCGTCGTTTGACCATTTCGCATGACAGGCCTCAGATGCTGAACCGCCGTTTTTTACTCTCCCACCCCGCCCACTTCATTGCACTCGGCGCAGGCTCGGGCCTGTCGCGTTTGGCACCGGGCACAGCAGGCACCTTGTGGGCATGGGCCGTGTTTTTACTCTTGCAAATTTGGTTGACCCCGCTACAAATGGGCATGCTGATTGCGGCGTCCACGTTGGTGGGCTGGTGGGCTTGCACAGTCACCGCACAGCACATGGGCGTGGCAGATCCCGGCGCGATTGTGTGGGACGAGGTGATTGCGTTTTGGTTGGTGTTGTGGCTGGTGACGCCCGCCACGTTCTGGGGCCAACTGGGTGCGTTTGTCTTGTTTCGCTACTTTGATGCGGCCAAGCCTGGCCCTGTGCGCTGGGCCGACAGCCTGTTCAAAGGGTTTGGTTGGCGTGGGGGCTGGGGCATCATCTTTGATGACTTGGTGGCTGCGTTTTGTACCTTGTTGGTGATCGCTATTTGGAGGTCGTTATGAGTGCACACACTGTGACGGAACAACTGGCCGACGTGTTGCAACAACACGGCTGGATGCTGGCCACCGCCGAGAGTTGCACGGGCGGCCTGATTGCCGCGAACTGCACGGATTTGTCCGGCTCTAGCAACTGGTTTGAACGCGGCTTTGTGACCTACTCGAACGAAGCCAAACACGAGATGCTGGGCGTCGACGCTGCGTTGATTGCGCAGCATGGTGCAGTGAGTGAAGCCGTCGCACAAGCGATGGCCTTGGGTGCTTTGCGCCACTCACGCGCGCAAGTGTCTGTGGCCGTGACAGGTGTGGCAGGCCCCACAGGGGGTTCGGCAGACAAGCCTGTGGGCACGGTGTGGTTGGCGTGGGCCACCCCCAGCGATGCTGGCCCCACATTGGGCGCTGAAACCGCGTGGGTCAAAACTGAGTTGATGCACTTCGCTGGCGACCGCGCTGCGGTGCGCGAAGCCACGACACAACATGCGCTCAACACTTTGCTGAACTTACTGCAACAGCACTGAGCAAGACACCTCGCGCGCCATCAAGCGCACATCAAACCGGCAAAGTCGCTGGAAAAACCTTACCCACCGCCACGCCCAAACGCGCCATGCGGTTACGCATGGTCAACACCGCTCTGTCTTTGCTGATGAGTTGGGTTTGGTGTTGTGCCGCCAAATCTATGAACTTTTGGTCATCACCGTCTTTGCACACAAACAGCGCTTTGGGCGCGATAGGCACCAGCTGCGCATGTGCATCAAACTGCGCCAAGATGTCTTGCGCGGTGAGTTGACTGAACGCCAACCGTTTGACGATGTGGGTGTAGGCCAACACGCGCTCTAGCTCATCACGCATGACTTGCGTGGCCAGCCATTGCACCGTCTTGTTTGTGAGCGCCGCCAACAACACCGGCGTGGCCGCGTCTTGGTAGAGCCACAAATCCAGCACGATGTTGGTGTCAAGCACCACGCGCGCGGGTGCTACATCGACAGCGCCGCTCACGATGTTGACGGCGCGTTGCCCTCTGGGGGCTGCGCGTCGTTGGGCTTGTTGCGCATCGAACCCGCACGCAAGTCAAAGCGGAACATGCGGCACTCAATCGGGCCGTTCCACATGGGCACGCGGCGCGATTCTTTGAAGCGCATGCGGCTTGGCAGTTTCAGGTCGGGCGTCAACATCCATGCCGTCCAGCCGGGGTAGTTTTTCTTCCAATGGCTCGCGAGTTGGGCAAAGAAATCGCCACCATCTTCGGTCTGCGCAATGTCGCGTGCGCCAAAGCGTGGGACGTCGTCGCGCACCATGCCATGGTCAAACGATTCGTCATCAAAACCTGCATCGCCGTTTTGGTTGACGTCTTCGTAGGGCGACACATAGTCGGTGGGCGGCGAGTAGCGCGCACGGCGCGCCGCGCCCGCAATGCCTGCGGCTTCGATACGTTCGCCATACGGTGGGTTGACCAGCATCACGCCCGGCACATCGCTGGGGGGCATACGCTGCAAGGCATCGCCACCGCGCAGCTGCACGGCGTGGGCCACGCCTGCGCGCTCGGCGTTGCGTTGCGCGAAGTCGACCATACGAAAGGCCACGTCACTGCCGTAAATCGGCGCACGCGGCTCGCACTCTTGCGCGCGCGCGTTGTCGAGCAAGCCGTGCCAGACATGCTCTTGGTAAGGAATGAGTTTTTGGAAGCCAAATTTGCGCATCGAACCCGGTGCAATGTTGCAGGCGATTTGCGCCGCTTCCACCGCGATGGTGCCGCTGCCGCAACACGGGTCATACAGCGGCACGCCTTGGGCCACGAGGCCTTCGGGGTTGGCCGCTGTGCCGTCGCCTTGGCTCCAACCGCTAGCGGCCAGCATGGCGGCAGCGAGTGTTTCTTTCAAAGGCGCATCGCCTTTGTCAGCGCGCCAGCCGCGCTTGAACAAGGGCTCGCCCGAGGTGTCGATATACAGCGTGCAATTTTCGGTGGTCAGGTGGGCGTAGATGCGGGCATCGGGCCATTGCGTGTTGACATCGGGGCGCACGCCAAACTTGTGACGGAAGCGGTCGGCCACTGCGTCTTTGATTTTGAGCGCCGCAAAGTTCAAGCTCTTGAGCGGGCTGTGCTGCGCGGTGATTTCGATTTTGAAAGACTCTTTGGGCGAGAACCACAGCTCCCACGCCACCTCGCAGGCCGCGCGGTACAGGTCTTCCTCTTGGCGATATTGGGTGTGCGACAACTCCACCAACACGCGCTGCGCCAAGCGGCTGTGCAGGTTGAGCAACAACACATCGCGCCACGAGGCGCGCACCATCACGCCAGCACGGAAAGCGCGCAAGTCGTCGTCGCCCACGCCGGTGATGCGGCGCACTTCCTCGGCCAAATAGGATTCGACGCCTGCCGCACAGGGCAAGAAGAGATGTAATTGATTCATAGTTTCACCAGTTGAGGACAGCGCAAATTGGGCCTGTCCCGCAAGTTATCAGAGGGCCTTGCGCAATGTCGTGGGCGCAATGCGCAGCGCCTCACGGTATTTGGCCACGGTGCGGCGGGCGCACTCAATGCCTTGCTCTTTGAGCATTTCGGAGAGCTGATTATCCGACAGCGGCTTTTTGGGGTTTTCGCTCGCCACAAATTGCTTGATGAGCGCGCGCACCGCCGTGCTGGAGGCGTTGTTGCCGCTGTCCGTCTCCAACCCTGAACCGAAGAAATACTTGAGCTCAAACGTCCCAAAAGGGGTGCTCATGTATTTGTTGGTCGTCACGCGGCTGATGGTGGATTCGTGCAGCCCCAGCTCCTCGGCAATCTCGCGCAGCACCATCGGGCGCATGGCGAGTTCGCCGTGGATGAAGAAGTTTTTCTGGCGCTCAGCAATCGCATTGCTCACACGCAAGATGGTGTCAAAGCGTTGTTGGATGTTCTTGATGAACCAACGCGCTTCTTGCAAACGCTGTTGCAAGCCCGCATGCGCTTCGCCCTTGCCGCCTCTGAGGGCATTGGCGTAGATGTCGTGCACACGTAAGCGAGGCATCACATCGGGGTTCAATGCCACTTTGAATTTTGGCGTCATGGTCGACTTGCCCACGCGCGTCACCAACACATCAGGCACCACCACATGGCGCTCCACATCGGCAAAACGACGGCCGGGCTTGGGCTCTAGACGGCCAATCAGGGCAATGGCCACTTTGACATTGGCTTCGCTGTCACCCACGATGACCGCCAAGCGTTTGAAATCGCGCTTGGCCAACATCTCCATGGGCTGCTTGCACATGAGAATGGCGGTGTCGCGAATCTGCAAAGCTTCTTCGCCTTTGGGCGTCAAGGCTTTGAGTTGCAGCGTCAAACACTCGGCCAAATCACGCGCGCCCACACCCACAGGTTCTAGGCTTTGCAGCAGCGACAAGGCCACTTGGAAGCGGTGTTCGAGTTCTTCAATTTCCTCTTCATCGTCACCACCCAAACCTTCGGCCAAGCTGCGCAGCGTGTCTTCGAGGTAGCCGTCGTCGTTGAGGTTTTCAATCAAGTAGCGCAAGGCCGCTTGGTCAGTAGGGCTCAAGCGCAAAGCCAAAGCTTGACGGTGCAAATGCGAGGTGAGCGACTCTTGCATGCGCGCCAGCTCGGTGGCGTCTGCGGTGTCGCTGTCGGCGGTGTTGTTGTTATTGCTGGCGGGTGCGTCGCCGCCCCACTCAGAATCGTCGGCTGAGAACTCCACGCTGCCATCACCATCCCAGCTTTCGGCCACGCCATCCACGCTGGGTTCGGTGTCACTGGCCGTGTTGTCCACGCTGATTTCAGACATGCCGCCATCGAGCGATGGCACTTCGCGGACAGGCTCGACTTCTTCGTCACGGGTAGGGGCATCGGCTTTGTCGAGGCCAAACTCTTCGCGCGGCGCTTCTTCAAACTCTTTGTCGAGAAACGGGTTCTCGTCGAGCATTTGCTCAATCTCTTGGCTCAACTCCAAGGTGGACAACTGCAACAGTCGGATCGACTGCTGTAACTGCGGCGTGAGCGCCAGATGTTGGGAGACGCGGAGTGATAAGCCTTGCTTCATCGTTTCGCTCCGAAACGATGAGCGACAAAGGGCCGCCCCAAGGCGCGAAGGCCCCCTCGGGGGGCAGCGAAACACGAAGTGATGAGCGTGGGGGTCTGCATGCCTACATTCGGAAATGTTCGCCGAGGTACACGCGACGCACGTCGGCGTTCTCGATGATTTCGCGCGGCGTGCCCTGCGCCAGCACACGGCCATCACTGATGATGCACGCGTGGTCGCAAATGCCCAGCGTTTCGCGCACGTTGTGGTCGGTGATGAGCACGCCCATGCCACGCGCTTTCAAGAAGCCAATGATGCGCTGAATCTCAATCACCGCAATCGGGTCGATGCCAGCGAACGGCTCATCCAACAAAATGAAGCGCGGGTTGGTGGCCAAGGCGCGCGCGATCTCTACGCGACGGCGCTCACCGCCGGAGAGCGCCACAGAAGGCGATGCACGCAAATGGTCCACGCGCAACTCTTGCAGCAGCGAGGTCAAGCGGGTTTCAATTTCCTCGTGCTTGAGTGGCTTGCCGTCTTCACCGCGTTGCAGCTCCAACACGGCGCGCACGTTGTCTTCCACATTCAGTTTGCGAAAGATGGAGGCTTCTTGTGGCAAATAACTCAAACCCAAACGCGAGCGGCGGTGAATGGGCAAATGTGCCACCGGCTGACCATCGATGGTGATGCTGCCACCGTCGGCGCGCACCAAGCCCACGATCATGTAGAACGAGGTAGTTTTACCCGCGCCGTTGGGGCCGAGCAAGCCCACGACCTCACCTTTTTTCACAGAAATCGACACGTCGTGCACGACCTTGCGGCTGCCATAGGATTTTTCCAAGTGGCGGGCTTCCAAACGACTCTCTGTGGTCTCAGCGGTGTGTGTGGGTGAAAGCGTTTCGATCACGGTTTATCCAATGTTTTGCTGCGTGGCGCCAACACGGCACGCACCCGACCACCGCTGGCCTTGCCGCCTGCTTTGGTGCGTTGGCCATCGATGCTGAAGACATCGGTCAGGTTTTCATAAATGATGAGTTTGCCGGTCATCGTGTCATTCAACACAGCACCGCGGTAGCGGCGCACTTCGGCGTTGTCGATGAGTTTGACGCGGTCTGCTTTGCCATCAAATTCGATGCGCAAAGCCTCGCCTTCCATGAACTCGTCATTGCCTTCTCGCTTTTGGCGAAAGAAAGCACGCTTGTTCGGCTCAGGAAGGATGACGCCAAATTGATAACCATCGGCGTCTTCGCGCATCTCAATGCGCGTGCCGCGCATCACCATCGTGCCTCGGGTCAACACGGCACGTCCGGTGAAGATACTGACTTGGTTCAACTCGTCATGAACCAAGCTGTCGGCTTCGATGTGGGTGGGCTTCTCACGATCTGCTTTTTCTGCAGACGCCGCTACCGGCACGATGGCCATCAGCAAAGCGAGGGAGAAAGAAGCAAATGAAGTCAAGGCACGAATATTGCTCGTTAAGTTGATGGCATTCTAACCATCAACAAAGCAATTTTCGTGCTGACCCAGCTGGAGTTAGCGGCCGCGGCGTACTTCGCCGATGAGGTATTCAGCAACCTGCAAGGCACGGTCCATGGTTTGGGTCAGCGAGCCGTCTGTGTAGAAGCGGCCAGCCACGCCCAAGGCAGGCACGCCTTGGACCTTGAACGCGTCTTGCAGCTGCGTGGCGCGGCGTGCTTTGGTGGCGACGCCAAAGCTGTTGAAGGTATCCAAAAACTTCTTCTCAGGCAAACCATTTTTGTTAGCCCAAGCCGCCAAGACGGGTGCGGTGTTGAGCTGCTGGCGCTCGGTGTGAATGGCATGGAACAGTTTGCCGTGCATGGCATCCACCAAGCCGAGCGACTCAAACACGTAATACGCACGTTGTTGCGCTTCAAAGTCGTCACGGAAGCGCACGGGCACGCGCTGAACCACCACGTCTTTAGGGGCCGCTTTGACCCACGCAGCAAACTGCGGCTCAAACGAATTGCAATGCGGGCAGCTGTACCAAAAAAACTCGATCAACTCAATCTTGCCTGCGCCCACATCGGTCGGCACGCGCTTGTCGAGCGACAGGTAATCCGTGCCTTCCACCGGCTTTTTGGCAGCGGCAGGGCTTTGTGCTTGCGCAGCCAAGGGCAGACCAGCCACAGACGCTGCGCTGATGGCGGCTAAAGAAAAATCACGACGTTTCATGGGTTACCTCTTGGTGTTTAACGTTGCACCCGCACCATGGCGGAATCAATGTGAGCAGCTTCGAGCTTGGCGCGCACGCGCTCGGCTTCAACTTTGTCCATCGGGCCCACACGCACGCGGTAGACCGTGCGGCCGCCTTGGTCGCGCTCGCTGATTTTGGCGTCTAAGCCCAATAAGGCGGTTTTGGCGCGTTGCGCTTGGGCTTCGTCGTTGCTGCGATAGGCGCCAGCTTGGACAAAGTAAATGAATGGGTCCGTGCTGGCGGGCTTAGCCTCGGCAACAGGTTCAGCGGCTTTGGGTTGGGGCGCTTTTGTTTCTGCAGGCGGGGCTTCAGGTGCTTTTGCCTCTGGCTTTGCTTTGGGCTCTGACTTGGGTTCAGCGGCTTTCACTTTGGCCAAATCACCCAAGGGGTCTGCACTCTTGGGGTCAACCTTGACCGCGGCGTCTGGCTTAGGCTCTGCTTTGGCTTCATCGGCTTTGTCGCCCGACTTAGCGCCCTTTTTGCCGTACAGCGGTGCGTTGGGGTCCCAGTCTTTGTTCTTCTCGGCTTCGGCAGCGTCGGAGTCTGCCGAACGCGTTTGGCCTTTGTTCATGAAAGGCATGGGCACTTTGGTCACGTACACCGCGACGCCCAAGGCCACGGCGAGGCCCACCACCAAACCAATGATGAAGCCCACCAAAGTGCTGCCGCGTTGCTGATTCATGCTCAAAGTCTCCGTCGTATTTACATGCTGGCGGGGGCTGACACGCCCAACACCGCCAAGCCATTGTGCAGCACCTGCGCGGTGGCAGCCACGAGTGCAAGTCGCGCTTTTTTGACCGCTTCGTCGTCCACCAAAATGCGCTCGGCATCGTAGTAGCTGTGATAGCTAGCAGCCAGGTCGCGCAAGTAGAAAGTCACGTCATGCGGCGCAAAGTCGGCCGATGCTGCCGAGAGCATGGCGGGATACTTGGCCAGCTGCAACATAAGCGCTTGCGCTTGTGGGCTTTCGAGCGCCGACAAGTCCACCTCTTTGAGCGAAGCCACATCGCCACCGTCTTTGTCGACCCATGCGCGCAGCACCGAGCAAATGCGAGCATGCGCGTATTGCACGTAGTACACAGGGTTGTCGTTGTTCTTTTGCACGGCCAAGTCCACGTCGAAGGTGTACTCGGTGTCGGGCTTGCGGCTCAGCAAGAAGAAGCGCACGGCGTCTTTGCTGGTCCACTCGATCAAATCGCGCAGGGTCACGTAGCTGCCAGCGCGCTTAGAAATTTTCACTTCCTCGCCGCCGCGCATCACGCGCACCATGGTGTGCAACACGTAGTCGGGGTAGCCCTCGGGAATGCCCACATTGGCGGCTTGCAAGCCAGCGCGCACGCGGGCGATGGTGCCGTGGTGGTCCGTGCCTTGAATGTTCACCACCTTGGTGAAGCCGCGCTCCCACTTGGTGATGTGGTACGCCACGTCCGGCACAAAGTAGGTGTACGTGCCGTCTGTCTTTTTCATCACACGGTCTTTGTCGTCGCCGTAATCGGTGGACTTGAGCCACAAGGCGCCGTCTTGCTCGTAGGTTTTGCCTGCGGCTTGGAGGCGACTCACCGCATCGGCCACTTTGCCGCTGGTGTAGAGGCTGCTTTCCAAGTAATAGTTGTCGAACTTGACGTCAAAGGCTTTCAAGTCGAGGTCTTGCTCGTGACGCAGGTAGGCCACGGCGAATTCGCGCATGCCGTCCACATCGTTCACATCACCGCTGGCGGTGAATTCGCGGTCGTCGGACTTGACGGTTTTGCCAGCCAAGAAATCGGTGGCGATGTCTTGGATGTAGTCGCCGTTGTAAAACGCTTTGCTCTCTGGGTTCTCGGGGTCCACCGGCCAGCTGGCATCGCCGGGTTTGATGCCTTGGGCGCGGAAGTGCGTGCTCTTGGCCAAGGTGTTGATTTGCACGCCCGCGTCGTTGTAATAAAACTCGCGGTAGACGTTGAAGCCTTGCGTGGCAAACAAATTACAAATCGCATCGCCCAGCGCGGCTTGACGGCCGTGGCCCACATGCAGCGGGCCGGTGGGGTTGGCAGACACAAACTCGACCAACACGCGTTGACCGTTGTCGGCTTGGAAGCCGAATTGTTCTTTGGCAGCCAACACCTCGCGCACGATTTGCTGTTTGGCGGCAGGCTTCAAACGGATGTTGATGAAGCCGGGGCCTGCAATTTCGATGTCTTGCACCCACTGTTGGTACACGGGCGCGGCCAGCAACGCGTCGCGCAGCTGTTCGCCGAGCTGACGTGGGTTGAGCTTGAGGGGTTTGGCCAACTGCATCGCAGCGGTAATGGCGAAGTCGCCATGCGCGGCGACCTTAGGAGATTCAAAAGCAGCCTTGTTGCCAGAGCCGGGCAACAAACCGTCGAGGGCTTGGCTCAGGGCGGCCAGCAATTCTTGTTTAACTTGGAGCATGGCTAGATTTTACGGGGCGGACCTGTCCTTCATAAGAGTGGGCGATTTTTTTGGCATGATGTGTACCCATGCGCGACGCCCACGACCTCTCCCCCACCGACCGTTTTCAATACACCCCCACCCTGTCGTGCGTCATGCCCGCCTACAACGAGGGCAAGAACTTAGGCACCTTGGTGCCGCAGGTGCTGCAAGCCTTGCAGGCACTGGGTTCGCAAGTGGAAATCGTGCTCATCAACGACGGCAGCCGTGACGACACGGCGCAGGTCATTCAAGCGCTGTGCGAAGCGCACCGCGAGGTGGTGGGCATCAACTTGTCACGCAACTTTGGCAAAGAAGCCGCACTGACGGCGGGCATTGACGCCGCACGCGGCGAGGTGGTCGTGCTGATGGACGCCGACGGCCAACACCCTGTGTCGCTGGTTGCCGATATGGTGAAGCGCTGGCGTGAGGGCTCGGACGTGGTGTACGCGATTCGCCGCACACGTGACGACCAATCGGCCTTGCACGCGGGGCTGACAGGCATGTTTTACAAGCTCATCAACATGGGCAACCGCGTGAAGATTCCCGCGCACGCAGGCGACTTCCGCCTGATGGATCGCCGCGTGGTGGAGGCCTTGAAGCAGCTGCCCGAGCGCAACCGATTCATGAAGGGCTTGTACGCCTGGGTGGGCTTTGCCAGTACCGCGATTGACTACGAGCCGCTGCCACGCGCAGCGGGCGAAAGCAGCTTTGGTTTGCGCGGCTCATTTGCGTTGGCACTGACTGGCGTATTGGCGTTCTCCATCGCACCGTTGCGCGCCCTGACCATCACCGGCTTGATGCTGGCGATGTTGGCTTTGGGCTACGGCGCATGGGTGGTAGCCGAGTATTTTGTTTGGGGCATTGATGTCCCGGGCTACGCCACACTGGTGGTGGGCATGATGTTTTTCAGTGGCATTCAGCTGCTGTCGATTGGCATCCTGGCTGAATACGTGGGTCGCATTTACGAAGAGGTGAAACAACGCCCCATGTATTTGGTGAGCCAACGTTGGGGCGCGGGCTTGTCTTTGGCGCCGGTCAAAGCGACAGCGCCTGCGGTGATCGACAACGACCCACCGCACCCCGTCTAAAGCATGCGTACCGGTTTTTGGTTTTTAGTGGTGGGCGCAACAGCCGCGGCGGTCCACATGGCTGTGTTCATGCTGGCCACGCCCTACATGTGGCCCGAGGTCGCGAATGCGGCGGGCTTTTGCATTGCATTTGTGGTGAGCTTTGCAGGGCACCGATTTTTAAGCTTCAGCGATGCGCAGACCAGCCTGTGGCAAAGCTTTCGCCGCTTTGCGGCCACGGCGCTGGCAGGATTTGCCGCGAACGAGGTGATGTTTGTGGCATTGCTGCGAGGCTTGAATTTGCCCGATTGGTTGGCGTTATTTTTTGCGCTGGTCTTCGCATCCGCGCAGACTTTTTTGCTCAGCCGCTTCTGGGCTTTTCGCCGCGCTCGTTGAGCCGCGATACAAAACCCACGCATCGTCTTTGTAGACCTCGGTGAAACCAGCATAGGTTTCGCTACGAAACGCCTTTCGCCAACGTGGCGCCAACACCCATGCGTGTTCATCGGTGCGTAGCTCGGCCAAGCGCGACATCGGTTGCAGCACAGCCCCCGCGGGTTTGTCGAAGTCCACGCCGTCCATGAGCTCGCGGCGCCAATCGTCGCCGGCTTCTTGTTCCTCGCGCGCCCAGTCTTGAATCACTTCTATCGGGCGTTGGCGTTGGGCATAGAACATCACGTCATAAGGGTAGTCGTCCACCACCGCCAGCACATCGCTGGGAGCCACTTGGCACACCACCGCTTGGGCCACGCCACGTGTGCTGCGCTCTAGCGTGAACACGCCAGCGTAGTGATTGGCAAAACTGGCCACCGCCACGCCCACCAGCGACAAAGCGCCAAACAACCAGGCGCTCCAAGCACGCGGTGCCAAATGGCGCTGCCACCACAAAGCCGCCAAGACTGCCAAGGGCGGCATCACAGGCAAGGCATAACCAATGAGTTTGGAATTGGGAATAGAGAAAAAACCAAGAATGGCCAGCACCCAAATCCAGCACAACGCCACCCAAGTACCGTTGTCGTTGGAGGGTTGCTGACGCACACGTTGGCGCACGCGCTGAACGCCATCAGCGGCTACAAAGAAAACCCAAGGAAACAACAACACCGGCACAGCCACGCCGTAGAACCACCAAGGGCGCGCGTTGTTGAACGTGGTGGCGGTGTAGCGGCCAAACTGGTGCTTGCCAAACATGTAGGCCAACATATCGGGGTGCTCACGCGCAGCCAGCACAAACCAAGGCAAGGCGACCGCAGCAAAGAGCAGCAAGCCACTCACCCAAGGCAAGGCCAAAATCTTGCGCCACTGCCAGGTGTAAGCAATCCAAACAAACAGCACGAGGCCGGGCAACAACAAACCAATCAAGCCCTTACTCAGCACGCCCAAAGCGCACGCCACAAAACCTGCGCGCGCCCAGTTGGCATGCAAGCCACCTTGATGCATGAAGGCACGGGCAAAGCACCAAATGGCCACCCCCATCCATGTGGCCACCATCATGTCGGTGTTCACATATTGACCGGCGACCAAAAATGTCATGCTGGTACCCAGCACCCAACCTGCGCGATGCGCCACGTCGGCCCCGGAGAAATGACGCGCGCAGGCCACCATGAGGCCCAGCATCAAACACGCATGTAGCGCCACCACCAAACGCGCAGCCCAAGGCGTTGCGCCAAACACGGCCATGGAGGCCGCTTCGAACCAGTACAAAAGCGGGGGTTTGTGAAAGAAAGGAATGCCATCAATGCGTGGGGTCAACCAGTCGCCACTCATCCACATCCATCGACCCACTTCCGCGTAACGCCCCTCGTCGGGGATAGAGAGCGGACGCTCGGCGGCCAGGACCAGCAACAACACCGGCAAGAGCCAAAGGCCCCAAGTGCGCCAGCGAGGAGATGCAAAGAAAGAAGAAATCATGTGGGTCTCAAGCTTGTATAAGTTTGCCGCTGCCGCGCACCAAACGCACGCGGGCGTCAAACATGTGCTGCACAAAATCGTGTCCAGCGAGATAAGCAAACTCTCGCTTGCGTGCAGGACCAATCGCATCGTCCGCCTGTGCCGACACAGCTGGGTGACACATGATGAGGGCGGTTTTGTCTGCTGGTAAGTGCGCGAGCCAGCCTTGCATGTGGCGTGCGTAGTCGTCCATGCCCCCCTCAAAACCGTAGGCACCCGACAGCGGCCCCACCGTGGGCCATGCGTGGTGCTGGGCCCATTTGGCGAACGCTGTTGCCCCCATGGCAGAGATGACTTTGGCCTTGAGCCCAGGTTGTGCGACTTGCGACACGCGTAGCCAAGGACGCTGGGCGGTATGGCCATAACGGCGCATCAGCACCTCGACCAAGGCATGACGAAAGACCGCAAATTGCTGGATGTGTTGGTGGCCATCGATGTGATCGGGGGGCGCTTGCCACAAAGCCTCAAAGGCATCAAGCTGTCGTTCAATTTCGTCTTCAATGCTTTGTTGGTTGTAGAGGCGTAGCGCAGCCCGCAGCATGACCGCACCCAAGCGGTCGCCGTGCCCTGCTTCCATCGCAAAGCTGCTGGTCCAATCCAAATGCACCCCCACGTCCAAGCGCTCACGCATGTCACGCAGGGCCGCCACATCTTCAGCCCAACGGGGCGACAAGCTCATCACGCTGGTGGCGCTCAAGCGACCGAGCACAGCCAAAGCAACGATGCCTTGCGATACGGGTGCATTCAGCGCGTAGTCGTCTGCACACAGCACGACGTCTTTGATGTGATCGAACGTCATGCAGCCGAACTCCAGTAACTCGCATGACCGTAGTGGTCTTTGAGAAAATCAATCCACAAGCGCAAGCGCAGGGGCAGGTGTTTGCGCTGCGAGAACACCGCATAAATTCCGTTGGGAGGTGCGGCGAATTCTTCCAATACAGGCACCAATTGCCCACTGCTGATTTCAGACTCCACCTCCCACGTGCTGCGCCATGCAATGCCGTGGCCCGCCAAACACCAGTCATGCAGCACTTGGCCGTCTGAGCAATCCATAGGTCCACTGGGGCGCAGGTGAATCACCTCATGGGTTTGGCTGTCGATGCGCTTGCCCGTCACAGGCACACGGAACGCCCAGCCGCGTGTTTGTGATGCATCGCTGGAAAGCGTCAAGCATTTGAAGCGCATCAAGTCACTCGGCACTTTGGGGGTGCCGTAGCGTTTTAAAAATTCGGGGGTGGCCACACACAAGCGGCGGTTGTCGGCCATGCGCACACTCACCAACGATGAGTCGGGCAAATCGCCCACGCGCACAGCACAATCAAAACCTTCGGCGGCCAAGTCGACCACACGGTCGCTCAGATTGAGTGACACCGTCACATCGGGGTGCATGCTGTGAAACTTGGGCACCAACGGAGCCACATGACGACGGCCAAAACCTGCAGGCGCGGTAATACGCAAGTGTCCACTGGCTTTAAGGCCACCCGCACTGACGCTCGCTTCGGCATTGGCCACATCGGCCAGCAAGCGTTGACAGTCTTCGAGGAATGCCGTGCCTTCGTGTGTGAGCGTGATGCGTCGCGTGGTGCGCACCAAGAGCTTGACGCCCAAGTGCGTTTCTAAGCTGTCCAAGCGACGCCCCATGATGGCGGGTGCCACGCCCTCGGCTTTGGCCGCAGCGGTCAAGCTGCCCTTCAAGGCCACCGACACAAAAGACTCAAAGGCTTTGAGTTTGTCCATGCATCAATTATCCACGGGCGTGAAAGCGGCTCCCAACCTAAAATCAGCTGCATGAATACCCAAGCGCCTACGCATCAACCCAGCCGAATCACCCGCGCGATTGCGCTGTTAGAGCACCTCGCACCCGCATGGTTTGCCATGGTCATGGGCTGGTGTGGTTTGTCACTCGCGTGGTTGCGCGCCACCGATGTGTTGGGCGACACCGCCCTTGGCTTAGGACTGGTGGGCTCTCTTTTTGCCCTATTTGTATTTGTCTTGCTGTGCATTTCATGCGTGGTGCGTTTGACGTTTCACCCCAACGCCGTGGCGGCAGATATGCGTCACCCTGTGCGTCACGCCTTCATGGCGACCTTGCCTATTTCTATTATGTTGTTGGCAACCTTAGGCATCCATTTGTTTTGGGGCACAGACCGCACGCTCGACACAGCGATGACGTTTCTGTGGTGCGTGGGTTCGATCTTAGAAATTGTGGCCACGGTGTGGGTGGTTGAACGCTGGCTCAACAACGCTGAGAACGGTGGTTTGCAGTGGAGCACATTCACCCCTGTGTTTTTCGTTCCCGTGGTGGGCAATGTGCTCGCACCACTCGGCGGTGTGAGCATTGGCTTAGAAGCATGGGCCACCGCTCAGTTTGGCGTGGGCGTATTTTTGTGGCTCGTGTTGCAAACCTTGTTGTTTGTTCGTTTGGCCCAAGCCGGCCCCCTGCCTGCGCGCCTAGCGCCCAGTTGGTTCATCACGCTGGTGCCCCCATCCATTGGAGGCTTGAGCTTGTTGCAACTGGATGCGCCTTTAACTTTGGTATGGATGGCGTGGGGGATTGGTGTATTCTTTTTGATACTGGCGTCGACACAAGTAAACATCATTCGCGAACAACCTTTCAGCATGGCCAACTGGGGCATGAGCTTTCCGCTGGCTGCCTTCACCTCACTCACTTTGCGTATGACGCAGGCGCCCGGCGGTGCTTGGTTGCAAATGCCAGCCACCTTGCTGTTGGCGATCACATCGCTGTTAATTTTGAGCTTAACTCTCAGCACATGGCGTGGCTTGCGCCATGGTCAATTGCTGGTGCCTGAGAAGTAAAAACACAGCCACAAAGGATTACCACCCTATTTGTCACGACAGCCCAAAAGCTGGCGATGCAATCACCCCAGTGCAATCCAATAAGATTCGTCCTGATTTCCCCTTTTTGATTTATCCAGAGAGACCTCACCATGAGCCAAGACACCACCAAGCGCACCCAAGTGCGCAGCTTGCAAGTTGCCACCAACTTGTACAAATTCATCGAGACCAAAGTGTTGCCCGACACCGGCGTGAGCAGCGATAAATTCTGGAAGGGTTTCGACGCCATCGTGCAAGACTTGGCGCCGAAAAACATTGCCCTGTTGGCAGAGCGTGACCGCCTGCAAACCGAGATGGACACATGGCACAGCGCCAACCCAGGCCCCATCAAAAACATGAAGGCCTATCGCAAGTTCTTGGAAAAAATTGGCTACCTCGTGCCACAACCCGACAAGGTCAAAGCCACCACCAAAAATGTCGACGCTGAATTGGCCCTGCAAGCTGGCCCACAACTGGTGGTGCCCGTGCTCAATGCACGTTACGCCTTGAACGCGGCCAACGCACGTTGGGGCTCTTTGTATGACGCCTTGTATGGCACAGACGCCATCCCAGAAAAAGGCGGCGCAGAAAAAACCGCGGGCTACAACCCCAAGCGCGGCGCCAAGGTCATTGCCTATGCACGTCACGTGCTGGACCGCACCGTGCCTTTGAAAAGCGGCTCGCATGTCGACTCCACAGGCTACGCCGTGGTGAACGGCGAATTGGTCGTCACCCTCAAAGGCGGCAAGACCACCAAGCTGGCCAAGGCCGCTCAGTTTGTGGGCTTCCAAGGCAAGATGTCTGAGCCATCGTCGGTGCTGTTCGTGCACAACGGCTTGCACCTTGATTTGCAAATCAACCGCAACACCCCCATCGGCGCGACAGACCCAGCCGGTGTGAGCGACTTGGTGGTGGAAGCTGCCTTGTCGACCATCCTCGACTTGGAAGACTCTGTGGCCGTCGTGGACGCTGACGACAAAGTGCTGGCCTACAGCAACTGGTTGGGCATCGTCAAAGGCACCTTGACCGAGACGGTTGAAAAAGGTGGCAAAACGTTCACACGTGGTTTGAACGCCGACCGCGAATACAAAGGCAAAGACGGCCAGCCCGTCAAATTGCACGGCCGCTCATTGCTGTTCCTTCGCAACGTGGGCCACTTGATGACCAACCCCGCCATTCTTTACAAAGGCAAAGACGGCGCGATGCACGAAATCCCAGAGGGCATCTTGGACGCTGTGGTCACCACGACCATCGCTTTGCACGACTTGCAAGGCCACGGCAAAAAAGGCATCCGCAACTCACGCACAGGCTCTGTCTACATCGTCAAACCCAAAATGCACGGCCCCACCGAAGTGGCGTTTGCTTGCGAGTTGTTTGGTCGCGTTGAGAAGGTTTTGGGCTTGTCAGACAGCACCGTCAAGCTGGGCATCATGGACGAAGAGCGCCGCACCAGCGTGAACTTGAAAGCCTGTATCGCCGCAGCGGCCAGCCGCGTGGCGTTCATCAACACCGGCTTCTTGGATCGCACCGGCGACGAGATGCACACCGCCATGCAAGCAGGCCCCATGTTGCGCAAAGGCGATATGAAAACCAGCGCATGGATTCAAGCCTACGAGAAGAACAACGTGTTGGCTGGCTTGTCATGCGGCTTGCGCGGCAAGGCGCAAATCGGCAAAGGCATGTGGGCCATGCCCGACTTGATGGCCGAGATGCTGAAGCAAAAAATTGGTCACCCCAAAGCAGGTGCCAACACCGCATGGGTGCCAAGCCCCACCGCGGCTGTGTTGCACGCCATGCACTACCACCAAGTCAAAGTGGTCGAGGTGCAAAAAGAGTTGGAGAAGGTCGACTACAACAAAGTACGCGACAGCCTCTTGAACGACTTGTTGCAAGTGCCTGTCACAGCCAACCCCAACTGGAAGCCTGCTGAGAAGCAACAAGAGTTGGACAACAACGTGCAAGGTATCTTGGGCTATGTGGTGCGTTGGGTCGACCAAGGCGTGGGCTGCTCCAAAGTGCCAGACATCCACAACGTGGGCCTGATGGAAGACCGCGCCACCTTGCGTATTTCTAGCCAACACATCGCCAACTGGTTGCACCACGGCGTGGTCACACCGGCTGAAGTGAAAGACACCTTCAAGCGCATGGCGTCCGTGGTGGACAAGCAAAACGCGGGCGACAAGGCTTACCAAAAAATGGCGGGCCGCTTTGCCAAAGCACCTGCTTACCAAGCCGCCCTCGACTTGGTGTTCAAAGGCAAAGAGCAGCCTAGCGGCTACACCGAGCCTTTGCTGCACGCATGGCGCCTCAAAGTGAAGGCCGGTCAAGCCTAATCACGGCTGCGTGAAGCAAAAGAAAACGGCTCCTACGGGAGCCGTTTTTCATGGGCACTGCGAACTATGATTGCGTATTCCATTTTCGATTGAGCCCTTGCCATGACACATCCCTTGATTAGCTCCACCCTACGCTTTGCTCTGCGCACCGTGATTGGCTTGGTGTTGACCGTGCTGATTGCTGTGGGCGTGTACTTGCTGTTCTCGTACCACTTCACCTACTCCAAGGGCGAGAGCGTGGGTTTTGTGCAAAAGCTCTCTTACAAAGGCTGGATCTGTAAAACATGGGAAGGCGAACAAATTCGGGCTTTAGCCACCCTCCCTGCCATTCCAGAAAAGTTTGCATTCACCGTACGAGATGATGCGGTGGCTGACCAAATCAACAAACACATTGGTCAAAAAGTGGTGATGGAATACGAGCAACACAAAGGCTTGCCGACCTGTTTTGGCGAGACCGAATACTTCATCACCAAAGTCACGCCGGCGCCTGGCGAATAAGGCGCATCAAGCCGCGTTTAAGACGCGGGTGGTCGCGCAGGCAGCGGGTACACCAACTGCTGCAAGTGCCGCACGTTCTTGTTCACCTGCACCCACCATTTGCTGAACGAATCCATCGGCTTGTCGAGGTGCCGGAACAGGCGTGGTGCAGGTCGCAATTGCACATGACCTGCAGCAAGGTCTGGCAAACACAAATGCGCCACGGTTTGCACACTTTGCGCATGGGCCAATGCGGCCAACACCTCGTCAGCAGAACCAAACCAACGGTGCGGCGTGAGTGCCGTCATGCGTTCACCCACAAAGTGCCAACGCAAAGCATTCCATGGATGCGCTTGCGTGTGCTCTGCAAATGCCACGGCCACGCACACCACATCCGCAGGTACGTCCTTTGGCAAATCAGCCAGCACCCACGGATGCACCAGCCACACATGTTGGCCCGCCACATCACTTGCCACAGGTTTTGTAAACCCTAAATCAGCGGGTGGTTCGGAGAACACCACTGGCTCATCCCAAGCCAATTCGTTTTTACGCACTTGCGCCACAGTGGCCGAGCTACGGGCCAAGATGTCCATCAGCTCGTAGCTCACGTCAATCGATGTGGCGCGGCTGTGCCAAATTTCAGGAGCGAATTTTTCGACGGTGTCGGCGTTGAACAAATAAGGTTTGTTGCTTCCCGTCGCGGCCACCCATTGCCACCCCAGATAGTTGCTGGCCACATCGCCGTCCAACAAATGGCTGTACATCCAATCGGCGGCCACGCGCCAATGCACTTTGCGCAAATGCACGATGTAGCTGGCCACCCACAGGCGCGCATGGTTGTGCAAATAACCCGTGGTGTAGAGCATGCGTATGGCGGTGTCAATCACAGGCACGCGGGTGCAAGCGTGGCGCACATCCTCGGGTAGCTCGGTGCTGTACTCGGACTCTGGCAAGACACCTTCGTGCAAGGACTGCGCAATACCATCACCTAAATGGTGATGCATGTGTTGGAAATATTCGCGCCAGCCCAACTCATAAATCAGCTTGTGCTGTACACCTACGCGGTACTGGTGGTACATGGCGCTGGCCACATCGGGCACGCTCAAAAAACCATGGGTGAGGTACGGCGACAAATGCGTCACCGCGCCATCCAAGGCGTTGCGGCTGTGCGCATAGTCTTTGGGGCTGACGTGGTCAAGCCGCAGCTGTGCGGCTTCTGGCGTGGGTGGGAATTCGTACATATATTTTTTGTAATTGTGCCTTGTCTGCCTCGCTACACTGAGGGCTATGCCTAGCCAAATGCCCGCCACCATTGACGCGTGCGCTTGCCCCTTGTGCGGCCAGCCCAACCAGTGCGCCATGGAAATTGCCAAACGCACGGGACAACCCGTGGCCGCTTGCTGGTGTGTGAACGTGTCTTTCTCACCTGAAGTGCTGACCCAAATACCCGCTGCGGCACAGCGCAAAGCCTGCATTTGCCAAACGTGCGCCACGAAAGCACAAGATGACTGAACGCGGCTCACTGGCAGATTTGCAAAGCCGCTACGGCACACGCCACCGCTGGCTCATGCTCACAACGGTCATGATTGGCTCCATGGCCGCCATCATGTCGTCCACCATCATGAATGTGGGCATTCCCGATATGAGCGTGCAATTTGGCATTGGCCAAGAGTTGGCGCAGTGGGTCAGCTCTGGTTTCATGGTGGCGATGACCGTGTCCATGTTGACCACGCCCTGGTTGCTGGCACGTTTTGGCTACCGCACCACGTACATGGGTTGCATGTTGCTCTTGCTCACGGCAGGCATCGCAGGTGGCCTCTCCAGCAACTACAACCTCGTGCTTGCGGCACGCGTCGCCGAAGGCTTGGCCGCAGGGGTGGTGCAACCCATTCCAGCCATCATCATCTTGCGTGCGTTTGACACCTCTGAACAAGGCCGCGCCAACAGCTTCTTTGGCATGGGCGTGGTGTTGGCACCTGCGATTGGCCCCAGCATCGGCGGTTTGTTGGTGGACTGGATGGGCTGGCGATCCCTGTTCTTCATGGTGGTGCCCTTTTGTTTGGCGTCCATGTGGTTGGCGCTTCGCTATGTGCCCACCACCGCACCCGGCGGCGTCAGCGCCAACCATGGCAAGCCATCATTGGATATGGCGGGCCTTGCACTCGCCACAGCCGGCACGCTGTGTTTGTTGAATGGTCTGGTGCAACTGCACAGCGGTGATTTTGCAAGCTCGTTCACCTTAATTGGTGTGTCGGTTTTCAGCGCCGTGGCTTTTGTGATGTGGCAACGCAGACAGACCCAACAAGGCGGCGTGCCTTTGATGAACTTGGCTTTGTTTGCGCATCGCCCCTTTGCCATGGGCACCACCGTGGCCTTCATTTACGGCATTGCCATGTTTGGTTCAACGTATTTACTGCCGGTGTATTTACAACTGGGCTTAGGGCTCTCGCCGAGCCATGTGGGCACCTTGCTGCTGCCTGCGGGCTTGTTGTTGGCTTTCACCATTGCCATCGTGGGACGCTATTCCAGCACGCACCCAACCCACCTGATGGTGAGCTTTGGTTTGGTGCTGCTGGCGCTGTCGTTCGCGCTCATGTTGGTGGTGAATTTACAAACTGCGTTGTGGGTGCTGGTGGTGTTGGCAATTTTGGGTCGTGTGGGTTTGGGCTTTATCTTGCCCTCATTGAACATCGGTGCCATGCGCGGCATGGATGCGAGCTTGATTCCACAAGGCGCTAGCGCCATTAATTTTTTACGCATGCTGGGTGGTGCGGCTGGCGTGAGCCTGTGCGGCATCTTGCTTGAATGGCGCCTGCGCGTGCATGGCGACTCGTTGACCAACGCCACCACATCCGCCGCACGTTTGACCGCCTTTGACGAGGTGTTCATCATGCTCGCCGCGGTCTGCTTGCTGGCCCTTTTGGCTGCCTGGCAAATTCGTGCGCCACGCCCACCTCACACCTCTTGATTGCGTTGAACCCACATGTGCCAACTGCTCGGACTGAATTGCAAAAACCCCACAGACGCGACCTTCAGCTTCAGTGGTTTCGCGCAACGCGCTGGCGTGACCGACCACCACGCCGATGGCTGGGGCATTGCGTTCTTTGAAGGCTCCGAACAAGACCGCGGTTTGCGCCATTTCATTGACCATTTACCCGCCAGCACCTCGCCTGTGGCCGAGTTGATTCGCAAGTACCCGATCAAAAGTCGCAACGTCATTTCCCACATTCGCAAGGCCACGCAAGGCGTGGTGGCACTTGAGAATTGCCACCCCTTTGTGCGTGAACTGTGGGGCCGCTACTGGGTGTTTGCGCACAACGGAAACCTAGAGAACTACGAACCGCGCTTGCACGGCAATTTCAAACCCGTCGGTCACACCGACAGCGAGCAGGCGTTTTGCTGGTTGATGCAAGAGATGGCCAAGTCACACGCCAGCGTGCCATCGGTTGACGAACTGACACTGACGCTCAAAGAACTGGTGCCGCAGATCGCCAAGCACGGTACGTTCAATTTCTTGCTGTCCAACGGTCAGGCGCTGTGGGCGCATGCCTCGACTAATCTTTGCTACATCGAACGCAAACACCCGTTTGCAAAGGCCACGCTCAGTGACCAAGACATGAGCATCAACTTTGCGGAACACGCATCGCCTGATGACCGTGTGGCTGTGGTGGTGACGGCGCCTTTGACGACCAATGAGGTGTGGACGCCGTTTGCGCCTGGGGAATTGAAGGTGTTTGTGGACGGACAGCTGCGCGCTTAAGCGGCCGCAGTTTCCAACGCGTCGATGAACATGGCGGCCACATCGAAACCGGTTTGGTCAAAGATTTCTTGGAAACACGTGGGGCTGGTCACGTTGACCTCGGTGAGGCAATCACCAATCACATCCAAGCCCACCAACAACAAACCGCGCTTGGCGAGGATGGGGCCGAGGGCTTCGGCGATTTCTTGGTCACGTGCGGAGATGGCTTGCGCCACGCCTTTGCCGCCTGCGGCCAAGTTGCCGCGCACTTCACCGCCCTGCGGGATGCGTGCCAAGCAATAGGGCACGACCTTGCCGCCGATGACGAGCACGCGCTTGTCGCCTTTGTCAATCGCAGGGATGAACTTTTGCACCATGACCGTTTGGGCGCCGTCACGGTTGAGGGTTTCGGTGATGGCACCGAGGTTCAAGCCATCGTCCTTCACGCGGAAGATGCCCATGCCGCCCATGCCATCGAGTGGCTTCAAGATGATGTCGCGGTGCTGCGCATGAAACGCACGAATGGCATCGGCGCTGCGCGTCACCAGGGTGGGGCTGATGAATTGTGCGAATTCCAGAATGGCTAATTTTTCTGGATGGTCGCGCAAAGCAGCAGGTTTGTTGAACACCTTGGCACCTTCGCGCTCGGCTTGCTCTAGCAAGTGCGTGGCGTAAAAGTACTCGCTGTCAAAAGGCGGGTCTTTGCGCATCACGATGGCGTCAGCGCTGTTGAGCGCGTAGTGCTCGTCCACGCTTTGCACGTCAAACCAATTCTCAGCATCACCCGTCAAGCGCACATATTGCACGCGTGCAGTGACTTTTTGGTCGCTTTGCCACACGATGTCTTGCGGTTCGCAGGCCAACACTTGGTGGCCACGGCGCTGGGCTTCACGCATCATCGCAAACGTGGTGTCCTTGTAGATTTTGAAAGACGACAACGGGTCTGCGACGAAGAGGATGTGCATGTTTTAAATTTCGATTTTGCTGCCCAGCTCCACCACGGAGTTGCTAGGCAAGTTCAAGAAGTCGGCAGCAGAGCTGGCATTGAGATGCATTTGTGCGAACAGCTTTTCGCGCCAGGCCGGCATGCCACTGCCCACCGTAGGCACGATGCTGTCGCGTGACAAGAAGTAGCTGGTGGTCATGGGGCTAACTTCGCAGCCCAAACCTTTCAAATGCGACAACGCGCCTGGCACATCAGGATCATCTTTGAAGCCGTAATGAATTTCGACTTGCCAGCAATCGTGTCCCAAGGCTTTGATTTGCAAACGCTCCGCATCATCAACCCAAGGCACCTCATGGTTTTGCACGTTCACAAACAGGTTTTGATGATGCAGCACTTTGTTATGCTTGAGGTTATGCAACATGGCATTGGGGACGCTGCCTTTGCCAGATGTCAAAAACACCGCTGTGCCTTCCACGCGCGTGGGAGGAGACAAGAAAACCGCTTCCAAGAAGCTCGTCAAATCCAAAGCATCCTCTTGGCGTTTTTCATGAAGAATGCCACGGCCATCACGCCAAGTGAGCATCAACATCATGATGACGGAAGCGATCAAGAGCGGGAACCAACCGCCTTCGAACAACTTCAACAGGTTGGAAGCCCAGAAGGCCAAGTCCACGACAAAGAAGAAGCCGGTTGCAGCCAAGCACCACCAGAAGGGGTATTTCCAACCATAGTGAATCACAAAGAAAGTAAGCACGGTGGTGATGAGCATGTCAGTACACACCGCAATGCCATAAGCCGCCGCCAAATTGCTGGATGACTTGAACATCATCACGGCCAACACGATGACGGCAAACAGACCCCAATTCACAAATGGAATATAGATTTGGCCCGTGTCCTTGACGCTGGTGTGCAGCACTTGCAAACGCGGCAAGAAGCCCATTTGGACCACTTGCTTGGTCACGCTGAACGCGCCTGAAATCAGGGCTTGCGATGCGATGACAGTGGCCGCTGTCGCCAAGCCCACCAAAGGCACCAGCAACCAATCGGGTGCCATGTTGAAGAACGGGTTAGCCACAGCGGTGGGGTCACTCAACAGCAGCGCGCCCTGACCAAAATAGTTCAGCGTCAGCGCAGGCATGACGACAAAGAACCAAGCCAAGCGAATGGGCTTTTTCCCGAAGTGCCCCATGTCAGCGTACAAGGCTTCACCGCCGGTGACGCACAACACCACAGCACCCAAAATCAAAAATGTGACGGTGGGTTCGCTGATGATGAACTGCACGGCATAGTGCGGGCTCAGCGCCCACATGATTTCTGGATGCGATGCAATGTGATAAAGCCCCAAAGCAGCAATGACAGCAAACCAAACCACGGTGATGGGACCAAAGAATTTACCAATGCCACTGGTGCCTCGCTTTTGCACCGCAAAGAGGCCAAACAAAATCACGATCGTGATTGGAATCACATACTTCTTAAAGGCGGGTGACACCACCTCCAAACCTTCCACCGCCGACAGCACAGAAATAGCAGGCGTGATGACACCATCACCATAAAACAAACAGGTGCCAAAAATACCCACGATCAACATGCGTTGGCGCAACACCGGTCGGTCTTTGACCGCCATCGACGCCAAAGCCAACATCGCCACCAAACCACCTTCGCCGTGGTTATCGGCACGCAGCACCAAGGCCACGTACTTGATGGACACGATGACCGTCAGCGTCCAAAAGAAGATCGACAAGATGCCGTAAATGTTGTCAGGCGTGAACTCCACATGTCCTGAACCAAACACTTCTTTCATCGCATACAGCACGCTGGTGCCAATGTCGCCGTAAACGACGCCAATCGCGCCTAAGGTGAGCGCCGCGAGCGACGACTTGCCGTGTTGTTCCATCATCAATCTCAGTCGTAGTTTTCTGCTTCGGGATCGGTGGCTTCGAGTTCATAACTCGCAGCCAGCATGGCCAAACGGCCAATGACGCCATACATGTAAAAACGGTTCGGCGTGCTCGCGCCGGGCTTCATGCCAGGCTGCGGTGTGTGCGCACTTTGCTCAAATGCCAAAGGTACAAAGCTGGCCCCGGGAGCGTTCAAGTTTTCGTCCACGCCGCGGTCGGCATGCACGCGGTAGAAGCCGCCCACCACGTAGCGGTCCATCATGTAGACCACGGGTTCAGCCACCGCGTCGTTCAAGCGCTCGTGCGTGAGCACGCCTTCTTGGATGATGACTTGGTTGACTTCTTGGCCGTCCTTGACCACGCTCATTTTGTTGCGCGTCTTGCGGTTGACCACGTCCAAGTCTTTGACATCGCGCACGGTCATGATGCCCATGCCGTAGGTGCCGTTGTCGGCCTTGACGATGACGAATGGTTTTTCGTTGATGCCGTACTCTTTGTATTTGCGCTTGATCTTGGTGAGCAAGGCATCCACATTGGTCTTCAAACACTCCATGCCCGTGCCTTCGGCAAAGTTGACTTCGCCGCATTGGTTGAACATGGGGTTGATCAGCCAAGGGTCGATGCCCAAGAGTTTGCCAAAGCGCTTGGCGACCTCTTCGTAACACTCAAAGTGTTTGCTCTTGCGGCGCACGCTCCAGCCTGCATGCAGCGGGGGCAACAGGTGTTGCTCGTGCAGGTCTTCCAAGATGCCAGGAATGCCTGCGCTCAAATCGTTGTTGAGCAAAATCGTGCAAGGGTCAAAGTCTTTGAGCCCCAAGCGGCGTTTGCCACGAATCACCGGCTCCAACGTGACGCTGTCACCGTTGGGCAAATCGATGGTGGTGTTTTCTTTGATCTCGGGGTTAATCGAGCCAATGCGCACATTCAAACCCGCCATGTGGAAGATGCGCTGCAGCTGCGCCACGTTCGACAAATAGAAGGTGTTGCGCGTGTGGTTCTCGGGAATCAACAGCAGGTTGCGCGCTTCAGGGCAAATCTTCTCAATCGCGGCCATCGCGGCTTGCACGGCAAGCGGCAGCATTTCAGGCGTGAGGTTGTTCCAGCCGCCTGGGTAGAGGTTGGTGTCTACGGGGGCGAGCTTGAAACCCGCATTGCGAATATCGACCGAGCTGTAGAACGGCGGCGTGTGCTCCATCCATTCCAAACGAAACCAACGCTCGATGGCAGGCATGGAATCGAGGATGCGTTGTTCAAGCTCGTTGATGGGGCCGTTGAGGGCGGTGATGAGATGAGGAACCATGGTGTCCTTGTATGTGGAAAGTAATTCTAGGACGTTGGGATGACAAGACGCGTTTCAAACGAAGAAGTGTCGCGCCATCGGCTAGGTGCGAATTTCGCCTTGACCCAACACCACGTATTTCAATGAGGTCAGACCTTCGATGCCCACAGGTCCACGGGCATGAAATTTATCGGTAGAAATGCCTATTTCAGCACCCAAACCGTATTCAAAACCATCTGCAAATCGGGTGCTGGCGTTCACCATCACACTGGACGAGTCCACCTCGCGCAAGAAGCGCTGGGCGTGCATGTGGTCACGCGTGAGGATGGACTCTGTGTGGTGGCTCGAATAGTGGTTGATGTGGGCAATGGCTTCGTCCAAGCCCTCCACCACCTTGATGCTGATGATGGGGCCCAAATATTCTTCAAACCAATCTTGCTCGGTTGCGTCTTTGAGGTTTGCACCTTTGACTTGTGTGAGGATGGTTTTGGCTTCTGGAGAACAGCGCATCTCCACACCTTTGGCAGCAAAGATGGCGCCAATCTTGGGCAAAAACTCGGCGGCCACGCCACGTGCAACCAGCAAGCTTTCGCTGGCGTTGCAAGGGCTGTACTTTTGGGTCTTGGCGTTGTCGGCCACGGTCACAGCCATGGCGATGTCGCAAGGGTCGTCCACATAGGTGTGGCAATTACCGTCCAAGTGTTTGATGACGGGCACTTTGGCGTCGCGGCTGATGCGCTCGATCAAGCCTTTGCCGCCGCGCGGAATGATGACATCCACAAACTCAGGCATGGCAATCAAATGGCCTACCGCTTCGCGGTCGGTGGTCTGCACCATCTGCACGGCGTCAATGGGCAAACCACTTTCGCTCAATGCTTGCTGCACCAACTTGGCCAAGGCTTTGTTGGACTCAATCGCTTCCGAGCCGCCGCGCAAGATGCAGGCGTTGCCGCTCTTGATGGACAACGACGCGGCTTCAATCGTCACGTTGGGACGGCTTTCGAAAATCATGCCGAACACACCCAAAGGCACGCGCATTTGGCCCACGCGAATGCCGCTAGGTTGCTCTTTCAAACCCGTGATTTCACCAATCACCTCTGGCATGGCCGCGAGTTGTTCGCAACCTTGCGCGCAGGTTTCCAACACTTTGGGCGTGAGCTTCAAGCGGTCCACCATGGGCGCATCCAAGCCTGCGGCGATGGCGCGGGCGATGTCTTTGGCGTTGTCAATTTGCAGCGCGGCGATGTTGTCACGCAGCAAAGCGGCCAGCTTGCGCAGCGCGGTGTTTTTGACCGCGGCAGAGGCTTTGGCCATGTGCGCTGAAGCGACTTTGGCTTGAGCGCCCAGCGCGTGCATGTGGTCGGCAACGTTGAGAGTCGTCATGGTGTGTTTTCCTAATTAAGCGTTGCGCGGCATACAAGCACGGCACAAACGCATGGCCAAACGGTGCAGGGCTTGCCAGTTGTCGGCAGGCCATTCTGGTGTTTTCAAGCCTTTGACAATGCCGTCAACTTGGTGTGCTGACTGCAACAATTTTTCGAGCATGCCCACGCTCAAGCGTGGCAGCACGCGTTCAAACAAACGCTCGCGCGGGCCCCAAATGCGCTGTTCGCGCAGGGCCATGGGCAAGGCCTTGCCCGATGCCACGGCGTCTTTGACACGCTTCAAGGCACGGATTTCTTCGGCCAGCGTGTAGTGCACCAACACCTCCGCTTCACCTTCCGCCTTCAAGCCATCGAGCATGCGTTGCACGCGCAGCGGCTGACCGCTGAGTACAGCTTCTGAGAGTTTGAACACGTCATAACGCGCCACGTTCATCACCGCGCGTTCGACTTGCTCAAAGCTCAACTCGCCTGCGGGGTACAGAAGGCCAAGCTTTTGAATTTCTTGGTGCGCTGCCAGCAAGTTGCCTTCCACACGTTCAGCAAAAAATTGCAAGGTGTGTTGACCCGCTTCGCCAGCGGCGACGCGTTGCTGCTGCGCACCCAAACGTTGCGCAATCCACGTGGGCAAAGCGTGGCGTTCAATCGGATCAATCTGCACGCTGATGCCGTTGTTTTCTAAGGCACTGAACCAAGCCGAACTTTTGGTCGCTTTGTCTAAGCGCGGCAACAGCACCACGGTCAACGTGCTGTCATTGCCCACAGCCAACTCAGCAATTTGCTGCAAAGCTGTGCTGCCTTCTTTGCCGGGCTTGCCCGAAGGAATGCGAATTTCAATGAGTTGCTTATCGGCAAACAAGCTCATGGAACCGCCTGCCGCCAACACTTCGCCCCAATCAAAATGCGCACCAGCCACGGTGTACACGTTGCGCTCGGTGTAGCCCTGTTCGCGTGCAGTATTGCGCAAAGCATCTAGCGCTTCTTGCTGCAACAGAGGCTCATCCCCATGAAAGGTGTAGAGGCTGCGCAAGCCTTTGCTCGCCTGCGTTTGCAGGTGATTGGCAAATTGAGCGCTGGCGACTTGCATATTTAAATTTGACGCACAGCTGCCAAGCGGCGTTGAATTTGCAAGACCAAATCATTTTCCATGTCGCGGTACAACAAGGCTTCTTCCGACTCTTTGGACAGCGCGCCAGTTTCGTTGAAGTTGATGTCGCGGGTCAGCATAATTTCCGTGTCGGGAATCAGCTCAATGCCGTTGCGTGAGCGCAGGCGAAAACGGTAACGCAAACGCAACTGAAATTCACGAATGGCACCGGTCGATGTGCGGCCCACCACCACCTTTTCACGCAACTCAAACAACTGATCAAAAATGACTTGTGCGCGCTCAATTTGACGCGGATCGCCGATGACCTCAACCTGACCTGAAGACTCCAAACTGCGCTTGAGCTTCACGCCAAACGGTGACACGATGGGAATGCTGCTGAACAGCGTGTTGAATGCATAGCTGGGCGGCTTACGCAGCTCAAAACCACACCCCGCCAGCCCTGTCATGAGGGCGGTGGACATCAACCATGCGCGACGTGTGGTGTGCATATCAACCTTTAAACGACGATGTTGACCAAGCGGCCAGGCACAACGATGACCTTCTTGGGCGCAGCACCATTGGCTTGCTTGATGAAGGCTTCGGTGGCCAACGCCGCTTGCTCGATTTGCTCTTTGGTGGCCGTGGCGCTGACGGTGACCGAGCCACGCAGCTTGCCGTTGATTTGCAGCATCAGCTCCAACTCGTCACGTTGCAAGGCACTCTCGTCCACCTCAGGCCAAGCGGTGTCTAACAAATCGCCCGACTTGGCGGCGTAGCCCAACTCGGCCCACAAGTTCGCACTGATGTGCGGGCAGGCGGGGTAGAGCATGCGCAGCAACACAGACATGCCTTCGCACAGCACGGCGTTGTCGCCCTCGCTGCCATCGGCCTTGAAATCTTCCAAAGCGTTGAGCAGCTTCATGCAGCCCGACACCACGGTGTTGTATTGCATGCGGTCGTAGTCGTAGCTGACCTGTTTGAGCACCACATGCATTTCGCGACGCAGATCGGCAGCTTCTTTGCGCGGCTTGGCGGCGCTCAAGTTGCCAGCGGTGGCGGCCTTGAGCGTGGCCTCGTGTTTGAACGCGAAGTTCCACACGCGACGCAAGAAACGGTAGCTGCCTTCCACCGCAGCATCGTTCCACTCCAGCGTGGCTTCGGGCGGCGCGGTGAACATGGTGTACAGACGCGCGGTGTCGGCGCCGTAACGCTCGATCAAATCTTGCGGGTCCACGCCGTTGTTCTTGGACTTGGACATGGTGCCCACGCCTTCGTAGTCGATGGCGGTGCCCACGGGCAATTTGCCGTCGCTGCTGTCAGCCGCATTTTTGAGCTTGGCGCCCACCACTTTGCCTGCGTCGTCCAGCACATGCTCCACATCGTGGGGCCAAAAGTAATCTTTGCCACCTTTGGCGGTGCGGCGTGAGTAAATGTGGTTGAGCACCATGCCTTGCGTGAGCAACTTGGTGAAGGGCTCATCCACTTTGACCAGCCCCATGTCGCGCATGACCTTGGTCCAGAAACGTGCGTAGAGCAAATGCAAAATTGCGTGCTCAATGCCGCCAATGTATTGGTCCATCGGCGCCCAGTACTGCGCGCCCTCGGCCACCATCGCGTCGGTGTTGGTTGGATCGCAATAGCGCATGAAGTACCACGACGAATCCACAAACGTGTCCATGGTGTCGGTCTCGCGGCGCGCGGGTTTGCCACACACGGGGCAAGTCACACCCGCGTGGAAACCTTCGTGCTTGTGCAATGGGTTGCCAGAGCCATCGGGGATGCAGTCTTGCGGCAGCACCACGGGCAAATCTTTTTCGGGCACGGGCACGGCACCGTGCTCGTCGCAATGGATGATCGGGATCGGCGTGCCCCAGTAGCGCTGGCGGCTGATGCCCCAGTCGCGCAAGCGCCAGGTGGTTTTTTTCTCGCCGAGGCCTTTGGCGGCGAGCAGCTCGGCCACTTTGTTGACGGCCGCTTTTTGGTTCAAGCCATCGAGTTCACCAGAGTTGATGCACACACAGCTCTGTTTATCGCCGTACCACTCTTGCCACTCTTGGTCATTGAACGCTTGGTCTTTGACCGACACCACTTGTTGGATGGGCAAGTCGTATTTCAAAGCAAACGCAAAGTCACGCTCGTCATGCGCAGGCACGCCCATGACGGCGCCATCGCCGTAAGACATGAGCACGTAGTTGCCCACCCACACTTCGACCTTTGCACCAGTCAATGGGTGCGTGACGAACAAGCCCGTGGGCATGCCCTTTTTCTCTTGCGTGGCCAACTCGGCTTCGGTCGTGCCACCACTCTTGCATTCTTCGAGGAAAGCAGCCATTGCGGGGTTGCTGGCCGCCGCGTGCAGCGCCAGCGGATGCTCGGCCGCTACTGCGCAGAAAGTGACACCCATGATGGTGTCGGCGCGTGTGGTGAACACATACATCTTGCCGTCGCCGATGAGCGAGCCATCTGCACCCGCAATGTCGTGCGTGAACGCAAAACGCACACCTTCGCTCTTGCCAATCCAGTTCTCTTGCATCAAGCGCACTTTGTCGGGCCAGCCGTTCAGCGTGGCCTTCTCGTTGCCGATTTGCACATGGTCCAACAGCTCTTGTGCGTAGCGGGTGATGTCGAGGTAGTAGCCTGGGATTTCACGCTTCTCAACAGGCGCGCCTGTGCGCCAGCCTTTGCCGTCAATCACTTGCTCGTTGGCCAACACGGTTTGATCCACTGGGTCCCAGTTCACCACTTGGGTCTTGCGGTAGGCGATGCCTTTTTCAAGCATCTTCAAGAACAGCCATTGGTTCCACTTGTAGTAGGTCGCATCGCAGGTGGCCACCTCGCGTGACCAGTCAATGGCCAAGCCCATCGCCTGCATTTGCTTCTTCATGTAGGCGATATTTTCGTAAGTCCACTTGGCGGGTGGCACGCCGTTTTTGAGCGCGGCGTTTTCAGCAGGCAAACCAAATGCGTCCCAGCCCATGGGCATCAACACGTTGTAGCCCTTCATGCGCAGGTTGCGCGTGAGCATGTCGTTGATGGTGTAGTTGCGCACGTGGCCCATGTGCAGCTTGCCGCTGGGGTAAGGCAGCATGGAACAGGCGTAAAACTTTTTCTTGGACGCGTCTTCGGTCACGCGGTAGGCGTCGGCTTGGGTCCAAGCGGCCTGAACGGCGCGTTCGACCTCGGTGTGGTTGTATTTGTCTTGCATGGAATCAGTCAGAGAACCCCGAAATCATCGGGGAGCAACGCCTTTAAAAGCAAAGGCTGCATATGCCTTGATTTTAGGCCTTGGTTGAGGGGGAATCAGGGGGCCGTTGGCGGCTGTTTGCGCTCTGTCACAAAGCCAATACGGTTCATGCCCGCTTGCTGAGCCAGCCCCATGACTTCGACCACCCGGCCATAAGGCACACGTTCATCGGCGCGCAGCTGCACTTCGGGCAGTTCGCCATGGTCTACGGCTAAGGCTTTGGAGGCTTCGGCATTCAAACTGCGCTTGAGCTCATCCAAAGTAATGCGTTTGTCATCTAAAAAAATAGCACCTTTGTTGTCAATGCTCAGTTTGACAAAGCGCGGTGGTGCGCTGCTGGCCTGAGCCCCGTCGGTTTTGGGTAAATCAAGCTTCAAAGCGCTGACCATCAAGGGTGCGGTGATGATGAAGATGACCAACAACACCATCATCACATCGACCAACGGGGTGACGTTGATGTCGCTCATGGGCGTTTGGCCCGGCGTGCGCTCAAAACGTCCAAAGGCCATCAGAGCTCTCGCAGGTCGTGGGCAAAGCCTTCCAGCTCTTGCTCCAAGCGGTTAATCACGCGGCCCATCACGTTAAAGGCCAACACGGCGGGCAAGGCCACCGCCAAACCAGCAGCCGTCATGACCAACGCCTCGCCCACGGGACCGGCCACGCGCTCGATGGTGAGCTGACCTGCCGTGGCAATGCCGGTCAGCGCGTGATAAATACCCCACACCGTACCCAGCAAACCCACAAACGGCGCGGTAGAACCGACGGTGGCCAGCAACACTTGACCCGACTGCAAACGGTGCAACACGCCGTGTAAGGCATCGCGCAACACGCGCGTGCGCTGAGCCGACACATCGCCTTGCGCACCCAACGTGCCGGGCATGAGTTGTTGGTTGGCTTGCGCCAGTGGCAACAGCACCGCCGTGCGCTCTACAGCCGTCAAAGCTTGGATGCCTTGCTGCACATCGCGCGCTTGCCAAAAGGCAGCTTTGCCATTGACAACGTCCGCACTCACGCGGTGCAGCAACCAGGCTTTGTAAAAAATAACGGTCCAGCTGGCCACCGACATGGCAAGCATTGCCAAGGCCAAGGTGGCGCTGAGCGCGTCACCTTGCAAAGCAGCAGCGAAGAAGTCCATAAAAATTAGCGCAGGTTCAAGACATCAAACATGTCGAACAAGCCGTTTTTCTTGCTAGCCAAGAAGCTTGCTGCACGCAAACTGCCTTGGGCGTAGGTGGCACGACTGGACGACTTGTGCGTGATTTCGATGCGCTCGCCAATGCCAGCGAACAACACGGTGTGGTCGCCCACGATGTCGCCACCACGGATGGTGGAGAAACCAATGGTGGAGGGGTCGCGCTCACCCGTGTGGCCATAACGCTCATACACCGCGCAATCTTTGAGGTCGCGACCGATGGCGTCGGCAATCACTTCGCCCATTTTCAATGCGGTGCCTGAAGGCGCATCCACCTTGTGGCGGTGGTGGGCTTCGATGATTTCAATGTCATAGCCCGTGGGCATGGCTTGCGCGGCCATTTGCAACAGTTTCAAAGTCACGTTCACACCCACGCTCATGTTGGGGGCCATGACGATGGCGATGTCCTTGGCGGCTTCGGCGATTTCTGCCTTTTGCTCGTCCGTAAAACCGGTGGTGCCAATGACCAACTTGACGCCCAATTCACGGCAAATCTTCAAATGCGCCAGCGTGCCTTCAGGACGCGTGAAGTCAATCAGCACATGGCTGTTTTGCAAACCTTTGCGCACATCAGATTCGATGTTCACGCCGCTGGCTTGACCCAAAAAGCCAGTCGCATCGTTGCCGATGCCAGGGCTAGAAGGCACATCCAAGGCGCCAGCCAACATGCACGTGGGGTCGTTGCGCACAGCCTCGATCAGCATATGGCCCATGCGGCCACTGGCGCCAGCGATGGCAATTTTCAAAATGTCAGGAGATTGAGCCATGGTGTATCGGCGCTTTCAAAAATCAACGAGCCACTTCGAGCGGCGGGTAAGTAACTGGGCCAACAGGTGCTGCTGGCTGGGCTGAGCCTTGAGCGGGTGCCGGCTTGGTTGGGAACTTCGCCAAATCGGCCTCAGTGGCTTTGAGCTCTGGCAATTTGGTAGGTGGGCGACGGTTGTCTAACTTGGCTGCGAACTCGGCCTCGGTGGGCAATGGATCGCCCTCAATGCGGTCCAGCACATCGCCTTTGAAGAACACGCTGAAGCGGCGTTGCTGCGGTTCAGCACCTTGACGACGGATGGTGAAGGCGTAGTCCCACCGGTCTGCATGAAACAAGCTGGTCACCAAGGGTGTACCGAGCACATCACGCACCGCTTGGCGGGGCATGCCTGCGCGCAGAGCTTGTACTTGCTCACGCGAGACAAAGTTGCCTTGCACGACTTCGGGCTTGTAAATCAGGTTGCTCGAACAGGCCGTCAGCCCTAGGCCCGCAACCAAGCAGGCAAGGGCCACGAAGCGTCGTTGCTGACGCAAAAATTCTTGGGCATTTCGACAGGATTCAAACATGGTGTGAAAGGCCGAATGAGGCGCTAAGGCTATGATTCGTTCATTGTAGCGGTGGGTCTATTTCCAGCGCTGAGCGAAAGACAAAATGGCACACCCAGACGACCTCAAAAGCATTGGCCTCAAGGCCACCGCACCTCGCCTGAAAATTTTGGAAATTTTCCAACAAGGCACGCAACGGCATATGACAGCCGAGGACGTGTATCGCCATTTGCTGCTGCAAAACATGGACATTGGCATCGCCACGGTTTACCGCGTGTTGATGCAGTTTGAGCAAGCTGACATTTTGAAACGCAGCCACTTTGAGAGCGAGCGTGCGGTGTATGAGCTGAATGAAGGCGAGCACCACGACCACCTGGTGTGCCTAGACTGCGGGCGCGTAGAAGAGTTTCACGACGAAGAAATCGAAGCTCTGCAGGTCCAAGTGGCCAAGCGTCATGGTTTCGAGATTGCAGACCACGCGCTCAGTCTGTATGCCCACTGCGTCAAAAAGAATTGCGAGCATCGCCCCGCGGGCAAGTGAGGCTTAGCCTTGCGACATGGCGCGCTGGTGGCGCGCAATGAACTCTTGATAAGTGTCGACACCGCGCAACTGCAAAATTGAGTTGCGCACCGCCGCCTCCACCAACACCGCGATGTTGCGACCCGCGACCACTTGAATGACAACCTTACGCACGGGTACGCCCAACACGTCTTGCGTCAGAGGCTCATGGGGCAAACGCTCGTAGTCGCGCTCTAGGGTTTCTTTGCGCACCAAATGCACAATGAGCTTCAAGCGCATCTTGCGACGCACCGCGGTTTCACCAAAGATGGCGCGAATGTCGAGCAAACCAATGCCGCGCACTTCCAACAAGTTTTGCAGCAGCTCGGGACAGCGACCTTCGATGGTGGTTTGGTTGATGCGGTACAAATCGACCGCGTCGTCGGCCACCAGACCGTTACCACGCGAAATCAACTCCAAGCCCAGCTCGCTTTTACCCAAGCCGGACTCACCGGTAATCATCACGCCCAAGCCCAAAATGTCCATGAACACGCCGTGCATGGTGGTGCGATCGGCAAAGTGCTTGGATAAATAAGCGCGCAACAAATCAATGACAAAAGCTGCCGACTCATGCGTGGCAAACAAGGGGATTTGGGCTCGCTCACACATGGACACCAAAGCCTCGGAGGGCTGCTGACCATCAGCCAAGACCAACACCGGAGGCTCTAAGGTGACGATGCGCGCGATGCGACGGGCGCAGTCTTCGGGCGAGCATTTGCTGACGTAATTGGCTTCACGCTCACCCATCACTTGCACGCGATAGGGATGGATGTAATTGAGATACCCCACCAAGTCGGCGCCAGAGCGCGCGCTGCGCACAGCCACCTCATCAAAGTGGCGCTCTGAGGCACCTAAGCCGGCAATCCATTCCCAACGCAGTCGACCGCGAAAGGCTTCAAACAGCACATCCGCGCTGATGACGGAAGGTCTCACGGTTGCACCGCATTCCAGGTGGAGATGATGCGGTGGAGTTCCGTCGCGTCATCGCAGGTTTTGATTTTTTCGCGCAAGCCGGTGTCGCTGAGCAACTCAGCGATTTCAGACAAAATTTCAAGGTGCTTTTGCGTAGACGCCTCGGGCACCAGCAAAAAGATGAGCAGACTCACAGGCTGCTCGTCAGGGGCGTCAAAGCCAATGGCTTTGTCTAGCTGGAACACCGCCGCCATGGGCGACTTCAAGCCTTTGATGCGGCCATGCGGAATCGCCACGCCGTGCCCCAACCCTGTGGAGCCTAAACGCTCACGCGCAAACAAGCTCTCGGCCACCAACGCGCGATTGAGGCCGTGCAGGCCCTCAAACAACAAGCCCGCCTCTTCAAAGGCGCGCTTTTTACTGGTGACCTCAACACGCACAAGAACTTGTGCTGGAGGAAGAATAGAAGCTAAACGATTCATGATTGAGCGCAGATTATGCACCTACAAAATAACAAGCCTTGAAACGACAAAACCGCCGATTCACGGCGGTTTTGAGAAGCTTCTGGGTCTACATCAAACGCTTGGGACTCTCATGGTGATGGTTTTGCAAGCGGTCTTTGTGCCGAACCACTTGACGATCCAGCTTATCCACCAACTCATCCACGGCTGCGTACATGTCTTCATGTGCACTCTCGGCGAACATATCGCTACCTTTGACGTGGATATTGCACTCGGCTTTTTGACGGCGCTCTTTCTCAGTTTGGTTCTCAATGCTAAGCAGCACCTTCACATCAACCACCTGATCGAAATGTCGGGTGATGCGGTCTAGCTTGCCTGTCACGTAAGTGCGCAAGGCGGGAGTTACTTCAAGATGGTGACCACTGATCGTCAAGTTCATAAAAAACCTCCATTGGTGAGTTAGCGCTTTCACTATGCGCTCAGCCTACCTAAAAGGCAATGGGTTGAACTCAAAATCAGCCCAAAAACACCCTACGGAAAACCCCTAGACTGCACCGAGGCGGTGCGATAATCTGCGCCACATCAACAGCGGAGCTATCTCCTTGGAAACCTACCCTAGTCGGTAGCTTTCGGATCGCACCAGGCCTATAGACGGCGCGCGAATTCGAAAGCTGCATTTCTCACCCTTCGAATTTCTGTGCCCCACGCGCAAGGACTGCCATGCTCAATATCTTCACGCTGGCCAACGGTCGACTCTTTCAAGAAGAGATCGAATCGCTGGAAGAACTCTCCAAATTCCAACCCATCTGGGTTGACCTCGAAGCGCCCACGCTTGAGGAAAAACGCTGGATCAAGCAGTACTACGGCCTTTCCATCCCCGAAGATGCGATGGACGAGGACATTGAAGAGTCTGCCCGCTTCTACGAAGAAGACAACGGCGAACTGCACATCCGTAGCGACTTTTTGATCGCCGACGAAGACGAGCCCCGCACCGTGCGTGTGGCGTTCATCTTGAACCAAAACAACGCGTCGCTACGCAGCCGTGGCGTGTTGTTCTCCATTCACGATGAAGACGTACCCGTGTTCCGCTTGTTGCGCATGCGTGCACGCCGCGCGCCTGGCTTGATTGAAGACGACAAAGACGTTCTGTTAAAGCTCTTTGACGCCGACGCCGAATACTCAGCCGACACGCTAGAAGGCATTTACGACCAGCTCGAAAAAGCAGGCAAGTTGGTACTGTCTGAAGACGTGACCGACGTGCTGGCCGGTGAAGTGCTGGGTGCCATTGCCCGCCAAGAAGACTTGAACGGTCGCATTCGCCGTAACGTGATGGACACCCGCCGCGCCGTGAGTTTCATGATGCGCTCGCGCATGCTCAATGCCGACCAGTTTGAAGAAGCGCGCCAAATTTTGCGTGACATCGAATCGCTGGACAACCACACGGCTTTCTTGTTTGACAAAATTAACTTCTTGATGGATGCGACCGTGGGTTTCATCAACATCAACCAGAACAAGATCATCAAGATCTTCTCGGTGGCCAGCGTGGCCTTGCTGCCACCCACCTTGATTGCCAGCATCTACGGCATGAACTTCCAGTACATGCCAGAGCTCGACAAGACCTGGGGTTATCCGATGGCCTTGTGTCTGATGATTGCCAGCGCTTTGGTGCCCATGTGGTACTTCCGCAAACGCGGCTGGCTCAAGTAATCAAACGGCCAGCGTGGACAGCAGGCGGTCAAGCACCGCCAAGCTGTAGCGACTGGCGATGCTTTGAATGAATCGCGGAAAGTCCACATGCGCCGCATCATCGGCGCGGTCTGAAATAGTGCGTACCGCCGCCAAAGGCACGCCATAGTCGTGACACACCTGCGCCATGGCGGCGCACTCCATCTCCACCGCCAAGGCATCGGGTAACTCACGTTGCAAGGCTTGGCTTTCCAACGTTTGTGACACAAAGCGGTCGCCACTGGCGATCAAGCCTTGGTGCACTTGGGCGTTTGGCAAATCTAAATTGAGCCACTCTGTTTTTGGCAGAGATGCCAACATGTCTTGCATAGCCAAAGGCGCGGCTTTGGTCAAGGCATCACTCAAAGCGGCATCTGCGGCAAAACGCGTCATGCCGGTCAAGGGCACTTCGTGGCGCGGGAACAAAGGCGATGCATCCATGTCGTGCTGAATGAACTCACGCGCCACCACCACATCGCCCACATTCACCTGCGGCGCCAAACCACCGGCGACGCCTGTGAAGACGATGCGGCTCACACCAAAACGTTCAATCAAGGTTGTGGCAGTGGTGGCTGCGGCCACCTTGCCGATGCGAGAGAGCACAGCCACCACCTCGTGACCATGCCAATGCCCCACCCAAAATTCGCGGCCCGCCACCACGGTTTTTTGTTCGTCAGGCATGCGTGCCAGCACCGCCGCCAGCTCTTCGTGCATGGCGCTGACCAGCGCGATGCGGCTCATGCAGGGGTTTTGTCGCGCAGTTCTCGGCGCAGCACTTTGCCCACGGGAGTTTTGGGCAACTCTGTGCGGAACTCCACCACGCGTGGCATTTTGTAGCCCGTGAGGTTGTGGCGGCAATGTTCCAGCACTTGCGTTTCGGTCAAGGCAGCATCTTTCTTGACCACCACCAGTTTGACGGCTTCGCCTGAGCGTTCGTCGGGAATGCCAATCACCGCGCACTCCATGACGCCAGGCATACCGGCCACCACCTCTTCCACCTCGTTGGGATAGACATTGAAGCCACTGACCAAGATCATGTCTTTCTTGCGGTCCACGATGCGAAAGTAGCCGCGCTCGTCCATCACGCCCACATCACCCGATTTGAAGAAGCCATCCGCCGTCATGACGCGTGCAGTTTCGTCAGGACGTTGCCAGTAACCCGCCATCACTTGTGGGCCACGAATAGCGATTTCACCAGGCGTTCCCACAGGCACTTCGTTGCCGTCATCGTCGATGATCTTCATGTCAGTGCTGGGCAATGGCACACCAATTGAGCCGTTGAAGGCTTTGTTGGTCACAGGGTTACCGCTGGCGGCAGGGCTGGTTTCTGACAAACCGTAGGCTTCGCAAATGGGGCAGCCGGTTTTCTCCAGCCACAACTTGGCGACTGGGCCTTGCACGGCCATGCCGCCACCCACGGACACCACCAAGTGCGACCAATCTACTTTATTGAAATCAGGGTGGTTGGCCAAGGCGTTGAACAAGGTGTTCACCGCAGGGAAAACGTGGAAGCGATGCTTGCTGATCTCTTTGAACACTGCGGGCAAATCACGCGGGTTGGGGATGAGCACCGAGCAGCCGCCCATGCGCATACACGCCATGATGTTGAGCGTGAACGCGAAGATGTGATACAGCGGCAGCGGGCAAATGAAAGTTGGAATTTCGTTGGCTGGAATGCGCTTGAGTGCAGGCTGAAACCACGCCGACGCTTGCAACATATTGGCCATCACATTGCGGTGCAACAGCTCAGCCCCTTTGGCCACGCCTGTGGTGCCGCCGGTGTATTGCAACACCGCCAAGTCATCGCCATGGATCTCAGGGGACGTCAATGTGCAACGCTCGCCGGCCGCTAATGCATCGTTGAATCGAACGGCTGTGGGCAGCTCGAACGCAGGCACCATTTTTTTAACTTTGCGCACCACATGGTTGACCAACACGCCTTTGAGCAAACCTAAGCGGTCGCCCATCGCACACAACACCACATGCTTCACAGGGGTACGGGCCAAACACTCTTGCAAAGTCGCGCCGAAGTTTTCGAGCACCACGATCGCTTTGGCATCTGAGTCTTTGAGCTGGGCTTCCAACTCGCGGGCGGTGTAAAGCGGGTTGATGTTGACCACCACAAAACCCGCGCGAAGCACGGCCGCCACAGCGATGGGGTACTGCAACACGTTGGGCAGCATGATGGCCACCCGGTCACCAAATACCAAGCCTAAGCTTTGCAAATAGGCTGCAAAAACTTGGCTCAAACGGTCAAGCTCTTTATAGGTCAGCCGCTTACCCAAGAAACTGAAAGCTGTGCGATCGCCGTATTGGCGAAAGCTTTCTTGCATCAAATCTACCAACGAGCTGTACGCGGTGATGTCAATTTCTGCAGGCACACCCTCTGGGTAGGCGCTTAACCAAGGCTTCATTGTGGAGTTCATTCAATCGCTTTCACCATGTCTTCGACCACCTTCTTGGCGTCACCAAACACCATCATGGTTTTGTCCATATAAAACAGCTCATTGTCCAAACCGGCATAGCCCGAAGCCATGGAGCGTTTGTTCACAATCACCGTCTTGGCTTTATAAGCTTCCAGAATCGGCATGCCGTAAATTGAACTGCCCTTCTCCAACGCAGCGGGGTTCACCACGTCGTTCGCACCCAGCACGATGGCGACGTCGGCTTGGCCAAATTCGCCGTTGATGTCTTCCATCTCAAACACTTGGTCGTAAGGCACCTCGGCCTCGGCCAACAACACGTTCATGTGGCCAGGCATGCGACCCGCCACCGGGTGAATTGCATACTTCACGTTGATGCCTTTGTGCATCAACTTCTCAGCCAACTCGTTCACCGCATGCTGCGCACGCGCCACAGCCAAGCCATAACCAGGCACGATCACCACGGTTTCGGCGTTAGACAAGATGTAAGCCGCATCGTCGGCACTGCCGCTCTTGACGGGGCGTTGCTCTTGGGCGCCAGCCACTGCCGTGACCGCCTCTGCGCCAAAGCCACCCAAAATCACGCTGAAGAACGAGCGGTTCATGGCCTTGCACATGATGTAGCTCAGAATCGCGCCCGAGCTGCCCACCAAGCTGCCCGCAATGATGAGCATGCTGTTGTTGAGCGAGAAGCCAATGCCCGCAGCAGCCCAACCCGAATAGCTGTTGAGCATGGACACCACCACGGGCATGTCGGCACCGCCAATCGGGATGATGATGAGCACACCCATCACAAACGACAAGGCCAGCATGGAGAAGAAAGCAGTCCAGCTCTCTGTCATCACAAACATCAAGCCCAGACCAATCATGACCAAGCCCAACACGAGGTTGAGCATGTGTTGGCCTGCAAAGCTCACAGGCGTACCTTGAAACAAGCGGAATTTGTATTTACCCGAAAGCTTGCCAAACGCAATCACCGAGCCGCTGAAAGTAATGGCACCAATGGCGGCACCCAAGAACAACTCCAAACGGTTACCGGCCGGAATGGGGAAGCGCTGCATCATCTCGGTAATGACCACGCCCGACGTCGTTTGCACCTTGGTGATCAACTCTTGCGGTGCTGGCGTGATGCCAAACGCCCAAGGCTCTGCCACCGCAGCCACGCCGATGAACACCGCCGCCAAACCAATCATGCTGTGCATGAAAGCCACCAGCTCGGGCATCTTGGTCATCTCAACGCGTTGCGCCATGAGGGTGCCGGCACCGCCGCCGACCACAAGACCCACCAGCACCCAGCTCATGCCGATGCTGGAGCCAGACAGCTTCACGATCAAAGCGGCCGTTGTCAGCACCGCAATCGTCATGCCGCTCATGCCAAACACGTTGCCGCGAATGGACGTGGTGGGATGGCTCAAACCTTTGAGCGCTTGAATGAAACACACGCTCGCCACCAAGTACATCAAGGTGACGAGGTTCATTGAAACAAAGTCCATGTTCATGCTTTGTCTCCTGCTGCTGCCTTAGCGGGTTTGTCTTTTTTTCTGAACATTTCCAACATGCGACGCGTGACCATGAAGCCACCAAACACGTTGACCGCTGCCAGTGCCACAGCCAACACACCCATGGTTTTACCCAGCGTGGTTTCTGTCATGGCAGCCGCCAGCATGGCACCCACGATGACGATGGCCGAAATGGCGTTGGTCACCGCCATCAGCGGCGTGTGCAACGCAGGAGTGACCGTCCACACCACGTGGTAACCCACGTAGATGGCGAGCACAAAAATAATCAGGTTGACGAGGGTGGGGGAGACTGCATCCATGTTGTTGTTCCTCGTTTTATTTCTTCACCACCGCGCCATCGCGGGTGACAAGACAAGCGGCCACGATGTCATCTTCTAGGTCGATGTGCAACGCACCTTCTTTGTTGATGACGAGCTTCAAAAAGTCGAGCACGTTGCGGGCATACAGCGCGCTGGCGTCTGCAGCCACCAAGGCGGGCAAGTTGGTCTCGCCCACGAGCGTCACGCCATGCTTGATGACGGTTTTGCCCGCCTCGGTCAGCGGGCAGTTGCCATCGGTGCCGTTGGCCCCTTTACCTGCAGCGATATCGATGATGACCGAGCCCGGCTTCATGGCCTTGACCATGTCTTCTGTCACCAGCACAGGCGCTGCGCGACCTGGGATGAGCGCCGTGGTGATGACCACATCGGCCAAGGCCACGCGCTTGGCGACCTCAACCTTTTGACGGTCCAGCCAGCTTTGCGGCATGGGGCGGGCATAGCCACCCACGCCTTCGGCAGCGTCTTTTTCGTCTTGGCTTTCAAACGGCACGTCGATGAACTTGGCGCCGAGGGACTCCACTTGCTCTTTCACGCTGGGGCGTACATCGGTGGCTTCAATCACCGCACCCAAACGCTTGGCAGTGGCAATGGCTTGCAAGCCCGCCACGCCCACACCAAGGATGACCACGCGGGCGGCCTTCACCGTACCCGCTGCCGTCATCAACATGGGGAAAAAGCGTTGGTATGTGTCTGCCGCCAGCATGACTGCTTTGTAGCCCGCGATGTTGGCCTGTGAAGACAACACGTCCATGCTTTGCGCACGGGTGGTTCGTGGGGCCGCTTCGAGGGCAAAACCTGTGGCACCTGCTGTCGCCAAACGCTGCAAGCCTTCCGCGTTGAAAGGCTCCAACATGCCCACCACGGTGCTACCAGCTTTGATGCTTGACGCCTCAACAGCCTCTGGCGCGCGCACCTTGAGGACCAAATCGCAACCCCAGCTGCTGGCCGCATCCACCACTTCAGCGCCCACCGCGGCATAAGCCGTATCTGGAACGCTGGCAGCAACGCCCGCACCCTTTTGCACGCGGACGGTGTGTCCTTGGGAAATGAGTTTTTTAGCCGTTTCAGGCGTGACGGCCACGCGGGTCTCGCCTGCCGTCGTCTCGGCGGGAACACCTATCAACATGCGCTTCTCCTCGTGTGAGTGCTTATTCTTGTCAGAGTGACGCAAGGTTACACGACTTTACAAATACAACTGAGCGGGATTTACCCGAAAGATAATGAGCGAATGAATAAACGTTGGAAGCCCAGTGTCACCGTCGCCGCCATCATTGAACGCGATGGTCGTTACCTCCTCATCGAAGAACACACACCTGAAGGTTTGCGCCTGAACAACCCCGCAGGTCACCTCGACCCAGGCGAGTCACCCGAAGACGGCTGCGCACGCGAAGCGTTGGAAGAAACCACCTACACCTTCAAACCCACAGACATGGTGGGCATCTACATCTCTCGGCTGTTACGCCCTGCCCGCGAAGGTCGTGCCGCCGAAGACGTGACCTACTTTCGCCTCGCGTTTTGCGGCGAGCTGGGTGAACAGGTACCAGGCGCCAAGCTAGACAAAGGCATTGTGCGCACCCTGTGGATGACGCCCGACGACATTCGCGCCAATGTGCATCGCCTGCGCAGCCCATTGGTATTGCGCTGCATGGAAGACCACTTGGCTGGACAACGCTTTCCGATGGATTTGATTTACACCGACCCCAGCGTCTTGAACCCCGCAAAGGGATAATTGCCGCATGGCAAATAACAAACGTGTGGTGGTGGGCTTGAGCGGCGGCGTGGATTCGGCCGTCAGTGCCTATCTGTTGAAGCAACAAGGCTACGACGTCGTCGGCATCTTCATGAAAAACTGGGAAGACGATGATGACAGCGAGTACTGTTCGTCCAACATCGACTTCGTGGACGCCGCTGCCGTGGCTGACGTGCTTGGCATTGAGATTGAACACGTCAACTTTGCCGCCGAATACAAAGACCGCGTGTTCGCCGAGTTCTTGCGCGAATACCAAGGCGGCCGCACGCCCAACCCCGACATTTTGTGCAACGCTGAAATCAAGTTCAAAGCGTTCTTAGACCACGCCATGCGCTTGGGCGCAGAAAAAATTGCCACCGGCCATTACTGCCGTGTGCGTGAAATAAATGGCGAGTTTCAACTGCTCAAAGGCTTGGACCCCAGCAAAGACCAAAGCTATTTCTTGCACCGATTGAACCAGGCACAGTTGTCCAAAACCTTGTTCCCCGTGGGCGAGCTGCACAAAACCGAAGTGCGCCGCATTGCGGATGAAATTGGTTTGCCCAACGCCAAGAAAAAAGACTCCACCGGCATTTGCTTCATCGGCGAACGCCCTTTCCGTGAGTTTTTAAACCGCTACATCGCCAACGAGCCCGGCCCCATCAAAGACGAGCGTGGCCGCAAGATTGGCACGCATGTGGGTTTGAGTTTTTACACGCTTGGTCAACGCCAAGGCTTGGGCATTGGTGGCCTCAAAGAAAAAGGCGCACAGCGCGGTGGCGGTGAACATCAGCCCTGGTTTGTGGCCCGCAAAGACTTGGCCACCAACACCTTGTATGTGGTGCAAGGCCATGACCACCCTTGGTTGCTTTACGGCTCGCTGCACGCCGACGACCTGAGCTGGTGCGCCCCTCACGCGCCAACACCCGGACGCTACGCAGCCAAAACACGCTATCGCCAAGCCGATGCCCCGTGCGAGTTGAGCTACAACACAGAAGGCGAGCTGGTGCTCGCCTTTGATGACCCTCAGTGGGCCGTCACACCCGGCCAATCGGCTGTGTTGTATGACGGTGAGGTGTGTATGGGCGGCGGGGTCATTGCCAGCGCTGCAGCGCTGAACACAACCCTCGCCTAACTGCGCTAGGCAGCGACGCGTTTACTTGGCAGCGTCAGCTTTAGGAGCGGCTTCGACCTTCTTAGCGCCTTCGGCTTTTTTTGCAGCCTTCTTCTCTTGGCCGAGGTGTTTGCCTTCGGTCTTCACCGCAGGTGCGGCTTCAACCTTGGCTGCAGAAGCGGGCGTGGCAGGTGTTGCTGGTGTCGCCGGCGCCGCAGGTGTCACAGCAAACGCTGCAGCAGAAAAAGCACCAACGATCAAAGAGGCAATCAGCTTGTTCATATAAATTCCTTTACGGTGGTTGAACAACTCCAACAGCGGAGTGAACATTCAACGGCAAGGAAGACGCAGCTGTTGACGCAAATATTTAAATATTTTGGTCAACGCACCAGACTCAACGTTCGTTAGTCTGCGTTTTCGTTGGCACACGACCATGCGATTAAAAAGTTGTTAAGCGAACTCGTAGACAACTTCACGTATGCAATCAAGTGCTGTCTTCACCGCAATCCGATCCATCGCATCAGCACGCCAGTACAAACTAATTGAACCGTGCACATCTAAATTCAGCGGGATTAACCCCAGAAGTTGTAGTCGGCTGTAACGCAGCGCGGGGCGCTGTGAGGTAACCCCAATCATGTCGCTGTGCAACAGGAGCGTGGTCGTCAATGTTGCAGAGTTGCTTTCCACATAATTCGGTGGGAGTTTGTGCCCTAAGTGAGACAACGCCTGGTCAAACGCTTTACGAACAGGCGTCCCCTTGGCCCAGAGCGCCCAAGGATATTTCAGCACGTCATCCCATTCGATGGTCTTCAACTGAAAAATCGGATGCTGAATGCGTGCAACCAAATGGATGGGCTCTGAATAGAGCAATTCACTTTTGATGTCAGGCCCGTGCGCAATGATTTCCGAAGGGCCAACCACGACATCGACTTCGCCCGCATTGAGTGCATCGAATAGGCCGTTGATTTTGTTTTCCAGCAAATGGATGCGCGCCATTGGCAATCGATCCACAATTTTCAAAACAGCCATTGGCACCGTGTCGACAGAAGATGCGCCGGCAAAACCGATCGTCACCTGGCCGCTGCTGCCTTCGCGCAGAAGCAACATTTCATCCCGGGCCGTGTCTAAGTGAGCCTCAATGCGTCTCGCATGATCAATCAAAGCTTGGCCATGAACCGTTGGGCGCAACCCTCGGGCGTGACGTTCAAACAGGGGCAACCCAATGTCATCTTCCAACTCTTTGAGCCACTTTGACAGCCCTGGCTGTGTCGTGTTCAACGCGTCAGCCGTTTGGCTCATATTGCCTGTTTGCCCCAGACTCAGAAGTGTTTGCAAATTACGCAAACGCAGGCGATGCGTCCAGTCAGTACTCATAAGTTAACCAGCCTTGATATACCAATAATCGTATGGAGTATAAGAACTTTTTATTTTAAAAGTTATGCCTCTTGGCGCACTATCGGTACCCACAGATTATTGGAGAGTCATATGACAAATCAACCAGCTCTTTTTGCAGGGCGTTTTGAAAATCGCGTGGCCTTGGTCACGGGTGGGGCCTCGGGCATTGGCAGAGCGGTCGTCGATCGTTTGGTGCATGAAGGGGCGAAAGCCATCGTCTGGGACATCGATGCCGCCAAGTTACAAGCTTGCCAGAACACGCACAAAGACCGGGTGTTGACGCAGCGCGTCGACGTCACAGACGATCAACAAATTCAGCACGCCCTCAAAGAGGCGCTACAGAAATTTTCTCAACTAGATATCTTGGTCAATGGCGCGGGCATCGTGGGCCCTAATGGTCCATTTTGGCAAGTCGATGTTTCGGATTGGGAACGCGTGATGCGTATCAATTTGTTCGGCACTTTTTATGTGTCGCGCGCCGTCACACCGCATCTGATCGATCGAGGCTGGGGGCGAATTGTCAACATTGCGTCTGTCACAGCCAATGAGGGGCCCAAAAATCTGGGTCCTTACGCCGCCTCCAAGGCGGGCGTGGTGGGACTCACCAAGTCAATGGGCAAGGACTTAGCCAGCACGGGCGTACTCGTCAACGCCATCACGCCGGCCTTGATTGCAACGGAGTTGTTGCAACAGCTTTCCGCCGAATACATGGCTGCAGCGCTATCGCGGATTCCTTTAGGCCGTCCTGGCACGCTAGATGAAGCCTCGGCCTTGGTGTGCTGGTTGTGCTCTGAAGAGTGTTCCTTCTCGACAGGTGCCACTTACGACTTGTCGGGCGGGCGTGGTTTGTGAACGCATCCGCACCCGTCAGCCACACTCACACAACGAAAGATACCGATGACCTCTAGGCTCAAAACCACGGCGCGCATGCCCATTGCGGTGTTCGGCGCAGGCGCGATTGGACGCATGCACATTGAACGCATTCAGTCACATCCTGATGTCTGCCTCAGCGGCATTGCAGACCCTTCGGACGCCGCGCGCGAACTGGCCGCCGATTTGAATGTGCCGTGGTTCAGCGAACCTTTGGCCTTGTTGGAAAGCACCAAACCCGAAGCGGTGATCATTGCCACGCCCAATCAGACACATACGTCCGCGGGACTGGCTTGCATTGCACGCAAGTTGCCCTTTTTGGTAGAAAAACCCATTGCCCACACGCTGGAGAGTGCCGCGCAACTATGTAGGGCTGCCGACACGGCTGGCGTGCCAGTGATGGTGGGCCATCAGCGTCGCCACAACCCCATCCTTCGCCGCGCCAAAGCGCTGGTACAACAGGGCTTGCTTGGTCGCCCAGTCACGGCCACGGCCATGGCAACTTGGCTCAAACCAGATGAGTATTTTCAAATGGAATGGCGCCGCAAACCGGGTGGCGGACCGATTTTGATCAACATGATTCACGACATCGATTTACTGCGCTTCTTGTTAGGCGAAGTGGTGTCTGTGCAGGCGCAAACCTCTAACGCCATTCGGGGGTTTGAGGTCGAGGACACAGCATCAGCCTTGCTGCGGTTTGAAAATGGCGCACTGGCGGTACTCAACGTTTCAGATGCCGCCGTCGCACCGTGGAACTGGGATTTCGCAGCAGGCGAGGCGTCTCACTACGCCAAACAGGATGTGGATGCCATCTTCATCACAGGCACCGAAGCTTCCATCACACTTCCTCAGCTCCAAATTTTCAGCTTTAAGGAGAAACGCGGTTGGCATGAACCGCTCACGCAAGAGCGCACGCCCTTACATCGCGGTGATCCGTACGTTGCACAGTTAACTCATATTCGCGCCGTGGCAGAAGGACATGAAGTGCCCGTCTGCTCTGGCTGGGACGGGTTACAGACCTTGCGCACAACGCTAGCGGTTCACGAAGCTGCGCGCTCTGGGCAAACAGTTCAAATCACGCCCGCTTAACGGGTCTTGCTGAGTGGCGACCTAGGCGCGGGCTAACAACCCGCCATCAATGGCCAGCGTCTGACCGTTGACAAAACGAGCGGCGGGCGAAACCAAAAACAGAACCACTGGGGCAATATCTTCAGGCAAAGCCCAACGGCCACACGGCACCGACTCCTGCAAGTAATGTTCAAACCCTTCTCGCTCCTGTAAGCCAACGGTGAACTCTGTACGTACAAATCCAGGGGCAATTGCATTCGCCGTCACGCCGTGCGGTCCATATTCCACGGCGATCGCCCGCGCCATAGCGGCCATGGCGGCCTTGGCCGTCGAGTAAGCCGCAATGTTCGGCATAGTCGCCTCAGCGGAAATAGAAGAAGTCATCACCACGCGGCCAAAGCCACGATTGCGCATCCCCGGTATGAATATTTGGCTGCAGTTGAATGAGCCATTGACGTGCACATTCATCAACTGCTGCCACTCCACAGGCGTCGTTTCAATCAAAGGTTTGCGATTTTGGTTGCCCGCGTTGTTGATCAAAATATCGACATCCCAATGCTCGGCGAGCAGCTGCTGATGTGCCGCCTGCACGGCAGCATGGTCAGACACATCAAAACTAGCGCCGCGTGCTTCAATCCCTTGCGCTTGCAAGCCTGCGACCGCTTCATCGCAGGCCGCTGATCGAAGATCATTGATGATCACTCGCGCACCCGCGTTGCCAAGCGCGGTTGCAATGGACAACCCAATGCCGCGCGCGGACCCTGTGACCAAGGCCGTACGGCCATCCAAACCAAAGGTTTGATGCAGATAAGACGTTTTATTCATCGTGTTCGCTTTAAATAAGAAATCAAACAGTTTTGCCCGCTGCGTGCATCGCTGCACGATAGCCAAATGTCAGCCCTGGGCCAAGCGTCGTTCCTGGGCCAGGATAGGTTCCCATCATGATGGACGCCATGTCATTGCCAACCGCATACAAACCATCGCGCACCTGCCCTTGGGAATCCAGCACTTGCGCATCGGCGTTGGTTATCAATCCAGTGCTGGTGCCAATCTCCGCAGGCCAAACTTCCATGGCGACGAACGGACCATGCGCGATGGGGCGCAGGCAGGGATTGGGCATTTGCGTGGGGTCGCCGTTGAAACGATTCAGTTCGCTGTCGCCCTTGCCAAAATCTAGATCCTGACCTTGGACCGCCATGGCGTTGTAACGGCTCACAGTTGCCGTCAGATTTTCTGGCGGTATTTTGAGTTTCAATGCCAAGGCCTCAAGCGTAGCCGCAGTCAAGAGGTAACCGTCCGCCTCAAAGCGTTTCAGATTGGTAGTGCCTGGATAGACATTGCCCAGACCGTATTGCTTCACGAAATTTGCTTCACAAATTAGGTAAGCCGGCATCGTTGGCACTGTCTTGTGCGAGGCATACATACCTTCAACAAAGTCATGGTAAGAGTTGGCTTCATTGACAAAACGTTTGCCCGCGCTGTTGACGGCAATCAGTCCAGGCTTGGCACGATCAAGCGACAAGTGGGGGTAGACGCCACGACTTCCATCGGGTCGTTTGGTCACAGAAACGGGTGTCCAAAATGCACCCGGCCCCTGAGTTTCTGGCGCGACAACGCCGCCATGTGCCAATCCCAATTCAATGCCATCGCCCGTGTTACTTTGACAAGCAACACTGAGCGGCGGTGTTGGTGTTGGCATGAACATTTGGCGCAGCTTTGTGTTGTGACCATAACCACCTGTCGCAATGACCAACCCTCGGCGAGTTTGGATGCGTAGACGTTTGCCTTGGGATTGGGCGACCACGCCCACCACACGACCCGCGTCCCAGATAACTTCCTGCACCGTCGTCTCAAACATCACGGGGACATTGTTCTTGCGAAGGCTATAAAACAAACGTGAGACCAACGCGTTGCCCATGACAACACGCGTCCCGCGTGAGTAACGCAAACGATCAACCACGTAACGCAAAAATAATTTGCCTGAGTAAATGAAATTGCTCATCGATTGAAAGCGATCGATCAAAGGCGCAAGATCGCTCTTACCCGCCATCATTCCGCCCAGAACCATGAACTCTGGAATAGGGGGACGGACTCGCTCAAAGTCTTTACCCAGAAGTCGTCCATCAAACATGGCTGGCGCGAGTGCACGGCCTGTGATCGCTGCACCATCCATGTCCCGATAGTCTGGGTGCTTGCCGCAAGGCACGAAGTGAACATCCGTTTTTTCACGCAGGTAGTCAACCACCTTCGGCCCCGTCGCCAAATAGGCGGTTCGTCGGCCATCCACATCCGGGCCGCCGATCAACGCATCCATGTAACGAGCAGCGGCATCTGCGCTGTCGGTGTAACCGGCTTCTAGGCTTTGTCGATTGCCTGGAATCCAGACCGTTCCAGCCGAGGTGGCTGCAGTTCCTCCAACCCAAGCAGACTTTTCAAGTATCAACGGTTTGATACCTTCCAGCGCTGCAACCAGCGCCGTGGTCATGCCCGCAGGGCCCGCGCCCATCACCAGCAGATCGACCTGTTGATCCCAGCCGGATGTTGTATTTGATTTAGCGTTCATCTCATTGCCTTTGTTTCGTACCCTGTGCTCAGACCGATGGCAGGTATTGGTCGATGGCTTCTCCAGCCAACATGCCAAATACCGCTGACTTGGACAATCCACCTGAGTAGCCGGCCGCCTCACCGCCCCCCTCCAAGCCACCCGTACAAGCACCTGCTGCGTAGAGCCCTGGAATGGTTTGGCCGTCCTCACGCAAGACGCGCGCTTGCGCGTCCGTGGCAATGCCACCCATGGTGTAAGTGATCCCTGCGCAAGCCTCGATGGCATGAAAAGGCCCATGCCGAATCGGCCACGCTTTATACGGATGAACGCTTCGCGGCGGTTGATCGGACGCAGTGCCTTCATCGACCAATTGGTTGTAGCGCGTGACGGTATCGACGAGCGTGCTGGGATCGAGTCCCAGCTTTTGAGCCAATTCAGGCAAGGTCTCGGCACTGATCAGATTGCCGCCGGCACTGAGCAGGTAGGGGTTGGCAGGCAGCAACCAGTCGCGTCCCGGGCCGTTCCAAATGGCTTCGTCAAAGATGATGACGGCGGACAACGGATCAGCGCGCTGGGCAATCGCGTTCGTGATGAACACACCACCTAAGCCTTCATCACAAAAGCGACGGGCGGTCTCGTCTACAACGATTCCACCGCACGCCAACGAATCGAGCACGGGGTAAGGCCACAACGCCCCATCGGTCATGGCCTTGCGATGTTGAATGTGTCCATAGAAACGATCTGTACCGACCAGTTTTGCACCCGCCGCCTCAGCCATCAGCAACCCTTGGCCTTGGCCACTGCCTGCATTGCGCTGCAACAGTCGATCGGGTCGTGCAGAGATGAAGCGCTTCACCAAATCTGGGTTGGCTTGAAACCCACCATCCGCAATCACCACAGCACGGCTATGCAGCTGCACCACATCTCCTGTGGCGGTTTTGACTTCGACACCCTCGCAACGGTCGGCCCCCATCAGCAGACGTTGTGCCGTCATACCTTGTGCGATCGTGCCACCTTGCGCACGCAACTTATCACCCAAGGTACGCAACATCACATCACCTGCGCGTCCACGCCAATTCAGTCCAGTTTGACGGACCCCGGGTGGGGAAAGTGAATTGCGACGCAAGCCATCAGGCCCCGCTTGAATGAAGCGCACGCCCAAAGACGACAGCCAACGCAAAGTACGGCGCGCGTTTTGCGTCAAGGCATCCGCCAGCTGTGGATTGGTCGTCCCGCGGGTGGTCTTTTCTAAGTTCTCTTTCACCCACTGAGGGTCGCCCGCCATGTCGTCCATGGCAATGTGAAACAAGCCTCCGGTATAGCGGCTGTTGCACAAGTAAGCATCGTCTTTGCTCTGCTCCAGAACTTGAACGCTCCAGCCTTGCTCGGCCACTTTGTTGGCAGCGGCAAGTCCTGCAAGTCCACCGCCGATCACGATTACATCGCTGAGTGTCATGGGCTATCTCCTTGAATCCACGTGTTCTTAGTACTTAGGCAACAGGGTGTCCGCAATGATGCGGAGCACCTCCACATAGCTCACCAACAGCCCCAGCAATACAGCGGCAAGCACGAAGCCAACGAAGCTTGGCCAGAGCTGTCCCAACTGAAAAGACATGCCGAGAAAGCCCAGAAACACGAACGCGGACAAAGCAAATGCAACCGTGTGTCCACGACGCACCAGGAATTGCACAACGGGGTATGAGCTGTGAGAAGAAAAGGGTTCTGACATAGTGAGTTTGGATGTGAGATTAACGTTGAATAGCGCGTTCTGCAGCGAAGCGACCTGCACGACGGCCCGAGGTCATGGCCCAACCAATGTGATGCCCGTGCCCCGCCAAAATGGTGCCGCCTTGCCCTGCTGAGCCGGCCGCCCAAAGACCCAAGATGCGCTGACCGTCGGGTCGCGTCACCTCATGGCGCGCAGTGACGGCCAGACCACCTTCGGTGAAAACAATCCAGCTCATCACTGGGCCGAGTGCATAAAAAGGCCCTTGGCTAATCGGCTGACGCGTGCGTGTGGAATCCGCCTGTATCGCCTGGTTGTACGCTTGGACACTGGTGTTCAATTGGTCTGCAGGCATCCCCATTTGGCGAGCCAGCTCAGCCAATGTGGAAGCTTCGTGATACAGGTCAGGACGTGTGTGTTTGTAGTCTTTCAAATACGCATAAGCCACGCCTGGCGCGGTAGAAACAAAGTTAGGCCACGCCTCAAACATTTGCGCCACACGATGGTCGAACACAAGATACGCCTCTTTGTCCGGTTGGTTGGGCACCTGAAGTTCTGGGCGATCCAGTTCGTCGCTGAAGCGCTCGGCCCGTTTGTTAACCAGCATGGCTCCAGCGCGTAAAAGGGAAGGCTCTGGCGCCAGTGACGCGGTCATGAACCGAGTCACAAAAGGGCGGAACACCCACAGCGGCAGATTCATCAACGCAAACTGCATCGGCTTGGTGATCCAACGGTAAGGTGGCAATCGACGCAGCAGTGTTTCCACCGGTGGCGCCTTAAAGCGCATGCTTGGTCCCCACATCACTTCAGGGTTCTTGATCCAGCCCCCCACTTGTTGGGCAATGCGATGCCCATCGCCAGTGCTGGCAGCGTTCATTGCATCGACATGCGCCGCATGCGGTACGTGCTGTTGTTTCAGCGCGGTGCTAGCGCTGAAGTCACCACTGGCAAGAATGACCCCCCCGCGTGCTTTGAACTCGGTCATGCCTGAACCTGTGTCCGCAACGATGCCTGTCACTTGCTCACCATCCATGACCAAATGGCTCAAGCGAGTTTCCAAACGAATATCGACGCCTTGTTTGCGACACTCTTTCTCGAGGTAGTACGCATAGGCCCGGGAATTGGGCAGCACGTTGTGCATTCGCGGCTTGCTGTGGGGCGGCTCTGGCATCGGCCCATAAAAACTCAGTCCAATGCTGATGAGCCATTCCAGCGTCGCTTGCGCGTTGTCAACCAGCACCCGACGCAACTCTAAGTTTTCCTTCTTGGCCAACTCTGGACTCAAGAAGAGAGACATGTCGTTAAAGTGCTCATCTGGCGTGTCTTCAATACCCTTGGCTTTTTGAAAGCGCGTACCGGTTGCCGTGATCGAGCCCACCGATAGCTTGGTGGTGCCGCCCAGAAATGGATTTTTTTCGAGCAGGATGACGTGCGCTCCCTGTTCGGCTGCGGCAATCGCGGCAGCCATGCCCGAACCGCCACCGCCCACAACGATGACATCTGCCGTTTCTATTCGCAGGGACTGAGGAGATGAGTTCATGATGATTTCTGATTCAAGGAATTGAGGTCCATGATCTGCCCCCGATCAGAGGGCAGACCCAGATATAAGCGTGCGTGGTGACGCGCTTTACATCTTGCAAAGTGGCGATGCACTCGGAACGATGGCGGGGCTGTAGGTTTGATCAACAACAGGGCGGAGCTTGCCGTCGACCGATTTCACACGCGCCATAAAGTTGGGCACCACCAATTGATGGTCTGCAGCACGCAGCGTCAAAGATCCCATGATGGTTTCGATTTGAGCCCCGTGCAAAGCTTTGCTCACGTCTTCAGGTTTGGGGCTCTTGGCCAAACGCACACCTTCCAACATGACGGTGGCACCGTGATAAGCCAAGCCCTCGGTTTCGGTGGGCGCACGGTTGAACTTAGAGCGGAAGCCCGACACAAATGCCTTGTTACGTGGGTTGTCAATGTCAACGCCGTAACCCAAAGTGCCAGCCATGCCTTCTTGGATTTTTCCAGTGGCGCCGACCATGAAGTCCGACAACATCGCATGACCAATCACTGGCGTCTTTGGCATGAGACCAAACTCACCCGCTTGCTTCATGAAGTTAATGCCATCGCGTGCAGGGATGGCAGCCCAAACGCCATCCACATTGGCGGCTTTCAATTGGGCAATGTAGGGTGAGTAGTCCTTGGTCCCTAAGGGGGAGAACAGAACTGTGGCCACGGTCTTGCCTTTGGCTTCTACGGCCTTCTTAAAAGATGCCGCGGAGTCGCGGCCCCAAGCGTAGTCAGCCGCGATGATGGCGAAATTGTTGCCTTTGATGTTGGGCGCCCATTCGTTGATCATGGCAATGTCAATCGTATCCGACTGCACGGTGCGGAAGCTGCGGAATTTGCAGGTTTCGCCAGTCAGCTTGTCGGTCTTGCTGATCGTGGCGAAGTAAGCCGCATCCCAGCGCTCCAAGTTCGGAACAATGGCCAAAGAAACGGCGGACCCGATTGGGCCAATCAGCAAGTTGTAACCATCGCGTGCCAACTTTTCAGCAGCACGACGGCCCGTGTCGGGATTGCCCTCGTCATCACCTTCGGCCACTTCGATTTTGCGGCCATCCACGCCACCTTTGGTATTCGCCTCATCAATCGCAAATCGGATGCCGCGAATGACCTCCTCGCCCATCTCCGCCCAAACGCCTGTTTTGGACGACACCAAGCCGACCTTGACCGGCTCTTTGCCTTGCGCCAAAGCGCTCAACGGCAGGGCTGTCACCAGCGCTGCGCTTGCCAACAGTTGATAGATTTTTTTATATTGCATGCTTGTCTCCTAGGTATGAAGGATTGCCGGAATCGGTCCGACGGCCGTTGGGAACTGGATGCGATGGCCTTAGACCATCACATGACTTTCTAAATCTTTGAGGCCTTCGGGCGAGTTGCTCACCACGCCTTGTGCTACCACCGAGCCCTTGGCCATGGCCAAGTAACGGTGCGCCACACGTGCGACGAGGCTCATGTTTTGTTCGATCAACAACAAGGCGGTGCCTTCGTCCGCCACGCGGTTGAAGATGTCGGCGAGTTGGTCCACGATGACGGGCGCCAAGCCCTCGGTGGGTTCGTCCAACAAGATCAAACTGGGGTTGGCCATCAACGCACGGCCCACGGCCAGCATTTGTTGTTGACCGCCTGAGAGCGCTGTGCCCGGTGTGTGGGCGCGCTCTTGCAAGATGGGGAAGAGCTTGTAAATCTCGGGCACAGACCAAGGGCCTTTGCGGCCCACCGCAGCGCCGAGCAAGAGGTTTTCTTCCACGGTGAGGTTGGCAATGATGCAGCGGCCTTGGGGCACCACCACGATGCCGTGTTGTGCGGCCATGTAGGGGCGGGGCTTGCTGATCTCCTGTGCGCCTAAGTGGATGTGCCCGTTTTTGAGGTTGGCCAATCCCAAGATGGTGTTGACCACCGTGGTCTTGCCCACGCCGTTGCGACCAATCAAGGCCACGCGTTCGCCTGCGTTCACATGCAAGTTCAGGCCGTGCAAGATGTGTGCAGCGCCGTAGTAGGCATGCACGTTTTTCAGGTTCAGTAAGGCGCTCATGCTGCACTCCCCAAATAAGCTTCACGCACACGCGGGTCAGCGCGCACGGCGGCCGGCTCACCACTGGCGATGACGCGGCCCAATTCAAAAACAGTCACCACATCAGAGATGCCAAACACCACATCCATGTCGTGCTCCACCAGCAGCACGGACACGTCCCAGCGCGAGGTGAGGGCTTTTAAGTGGTGTGCCAAATCGTGAGACTCTTTGACCGACAAACCTGCCATGGGCTCGTCCAGCAGCAGCACGCTGGGGCGACCCACCAAGGCCAGGGCCAAGTCGAGGCGGCGTTGTTCGCCGTAGCCCAAGTCTTCGGCCATGACATGGGCCATGCGGTCGAGTTCGAGTTCTTTGAGCACAGCATCTGCATCGGCGGCCGAGTCCTGCACGCCCATCTTGTGCGAGGCCAGTTCGACTTGTTTGCGAACGGGCATGCCACCAAAAATGCTGGTGCGCTGAAAACTGCGTGACAAGCCGAGCATGCGGCGTTCGACCACGCCCATCTCGCTCACATCGGTGCCACGCAAGGTGACTTTGCCGCGCGTCAAACGGCGACGACCGGTGATGGCGTCGATGACGGTGGATTTGCCAGCGCCGTTGGGGCCGATCAGGCCGCGAATTTGGCCTTTTTCTAAAGTCAGGGACACACCATCAACGGCTTTGACGCCGCCGTAGTGGATGGCCACATCGTCGGCCTGGAGTACATAAGGAGAGGAATTGCTCATAGGGGTTCCGTGTCTGTGTGTCGGTCTATTTAGCGTTCTGTTTGCGGTGCTATTTGCGGCTTTGGTTGCCGCTTAATGCGCACCGGCCTTGGCGCGTGACGCTGAGGCGGGCTTGCCGCGCCAGAGCGCTTGCAAAGCTCCCGCGATGCCCGTGGGCGAGAACACGATGACGGCGATCAAGGCCACACCAAAAATAGACATCCAATGGGTGGCGTAGTCGCCCACCACGTCTTTGAAGATGAAATACACCACCGCGCCCAAGGCGGGGCCCCACAGGGCTTTGAAGCCGCCGACGACAACCATCATCAAGGCCATGCCCGACAAGCTCCAGTGCAAGCTCTCGGGAGAGACAAAGCCGGTGTTCAAGGTCGACAACAAGCCCGCCACGGCGGTGACCACCGCAGACAAGGCGTAGATGGCAGCGCGTGGAATGACGGTGGAGATGCCGATGAAGCGCGCACGTTCTTCGTTGTCGCGCACGGCTTCGGTGATGGCACCAAAACGTGTGTTGAGCAACAAGGTCAGCAGCAGCATGACGATGACCAAGGTCGTCCAGCAAATCAAAAACATCGCAGCGGGTTTGAGGATGGCCGATTGGCTGAAGCCGAAAATAGTGGCAGGCCAGTCGACTTGCATGCCGTCTGCGCCACCGGTGATGCCGCGGGCGCGAGAGACGGACAAGAAGAACATTTGGCCAATCGCCAGGGTCAACATGCCAAACGCAATGCCGGGCACACGCACGATGATCAGGCCCACCACAAAGGCGGCGATGCCTATGCCCACCAAGGTGGCCAAGATGGCCCATTCGACGGGCATGAGTTGTTGTTGCAAGGTGATGCCGATGGCGTAACCGGCCACACCAAAATACAAGGCGTGACCAAAACTCACCAAGCCGTTTTGCTTGAGCAGCACGCCAATGCCCAAGGCAAAGACGGCGTACACCACGGCTTGGGTCAGCAGTGACAGGACGGTGTTTGAACTGATCACCGCCACCAAGCCCACGCCTGCGAGCAGGGCGGCGACAGAATAAGCAATAGCGCGAAGGGGGCTCATATCCAAAGTCCTCGGGAATTAAGTGCGGCTGCCAGCAAAACCTGCGGGCTTCCAAATCAAGATGGCGACCATGAACACAAAGGGCAGCAGCACCGATGCGTCAGGCAAATACACCGCGCCAATGGCCTGCACCATGCCCAGCAACAAGGCGGCAATGAAAGCCCCTGCGAGTGAGCCCAAGCCGCCAATCACGACCACCACAAAAGAGTCAATCAACACGTCTGAACTCATGGAAGGCGACAACGACAAGAAGGGTGCAGCCACCACACCGGCCAAACCGGCCAACGCGGTGCCCAAGCCCACCACACCAGCGCTCAAGGCGTCGGTGTTGACGCCTTGCATGGCGGTGGTCACGGGGTCGGTGCTGGCGGCACGCACAAACAAACCCACTTTGGAGTAGCGCAGCCACAGGCTCAGGCCCAGAGCCACAGCCGCGCCCATCACGATCACGCCAATGCGGTAAGCGGGCACGGAGGTGCCAAACAAATCGACAGAGAAGTTCAAGGCCTCGGGTGCAGCGACAGAGAGGTTGCTCTTGCCCCAGACCGACTGCACCATGTCTTCGATGACGAGCAGCAAGCCGAAGGTGACCAGCACAACGGTAAGAGGTTCGCGGTCTTGGAGCAGGCGAAAACCATAGCGGTCCAGCAGCACCCCAAAGACGGCCATCAAGGCGGGGGCCACCACCAAAGCGACCCAGAAGTTGCTTTGCAGGGCGACGGTGTAGCCGAGGTAGGCGCCCAGCATGTAGAGCGAGCCGTGGGCAAAGTTGACCACGCGGCGCAGGCCGTAGATCAAGGCCAGGCCCGAGCACATCACGATGAGCAATGCGCCGTAGACGAGGCCGTTAAAAAGGTTGATGGTCAACATGTTGTCATCCTCATAAAACTCACCCTTCAGTTTTGTCACTTGTTTTCTTATGGGCGCGAGTATCAAGATGAAGCTATTCCATTTCCAATGAAATAATCGTATTAACCATATTTTTAAAATATATCTATGTTGGATGTGTCGACTGTCGGCAAACACATGCGATCACCTTCGGCTCATGCACATGAGCGATAGAGGCTATACAGTCAGCGCTATCAAAACCCTCTGTTCTCAGGATTCACTTTGGCTTTACCAGCAGCTCAACCGCGAAGACACGCGCACACAAGGCAAGTCACTTTCACTGGCTATCAAAGAGACGATGGCTTGTGGGACATTGAAGGTGTGTTGCGTGACACCAAACCCATGCCATTTGAAGTTCCCGGCGAGAAATCTTGGCTACCGAACGAACCAATTCACAACATGTCGATTCGCTTAACGGTGAATGCACGCCTTGTGATTCAAGACATTCAGGTGTCGATGGATGATGTTCCGCACGACGAGTGCCCCCAAGCCATGCCGCCTATGCAAAAACTGATTGGCGCTCAACTCGCCAGTGGCTGGCGAAAAGCAATTGAAGAAAACTTGGGTAAATCTCAAGGGTGTGCGCACCTGCGGGAGCTGCTGTTCAACATGGCCACCGCCGCATTCCAAACCGTGACTGGCACATTTGAAGTCACCAATCCAGAAATACCACCACCTCACTTAAACCGTTGTGTCGCATGGCGGCTCGACACGGAATTGGTCAGCCGTCGCTACCCCATGTTTTTCAAACAACCATCCACCGATGGTTCTTAAACTTTGACATCTCAGATACGCAAAAGGCCCGTGCTCTTAGAGTCACGGGCCTTTTGACATTGATAGATACCTAGACGTTAAAACGGGATGTCGTCGTCCATGTCGTCAAAGCCACCCTTGGCAGGCGCAGGTGCCGCAGGGCGTTGCGCTGCTGGGGCTGCGGCGCGAGGCGCTGCCGCTGGGCGGCTGTAGCCACCGCCGCCTTCTTCGCCACCACCGCTGGGGCCGCCCATGCCTTCACGGCCACCCAAGAGTTGCAACTCAGTCGCAATGATGTCCACGGTGTTTTTTTCCACGCCTGTGGTTTTGTCGGTGTACACGCCGTATTTCAAGCGGCCTTCCACATAAATGGGACGGCCTTTTTTGACGTATTCGCCAGCGATTTCAGCCAAGCGGTCGTAGAACGTGACGCGGTGCCACTGTGTGTCTTCAATCATCTCGCCGCTGTTTTTGTCTTTGCGGCGGCTCGATGTGGCCACGCTCACGTTGGCCACGGCTTGGCCGCTGGGCAGGTAGCGCACTTCGGGGTCGCGGCCGCAGTTGCCGACGAGGATGACTTTGTTAACGGATGCCATGAGTAAATTCCTCCAGATAGGGGCTAATTATGGGGTCTTTGCGGAATGGGCTGGGCGCTTGGGCGCCACCATGGGCCAAGCTACCACCAGCCACAGCACCATGAGTGCCGCGCAAGTTAAAAACAGGCCTTGTGTGCCGTAGCTTTTGACAAGCTGACCGCCCATCACGCCACCGGCAAAAAAGCCCAACGATTGCAGCGTGTTGTACACACCCATGGCCGCGCCACGCGACGAAGCGGGCGCGATGCGCGACACCAAACTGGGTTGCGTGGCTTCCAACACGTTGAAGCCACAAAAGAACGCAAACAACAACCAAGCCAAGCAGGTGATGCTGGGCGCGCCAGACGACACCCACAGCAGCGCCACTTGCACCAAAGCAATCAAAGCTATGGCGCTTAAAAACACCGCACGCAAATAGCCGCGACGCTCCAGCGGAAACACACCGCCCATCAACACGAACGAGCCCAGCACAGCGGGCAAATAAATTTGCCAATGGTCGTCCTTGCCCAAACCGGCTTGCACCAAGAACGCAGGAATCGCCACCCACATGGCCAGCTGCACCGCATGCAACACAAACACACCGATGTTCAAGCGCAGCAGCGCAGGGCTAGACAGCACGTGGCGCAGGCCGCCGCGGGCCGCGTCTTTGTGCGCCTGAGGCTCAGCTGGCACGCCCCACACCACCACGGCCGTGCCCAACAGCGCCAGCACCGCTGTCAACACAAACAAGCCCGACAAACCAATGTGTGCCGCAATCACGGGCGACACCACCAGTGACAAGGCAAACATCAGCCCAATGCTTGCGCCCACCAAAGCCATGGCCTTGGTGCGCACGCTGTCGCGCGTCAGGTCTGCCAACAAAGCGGTGACCGCCGCAGACACCGCGCCCGCGCCTTGCACCGAGCGGCCCACCAGCAAACCTGTCAAGGTGTCGGCACTGCCGGCAATCAAGCTGCCCAAGGCAAACACCAACAAACCAAAAATAATCACCCGCTTGCGGCCCAAGCGGTCAGACGCCATGCCAAACGGAATTTGCAAAATGCCTTGCGTCAGGCCATAAATGCCCATGGCCAAGCCAATCAGTGCGGGGTCATCCCCGCCTGGGTATTTACGCGCTTCCAGCGCAAACACGGGCAACACCAAAAACAAACCCAACATGCGCAAAGCAAAGATGGACGCGAGCGAGCCACTGGCGCGCAACTCGGTGCGCGTCATGGTGGGGCTATCGTCCAGTGTGGGGTCGGGGGTTAAGTTGATCGTCACAGCCTACCATTGTCCCGTATTCCTGGCCAAGTTAGCCCGTCGCCACTATCATGGCGGGTTGCCCTTTTATTTTGAGTGTCCAGTGAACGCACCTTCTGACGGCGCCTACTTAGGCCAAGCCCTGAACCACCCCTCCGCGATGCGAAACATCAGCATTCGCGGGGCGCGCACGCACAACCTGAAAAACATCGACCTGGACATTCCGCGTAACCAGCTGGTGGTCATCACGGGCTTGTCGGGCTCGGGCAAATCCAGCCTCGCGTTTGACACGCTGTATGCCGAAGGCCAGCGCCGTTATGTGGAAAGCCTCTCGGCCTACGCCCGTCAATTTTTGGGCCGCTTGGACAAGCCCGATGTGGATCTGATTGAAGGCCTGTCGCCCGCGATCAGCATTGAGCAAAAAGCCACCAGCCACAACCCGCGCTCCACCGTGGGCACGGTGACCGAAATTCACGACTACCTGCGCTTGCTGTTTGCCCGCGCGGGCACGCCCTATTGCCCCGACCACAACTTGGCGCTGCAAGCGCAAAGCGTGTCGCAAATGGTGGACGCCGTCATGGCCCTGCCCGAAGACACCAAGCTCATGCTGCTCGCGCCCATCGCGCGCAACCGCAAGGGCGAGTACAGCGAAATCTTCACCCAGTTGCAAGCGCAGGGCTATGTGCGTTTTCGCATCGAAGGCAAGGTGTACGAATACGACGAGCTGCCCGAGCTGAAGAAAACCGAGAAACACGACATCGACGTGGTGGTGGACCGCATCAAGGTGCGCCACGAAGCGCCCGCAGCGCCCCCCGCGCCTGTGGCCGCGCCCAGCATTGGCGACATTGCCGTGGCTGCACCTCCGCCCGGCTTGCGCCAGCGTTTGGCCGAGAGCTTTGAAGCCGCGCTGCGCTTAGCCGAAGGCCGCGCCATCGCGCTGGAGATGGACACGGGTGTGGAGCACGCGTTCAACGCCAAGTTTTCTTGCCCACAGTGCACGTATTCCATCAGCGAACTCGAACCCCGTTTGTTCTCGTTCAACTCACCCGTGGGCGCTTGCCCCTCGTGCGATGGCCTAGGCCACCAAGACTATTTCGACCCAGCACGCGTGGTGGCATTTCCGTCACTCAGCTTAGGCAGCGGCGCCATCAAAGGCTGGGACCGCCGCAACGCGCATTACTTCACGATGCTCGAGAGCTTGGCCAAGCACTACAAATTTGACCTTGATGCACCGTATGAAGACCTGAGCCCCGAAGTGCGCCAAGTGCTGCTGTATGGCTCGGGCGAAGAAGAAATCAAATTCAACTACAGCCTTGAAAACGGCTCTAGCAAAAAGCTCAGCAAGAAGCACCCCTTCGAAGGCATCTTGGTCAACATGGAGCGCCGCTACCGCGAGACCGACTCCACCGTGGTGCGCGAAGACCTCTCGCGCTACCGTGGCGTGCGTGCCTGCACCTCATGCGGTGGCACACGCCTGCGCCGCGAAGCGCGCAATGTGCGCATTGGCGAAGGTGCGCAAATGCGCGGCATTTTTGACATCAGCCACACCACGCTGGGCGAATGCTTTGGCTACTTCAACACCCTGCAACTGCAAGGTGCCAAAGCCGAGATTGCCGACAAAGTGGTGCGCGAAATTGCTTCACGCCTGAAATTCTTGAACGACGTGGGCCTGAACTACCTCAGCCTCGACCGCAGCGCCGACACGCTGTCGGGCGGCGAAGCACAACGCATTCGTTTGGCCAGCCAAATCGGCTCGGGCCTCACCGGTGTGATGTACGTGCTGGACGAGCCCAGCATCGGCCTACACCAGCGCGACAACGACCGTCTGATTGACACCCTCAAACACCTGCGCAACATCGGCAACAGCGTGATCGTGGTCGAGCACGACGAAGACATGATTCGTGCCGCAGACTTTTGCGTGGACATGGGCCCCGGCGCGGGCGTGCATGGCGGCCAAGTGATGGCCAGCGGCACACCCAGCGAAATTGAAGCCAACCCCAACTCACTGACGGGCCGTTACCTCGCGCAAGCGTTGCGCATCGACGTGCCTGCCAAACGCAATGCCTTCTTACCTGTGGAAGCCGAAGAGCTGAAGTTCCAACGCAAGCTGCACAAAGACGCGTCGGAACACCAAGTGATTCGCATCCGTGGTGCGCGGGGCAACAACTTGAAAAACGTGACCGCCGATTTCCCCGTGGGCTTGCTCACCTGCGTCACAGGTGTGTCGGGCTCGGGCAAATCGACGTTGGTGAACGACACGCTGTACACCGCAGCCGCGCACACCATTCACCGCGCGCACGACGAGCCAGCAGCGCACGACGAAATCACCGGCCTCGACTATTTCGACAAAGTCATCAACGTCGACCAATCGCCCATTGGCCGCACACCGCGCAGCAACCCTGCCACTTACACCGGCCTGTTCACGCCCATCCGTGAGCTGATGGCCGAAGTGCCGATGGCGCGTGAACGCGGCTATGGTCCAGGGCGATTCAGCTTCAACGTGGCCGCAGGCTCAGGCGGCGGCCGTTGCGAAGCCTGCCAAGGCGACGGCATGGTGAAAGTGGAAATGCACTTTTTGCCCGATGTGTATGTGCCTTGCGATGTGTGCCACGGCTTGCGCTACAACCGCGAAACACTAGAGGTCATGTACAAGGGCAAAAACATCGCGCAAATTTTGACGCTCACCGTCGAAGCCGCGCTGGTGTTTTTCAACGCCGTGCCCAACATCGCCCGCAAGCTGCAAACCTTGATGGACGTGGGCCTGTCGTACCTGCAACTCGGCCAAGCTGCCACCACCCTCTCGGGCGGTGAAGCGCAGCGCGTGAAGCTGGCTTTGGAGCTGAGCAAACGCGACACAGGTCGCACGCTCTACATCTTGGACGAGCCCACCACCGGCCTGCACTTTGCCGACATTGCGCTGCTGCTGAAGGTGCTGCAACACCTGCGCGATGCGGGCAACACCATCGTCATCATCGAGCACAACCTCGACGTCATCAAAACCGCCGACTGGCTGATTGACATGGGGCCTGAAGGCGGCTCGGGCGGCGGCATGGTGGTGGGCGTTGGTACACCCGAAGATTTGGCGGCCAACCCTGCTAGCTTTACCGGCAAGTACTTGAAGCGCTTGTTGCCAAGCTGAGCACGCGAGCGGCTTCGCTGCCCCATTGAGCAGCAGGCCCGCGCGACAGGTCACCTGTTAATGCTGATGCCCATGCGCGCCATGCACATGGCGATGGGCAATTTCTTCAGCCGTGGCGGCGCGCACATCCGTCACGGTACAACTGAAACGCAGCGCTTGGCCCGCCAACTCGTGGTTGCCGTCTAGGTGCACTTCGGGTCCTTTGATCTTCATGACGTTGAACACGCGCGGCTGCCCATCGTCGCCTGCACCTTGCAACTGCCCGCCCACTTTCACGCCCGGTGGAAATTCCGCTTTAGGAATGACGCGCACCAACGATTCGTCGCGCTCGCCAAAGGCGTCTTCCGCGCTCAAATCCAGCGTGACGGCAAAGCCCACCGCTTGGCCGTTGAGTGCGGCTTCCAACTTGGGAAAAATGTTTTCGTAGCCGCCGTGTAAATAAGACAAATGCCCCGAATCCAAAGGCTTGCCTGCGGGGGTGGTGACTTGGTATTTGAGGGTGACGGCCGTGTCTTGGATGATGTGCATGGCTAGGCTTTGAATGAAAAGCTCAATTGTCCACGACCGCACGGCTGAACCCGCATCAAGCCTTACCATTCCCTCCCATGAAACCTATCATCCGTGCCTTTTTCAAAACCCTGCGCCTCGTGCTGGGTCCTGTCATGTTGCTCAAAGAACGCCTCACTCAAACCAAGGGCGTGCAACGCGAACCCGCCGCGCAAACCATGGTCAACCTGGAATGCCAAAACCTGGCGCTGTACCAATTCAGCACCTGCCCGTTTTGCATCAAGGTGCGCCAAGAAATGCGCCGCCTGTCGCTGCCGATTGAGAAACGCGATGCACAACACAACACCGCCAACCGTGACGAACTGATGCAAGGCAGCAGTGCAACCAAAGTGCCGTGCCTGAAGATCACTGAAGCAAACGGAGAAATAAGGTGGCTACAAGACTCGAACACCATCGTGGTCTACCTGCGTGAACGCTTCGGTACAGCAGTGGCTTGAACCTGCAAGACCTATACGTCATGTTCGCGCATCCAGAAGCTTTACCATGCAGACCATGTCAGCCCTACACAGTCTCACCCGCAAACAGTTGCTGACCCTCGTCATCCTGACTTTGGTTTGGGGCATGAACTGGCCCATCTTAAAAATTGGCGTGACGGGCTATCCCGCCATTACCTTTCGCAGCATTTCCATGTGGATCGGCTGGCCCTTGTTGGGCCTCGTGCTGCTGCGTATGAAAGTGCCGTTCAAAGTGCCGCGTCACGAGTGGCGGGAATTGGTGCTTTTAGCCATCAGCAATATGTTTGTTTGGCATGTGTTGATCATTTTGGCGGTGCAAGATTTGTCGAGTGGACGCGCGGCCATCTTGGGCTACACCATGCCAATTTTTTCAGCGCTGATGGGTGTTTTGTTTTTCAAATCACCGCTGCGCCCTCGTGCTTGGTTGGGCGTGGCATTGGCCGCCTTGGCCGCCATGCTCTTGTTGTGGCACGAGTTGGCACATCTGTCCGGGAAGCCCTTGGGCGTTTTGATTGCTTTGATCGCCGCAGCCTCATGGGCCTTGGGCACACAGCAAATTCGTCACACCAAGATGACGGTGCCCACCCTCACGATTGTGTTTTGGATGACCGGCATGACAGCGGTGGTGATGAGTGTGCTGGCCGTTGTGTTTGAAATGGACCGTTGGGCCATGCCTCCTGCCCACACTTGGGGCTCCATCATTTACAACGCCATTGGCGTCTTTGTATTTGCGCAAGCCGCGTGGCTAAGTTTGGCGCGCAGCTTGCCACCGTTGGCATCGAGTTTGAGCGTGATGTTCATCCCTGTCCTTGGCGTATTCGCAGGCGCGTGGTGGCTGGGCGAGGTGTTGCATTGGCAAGACTGGCTGGCGGTGTTGCTGGTGGTCGCGGCCATCGCCTCTGTGCTGTGGCCAGCGCGCGCATCACAAGCTGAACACATTTAGGCGGTGTTGAGGTGGCGCAAGGCGCGCCATAAATCATCCGACGACGACGCTTGCGGCAATGCGGCGCAGGCGGCAAGCACCCTGGCCACGGCCTGCGGCGAATAACCTGCGGCCTGCATCACACGTTGCGCTTTCGCGATCACCATCGCATCAGACATCGGACTTTCTGGGTCGCCGGGTGCATCTGACACCTGGGTGTGCAACACCGCACCGTTGCGTAACCAGACACGAACTTGAGCGCCGTAGTGCGCTGGGTAGGCTCGACTCCAGCGCGACACTGCACTGACATGGGTGCAGGCGCGCAAACGTGCCAAGGTGGGTTGCGCCAGGCATTCAGGTTGCGTGTCGTCCAAACCAAAATCGCCCCTCAGCAAGCCCACCGCCACGCCGTGTTGCAAACTGAAGCGGGCTTGTTGGCGCGTACTCGGGTGTGGTTGGTTGGCAAACGCCACTGCGGTTTGGTAGGTCTGGATTTCGATGCGGGTGATCTGGCTCACATCTGGCACTTGCGCGTGCAACCGCACAGCACACGCAATGGCTGGATGAACATGGCGGCAAGCAGGCCAAGGTTTGAAGCTGACTTCGTGTATCAGCCACGGCGCATTTGGCTTTGGCGTGAGCACTGCCTTTGCGCGCCTTACATTCGGGCGACTACCGGTCGCAGCGAACCAGCCATGTTCGCCCTCCAAGATATGACGAGGTCCGACCAAACCAGCCGCAGCCAAGTCAGCCGCCATGACGCCCGATTGCGCACTGCGCCCCGCAGCCAACTGTTTAGAAAAACCGGGTTCTAAGCGACATTGCCACACCCCACTGGCTTGCATGCCAGCCTGCGCCAAAGCATGCATGGCTTGTGTGGCATCAAGCTGCAACAAGCTGGCACTGGCTGTGGCTGCACCAAACACCCCACATGTGGCCGTACTGTACCAGTGCCGGTAATGCGCGGTACCCGCCAACAAACCAACACGGATGGCCACCTCATAGCCACGCACCACCGCATCAAGCAGCGCATGCGGTGTGGCTTGTTCACGCTGTGCAACAGCCAACGCTGCTGCCATGATGGTGTCAGCCGGATGCACCACAGCAGCCCGGTGCAAGTCGTCCAACTCATCGATGTTGCCTAGCCCACCGTGGACCAATGCAGCAGCTTCGCTGTGCAACTGCAAACCACCCGCCGTCCAACAGGGTCCTGCCGCGGTCTGTGCGGCCCAACGGTTCAAAGCGGCACCAGCCGGAGAAGCGTGGCCCAGCAACACACACCCAAACCAGTCCAGCAGATGCAATGCCGCGCGGCGGCGGTCGGTGTCGGTGATGGGGCGGCCTTGCAAGGCCAACAACTGCTCGGTCCAAGAAGGCCTGTTGATGGCTCCTAGCCCAAGCCTTTGCATGACTCAGCGGCCTTTGAAAACCGGTGGGCGTTTGTCGTTAAAGGCTGCCACACCTTCGCGGCGGTCGTCGGTGTCCACGAGGCGGTTGTAAGCCTCCACCTCAAACCGATACGCGGTGCGCAGCTCCATTTGCCCGCCGTAGCGGATTGATTTCTTGATTTGTCGCACTGACAAAGGCGCATTGGCGGCAATGCGTTGCGCCGTCTCTAGCGCCAATGCCAAGACCGCATCAGGCGCAGCCACTTGGTTGACCAAACCCCATTCCAAGGCCTGCTCTGCGCTGAAAGGACGGCCTGTCAGCGCCAATTCTTTGGCGCGTCGCTCGCCCAAAGCGCGCGGTAAATTTTGCGTACCGCCCATGCCAGGCATGATGCCCAAGGTGACCTCGGGCAGCGCAAAGCGTGCGTCTTGGCTCGCGTACAAAAAGTCACAGCACAACGCCATTTCCAAACCACCGCCATAGGCATGGCCATTGATGGCCCCGATGACGGGCAATGGCAAATCAATCAATGCCCAATACAAGCGCTCAAAAATCTCGTGCTGGTATTGCCACGCTTGCGGCGTCATGCCGTTGCGCTCTTTCAAATCTCCGCCACCGCAAAATATTTTGGCGCCAGCCCCCGTCAACACCACACAACGCAGATCACCAGGCTGATCGGTCAGGCGCACCCACAGGTCCAGCAAATCGATGCCCATCTGCGTGTTCAGTGCATTGCCGGCCTCTGGACGGTTCAGACACACCTGCAACACATGGTCCGACACCTGTGTGCATTCAAGCGTTCTGTAAGTCGGCAACTGGGGGTGGGCCATGGTGTGCGCTCAATAAGATTTAGGCATGCCCAACACGTGCTCGCCCACATAAGACAAGATCAAGTTGGTCGAGATCGGTGCCACTTGGTAGAGACGTGTCTCGCGGAATTTGCGCTCAATGTCGTACTCGGCGGCAAAGCCAAATCCACCGTGCGTTTGCAAACACACATTGGCGGCTTCCCACGACGCATCGGCCGCAAGCAATTTAGACATATTGGCCTCGGCCCCGCACGGCAGACCGGCATCGAACAAACGCGCGGCTTCATAGCGCATCAAGCTGGCCGCTTCGACGTTGATGTGCGCTTTGGCAATCGGGAATTGAATGCCCTGGTTGTGTGCAATCGCGCGGCCAAACACCACGCGTTCCTTTGCATACTGGGTGGCTCGGTCAACAAACCAATAGCCGTCACCGATACATTCAGCAGCAATCAAAATGCGCTCGGCATTCAACCCATCCAGAATGTATTTCAGGCCCAAGCCTTCTTCGCCAATGCGGTTCTCGACAGGGATACGCAAGTTATCGATGAAGATTTCATTCGTCTCATGGTTGACCATGTTGCGAATGGGTTTGACCGTGATGGTCTTGCCGACCTCTTCACGCAAGTCCACCAAGAACACCGACAAGCCTTCTGACTTTTTCTTCACTTCAGACAGCGGCGTGGTGCGGGCCAACAGCAACATGTAGTCGGAGTGCTGCAAACGCGAGGTCCACACCTTTTGACCATTGACGACATAGTGGTCACCTTGGCGCACCGCGACTGTTTTGAGCTGGGTGGTGTCCGAGCCCGTGGTTGGCTCCGTGACTGCCATCGACTGCATGCGCAACTCACCTGAAGCAATCTTGGGCAACAGAGCTTCTTTTTGCGCCTTTGAACCATGACGCACGACACAACCCATCACGTACATCTGGCCGTGGCAGGCGCCTGAATTGCCGCCAGCACGGTTGATCTCTTCCATGATCACGCTGGCCTCGGTCAGGCTCAAGTTGGACCCGCCGTATTCCTCAGGAATCAGAGCAGACAACCAACCTGCATCGGTCAAGGCGGTGACAAACTTTTCAGGAAACGCCCTGGCCTCGTCTATCTCTTGCCAGTAACGCGAGTCAAAGGCGGACACCACTTGGCGCACACCTTCGCGCAATTCGGGAAAATCATTTCGGCTCATGGTTTATTTACTCGGTGTGGTGAACATTTGGCCACCGTCCACGTTGATGACACTGCCGCTCAGATAGCCGCACAACGGTGAGGCACAAAAGGCTGTCAACTTGGCAATCTCATCGGGTTCGGCCAGACGACCAAACGGCAAAGCCAAGGTCAGTTCATGCCAACGCGAGGCGTCTCCCAACTTGGTGGTGGCTTGCTGCTGCAACATGCCCTGCATGCGGTCACTCCGGGTGGGCGAAGGGTTGATGCCGAACACGCGCACACCTTGGCGCACCGTGCCACCGCCCAGACCTTGGGTGAAAGCGATGAGCGCCGCATTGGCCGCTGAGCCGCAGATGTATTCATAGCGCGGTGCCGCACCGGCCATGCCGATGATGTTGGCAATCACACCCTTGCCGCGTTTTTCCATGCTGGGCAAATATGCGCGCGTCAGGTTGATGTAGCTGTAGAGCTTGAGCTCCCATGCCTGACGCCAGCGCTCTTCGGTGATGTCGTGGATGTTGCCGCCTGGAATCGCGCCCGCATTGTTCACCAACACATCAATATCACCCACCTGTTGGCATAACTTTTCCGCGGAACCAGGCAAGCCCAAATCAGCCTCAAACACCTCGGGAGTGATGTGGTGTGCAGCTTCAATGGCTTGCACCGCATGGGCCAAGTTGGCGCGATCACGCGACACCAAAACAGGCTTGGCGCCTTCGGCCGCGAACGCTTGCGCAATCGCCAAACCAATGCCTTTGGATCCACCCGTGATAAGGACGCGCTGTCCTGTCAGTTCTAAATTCATCGTCGGCTCTCTTTAAGAAGTTGGGATCAGTTGGATGGGGCTGGCACTTGGGCCGAATACCACTGGGCCATTTTTTCGCCGGTGACAAAACACACCTCAGGCGTTGCCATCAAAAGGTCGAGCATTCTTTCGAAGCTCTCGAAACGGTGAGGCACACCGATCAAATGCGGATGCAAGCCAAGCGACAGCACCCGTGGTTGGATCGCACATTCACGCTTGAACAAACGCAAGGTGTTGGACAAGCGTTGGAACATTTCGTCTGACGCATGTTTTTCGATCGCGTAGATGATGGAGTCGTTGACTTCGAGGTTGTAAGGCAAGGACATGAGTGGGCCGTTCTTGGTGTGCATCCAATGCGGCACATCGTCCACCACCCAATCGAACACGTACTCAACGCCCAACTTCTTCAAAATATCGGGGGTGTCGTGCGACTCACGCAAACCCGGGCTTAGCCAACCTTTGGGGCGTTTGCCCGTGAACGACTCGATCATGTCCAAGCTGGTCGAGATCAATGCCTCTTCGCCCTCCGCATGGTTGAGCGCCTTTTGATGCACGCCATGACCGATGAATTCCCAGCCGGCTTGGTGCATGGCTTCTGCCGCACGTGGATAGGCTTGAATCACACCCGCGTTAAAGCTGGTGGACGCAGGCAAGCCACGGCTGTGAATGGCATTGATGATGCGCGGCAAGCCTGCGCGCATACCGTAGTCGACCCAACTGAAGTTGGGCACGTCAGGCACAGTTTCTTTGCCATGTGGCGGCGTGATGATGGTGCGCGGCATGCTGGCATCAAACTGCCAGTGCTCCACGTTGACCACCAAGTGAACCAAGATGGCACCTTCTTTGGGCGCCGCCAGCTGTGGGCCTTCGTTAGAAAACCGATAAGGGATGCGAGGATTAGCCATGGGTGTGTCGGATGAGGTTGAGAATGTCGAGCTTCATGGCGCTGAAAGCCTCACTCGCCGTGTCAGCCACCGTGCGGGGACGCGCCAAGGGCACATTGATTTTGGATTGGATGCGACCAGGTCGTGCAGACATGACATAGATGGTGCTGGCCAAGAAAATGGCTTCGTCAATGTCATGTGTGACAAAGATGATGGTGGGCTTGAGCTTTTGCCACACCGACAACAACAGCTCTTGCATGGTGAGTCGGGTCTGCGCATCCAACGCGCCAAAGGGTTCGTCCATCAGCAACACACGTGAACCCAAGGTCAAAATGCGCGCAATGCCCACGCGTTGACGCATGCCCCCTGACAGCTGCACGGGCAAGTGATTTTTGAAATCATGCAAACCCACGATGCTGAGCATTTCATTGGCACGCTCCTCATACTCAGCCTTCGGAAGGCCTTGCATTTGAGGACCAAAAATAACGTTCTCCCATACTGTCAACCAAGGAAACAAAGCGGCCTCTTGAAACACCACGCCACGCTCAGGGCCTGGCGCTTGCACCGCTTGCTGGTTGACCTGCAAGATGCCCGAACTGGGCAACTCGAAACCTGCAATCAGGTTGAGCAACGTGGACTTGCCGCAACCCGAGGGGCCGAGCAACGCCACAAACTCACCCGGAGGCACGTCGAGGTCAATGTGATCAAGTGCCTTGACAGGCGGTTGACCAGGATAAGTTTTGCAAAGATCTTGAACAGTGATATTGGACATAAGAATTTCAGTGACTTTGCAAAATACGCCAGACCAGAACCTTGCGTTCGATGAACACAATGATGCGATCGCTGATATAACCCATGGCACCAATCGACACCATGTCGGCCAACACGATGTCCATGCGGCCCACGTAGTAGGCATCCCACAGCACATAGCCCAGGCCAGACTTGACGGCCACCATTTCTGACACGATCACCGCTGTCCACGAAATGCCAAGGCCAATACGCAAACCGGTGAAGATCGACGGCATCGCCGCTGGCAACACCACGCGATACAACAGCTGCGCGCGACTCGCGCCCATCATCAAAGCAGCACGTACCAAATTGCGATCGACATCACGTGCGCCTTGTGTGGCGTTGACCACGATGGCATAAAAGCCACCTAGGAAAATGAGAAAGATCGAACCCACATCTCGGATACCAAACACGGCGATGGAGAAGGGCAACCATGCTGTGATGGGAATGGGGCGCAAACTTTGAATCAAGGGGTCGAGCATTTGCGAAATGAACTTGCTCCAACCAATCAACAGGCCGAGTGGCACGCCGACCAGTGCAGCCAACACAAAGCCTTGTGCCACACGCATGGAGGAGTACTCCACGTTGGACAACCACGTGCCGAGGTAGGGGTTGAGGCCCAGACCGGCTTGTCCGAAGATCCAGCCGTGCCACCCCTCAACCACCTTCAAAGGCGTAGGCAGTATGCCGGCCATGCCGGGCATATTGCCCATCACCTGCCACAGCACGACAACGGCGGTGGGTACCACCAGTCCGAGCAGCAGTTGCTTGAAATGTGCCGTTGTCTTCATGGTGTGTCCTTGCACTTACTTCTTGATTTCTTTGGCCATGCTGTCGTCATACAGCTCAGCCGCTTCTTTGGTCACGTCTTTTTGCACGATGCCTTGCTTGAACGCAGCCTCAGCCAAACGACCCACCTGCTCTTTGTTGAGCACGCCGCCGAGTTTGATGATCTTGGCTGATTCTTTGGTCACACTCAGTGGCAGACCTGTGTACTTGGCATAGGCATCTGCGAATTGGTCGTTGTTTTTCGCCAATTGCTCCTCCACTTTGAGGTAGGCCCACAAGAAGCGACGCACCAATTCTTTCTTAGTCGCCATGGCTTCGCCCGAAGCGGCCAACATGCCCAACTCTGCGCCCACGGAACGTGACTGGCTGTAATCAAGCTTGGTCGCGAAATACGCATCGCCTTCGGCAACAGCTTGAGATTCAAAGGGCTCCCACAACACCATCGCATCAATGTCGCCACGCTTCATGGCTTGCACAAATGCTGTCCCGCCGCCTTGCACGTTAACGGGCGAGAACGAGGTGTAAGGAATGTTCTTTTCAATCAAGGTCATGGCCCATTGGAACCACACGGCTGATCCGGGTGCGATGGCAATTTTCTTGCCATTGATATCACCCCATTCGTCGATCTTCACGCCTTTGCGCACCACCAAAAATTTGTTGGAGCTACCCACACCGGTCAAACCGATCAAGTTCTTGCTGCCTTGCGCCGCCACGATGGCCAAATCGCCAGGTCCAACGGCCGACACATCGACCGAGCCCGACAGCAACGCGGTACGTGCATCGGCGTAGCGCACAAACTCTGCACGCTTGACTTCAATGTTGAGCTTCTTGAGCTCCTCTTCCAGCATCAGCATAGGCGCCAAGTGGCCCACTTTGACAAAGCCCACACTGAGGACTTCTTTTTGTTTCATGGGTGCGGGGGAGGGCCCTACAGCCAAAGCAACGGTGGCTGTCAATGACAGCGCAATCGTGAGCAGGGTTCTTAAAGATTTCATCTTCTTCTCCATGGGGTGGTTGATTCAATGGCCGGTGAACTGAGGTAGCCGCTTCTGTGCAAAAGCCAGTCGGCCCTCGGCATAGTCGCTGCTTTTGAAACACGCATCTACGGCCTGATCGATGCGTGTGATTTGAGAGGTGTCGCCATCTGCAATGCACAGCATGGCTTGCTTGGCGGCTTGAACCGTGAGGGGAGCGTTCTGTGCAATTTGCAAAGCCACATCGGCGCAATGCGCGAACACATCGTCATGCACTGAGTTGACGATGCCAATGTGTGCAGCCTCTGCTGCGCTGTAAATCTTGGCGGTATAAAAAGCTTCTGCCGCCGCTGTGGGCCCGAGGTTTTGCACAATGCTTTTCATGCCCTGGTAGCCATAGCCCAAGCCCAAGCGTGCGGCAGGCATGCGGAACTTCGATGTAGGGCCCGCATAACGCAAATCGCAACTCAATGCCAAGCCCAAACCGCCGCCATAACAAATACCACTGATGGCAGCAATGACAGGGACGCGACAACGGGTGATCGCCTCTTGCGCCTCCGCCACGCTTTGGTTGTAGTGAGCGACCGATGCGTCTGAATTTCGCTGGGTTTCAAATTCGCTGATATTGGCGCCGGACACAAACGCACGTTCACCGGCACCACGCAAAATCACAGCACGCACATCGGGCTGACGTTCAATCGCGTCAAACGCTTGGCCGAGCGCAATCCACATCGACAAGCTCATGGCGTTGTAACGCTCGGCGTCGTCAATCGTGACCACGGTCACGTGCGCGTCGTGTGTGACGTGTATAGCCCCCATGCTTAGACCACCTCTTGTGTGTGAAATTGCTGAATCTCTTCGTCCGAGTACCCGGCTTCGCGCAGCACTTCATCCGTGTGCTCGCCCCATCCAGGTGCAGGCGCCACGACTTGGGACGGTGTGCGCTCTAAAACCACTGGCTGAGTGATGTACGCAATTTCCTTGCCAAAATTTGTCATCAAGGATTGTGTGACTTTCAAATGCTTCACTTGCTCATCTTCAAACACTTGAGGCACGGTGTAAACCGGACCAGCGGGAACGCCAATCTGGTTGAGCAAATCGACCCAATGCTTGACGGTGTTCTTTTTAAACTCAACTGCAATTTGTGCATTCAAGCGTTCACGGTGTTGCACACGCAAAGGCTCGGTGCGGAATTCGGGATCAGCATACCAATCAGGTTTGCCCAAGGCATCACAAAAGCGTTTCCAGTTGCCCTCACCAGACGCGCCTAAATTGAAGCAGCCATCGTTGGCATCGAACAAGCCCATCGGCGAACTGGTGGGATGGTTGTTGCCCACTTGCACGGGGACATCGTTGTCGTTGAGGTAGCGCGCCATCTGAAAATCCATCATGGCAATTTGGGAGTGCAACAAAGAGCTGTGCACCCACTGGCCTTTGCCAGACACCTCGCGCTCCAACAGGGCCACCAAAATACCGAGGGCACAGTACAAGCCTGCACTCAGATCAGCCACGGCCAAACCAGCGCGAATGGGGCCGTGCTCGGGCTCACCTGTCACGCTCATCAAGCCGCCCATGCCTTGGATGATTTGATCGAATCCGGGACGCCAAGCGTATGGACCATCCTGACCAAAGCCAGAAATACTCGCCAAGATGATGCGCGGGTTGACCTTGGCCAAAGACTCGTAATCAAGACCCAAACGGGTTTTCACATCTGGGCGCCAGTTCTCCACCACCACATCCGCCTCAGCGACCAAGCGCATGAGCACATCCAGAGCGCCGGGCTTTTTGAGATTGAGTGTCATGGAGCGCTTGTTGCGGTTGATGTTTTGAAAATCACCGCCTTTGCGGTTCGCCGCAAACATCGCTTCATTCGGGTCGACACCTTCGGGCGGCTCGACACGAATCACATCCGCACCAAAGTCGGTCAGGATACGCACGCAGTTGGGGCCCGCACGCACGCGCGACAAATCGATCACCTTGAACCGTGCGAGTGCACTAGAAGCTTGTATTTTTGGCATGTTTATGTAACCCGAGAAATTAATTCTGCTTGCTCTGCAAAGTCAAGCAAGCGATGTTCAGCAAAAGGACGGGCAAGCACCTGCACGCAAATTGGGCGGCGTCGCGCATCACGCGCAATCGGCAAATTCAACGCCGGCAAACCCAAGTAATTCACAAACCCCATAAAGGTATGCATGCCCGCCAACTGGACACGGTCAAAGGCTGGGTGGCCCACCTCAACCGCAGACCAATCAGGCAGCAGGCAACCCAAGGCGGGCAAGATCAAAAATTCTGCGTCGTGAAAATGTCGCTGAACAAACTGCTCGAGATAGGCAGCACGCGCGGCCATCGACTCTTGGTACCACGCGTCGGGCACGCCCAAGCCAGGCATGCCAATCGCCTGTACCGCAGGTTCTGCTTGACCCGCCAGCAACGACGTGCGATGGGTGCGCGCGGTTTCATAAAACAACACACGTTGCGCGTGTCGGTTGAGTTGCTCAAACTCAGCGGCCATGTCGATCTCAGCAACGGCCACATTCAGTTGCGCAACCCATTCACGAATTGCCTGAATCACTTGACTGTCTACGCCACGGCCAGGCAACCAGACCTGACACCCTGCATTCGCAACCACGGGTTCGCGCAAGGACTCAGGCGACAGGGCCTGCCAAATTTCACGCGCATCTTGTGGCCAGCGGCTCAAAAGACCCACACTGTCAAGCGATGGCGCCAAAGGCGCACACCCTTGCGTGCTCACAGCACCCTGCGTGGTTTTAAGACCGATCAAACCACACGTCGCCGCCGGAATACGCACCGAGCCTGCGGTGTCAGTCCCCAATGCGGCATACGTCATGCCCGCAGCCACGGCGATGGCGGAACCACTTGACGAGCCCCCCACAGCCGCAGCCTCATCCAATGGATTGACGCAACGCGCAAAGTGTGGGTTTTGCGCCGTCGCGCCACAGGCATGAGGCGCCATCACCAAGGTGGCCCATTGGCTCGCACCAGCTTTGGCGAGCGCCGAGATGGCCGCCGCGGGTTGCTGGCCCATCTGGGATGTCCCGTGCTGCACACCGCATCCAGGCAATTGGTCTTGCAGATTAAAAATATCTTTGTGTGCCAGCGCTATGCCAGCCAAAGGTCCTGCCTCAGGGGCGGTCATCGGCAACTCATCGACCACGCATGCGTACTGCCCACGCAAAGCTCGGCCCTGTGCAACTTGTGCAAGCAACGCTTGTTGCGTTGAAATTTGCCCTGCGCGAATTTGCGCTTGCAACTGCACCATGCGATCGGGCAACTCAAACAAGGGCGCACCTCCGCAGCATGGCTTCGTGAGTGACAACCACGTCCGAAGCTTGTGGCACGGGCTCAGACGTCGCCAAACGTGCCAGCATCTTCCCTGTGGCTTGCGCCAGCGCATCAGACGGCAAGACACCGTTCTCGACCAAGGTCTGCTTGGCCAATTGGGTAAAGTCTTGTGACCTGTTTGCGCTAATCAACATGCGTTTGGCGTATTTGGATAATCTACATGCGTATATTTATACATCATTAAATATATTTATAGGGAATATTTAAAATATCGTTTTCACCTAGGCATGTTTATGAAAATCAGTGACCAAATTCGACTTCGCATTGAATCGGCTATCTCTTCGGGAGAGCTGCTCCCCGGTGATGCCATTGATGACGTGGCCTTGGCCACGCAGCACAAGGTCTCTCGCACGCCCGTTCGTGAGGCACTGCTTCAGCTGCAAGCGCAAGGCATTTTGAGCAGCACCCCGCGGGGCGGTCATATCGTGTCAAAGATGAACTTGCAGCAGCTGCTTTCGCTTTGGGAATTGCTTGCCGAGTTGGAAGGTGTTGTGGTTCGCTTGGCATGTGAGCGCATGACCAACGATGAAATCAAAGCCTTGGTAAAACAACACCGCAGCAGCCAGAAACTGGCGACCAAAGAAGACATTGATGGCTGGCAAGAGGCCAACCTTAAGTTTCATGAAATTATTTACGAGGGCGCCCGTAACTCGTTCTTGCGACAAGAGGTCTTGCGCATTCGGTCACGCACGGGGGCTTATCGGCGCCATGCGTTTGGCGCTTTAGGCCGCATCAAATCGTCTTACGAGCAGCACGAAAAAATAGTCGACGCGCTCGAAAAACGTGATGCTGCGGCTGCATTCACCTGCATGACGGCCCACATGCGCCCTGGCCGCGACTCAAAGACTTTGAACGATTTCATCATCAGCCTGCCACGTGAGTTGTTGGCCGGCTGATCCACAAGTGCGCTGAATCAAGCCCGTGAGGCTTGAAGCAGCTCACGCGTTTGCAATGCCACACGACGTGCAGCGGCTGCAAAGTCGTCACCATTCGACGCATACAAAATCGCACGTGAGGAGTTGACGATGATGGGTCCTGTGGTGGCACCATCGCGCTGACGCAAACCCGCCTTCACAGTCGCCGCCGCATCGCCACCTTGAGCACCCACGCCGGGGATGAGCAAGGGCACAGTGGGTGCAAGTTCGCGTACACGTTCAATTTCTTTGGGGTAGGTCGCACCCACCACCAGCCCCAGTTGACCATTGAGGTTCCAAGGGCCTTGGGCCAACCGTGCCACGTGTTCGTACAACAAAGGCTGACCGTCAACCGACGCGAGGCGTTGGTTTTGCAAGTCGTCACCGCCGGGGTTGGAGGTGCGGCACAGCAAGAACGCGCCTTTGCCGTGGTACTTCAAATAAGGTGCCACCGAGTCCCAGCCCATGAAGGGCGACAGGGTCACGGCGTCGGCGCCATAACGCTCAAAGGCTTCAATGGCGTATTGCTCGGCGGTGCTGCCAATGTCGCCGCGCTTGGCATCCAAGATGATGGGTACATGGGGCGCGACGCGGCGCATGTGCTCCATCAAACGCTCCAACTGGCCTTCAGCACGGTGCGCGGCAAAGTAAGCGATTTGAGGCTTGAAGCTGTTCACCAAATCTGCTGTGGCATCGACGATGGCCGCACAGAAGTCGTAAATCTTGTTCGAGTCGCCCTTGATGCGGTCTGGAAACTTGGTCGGCTCGGGGTCGAGGCCCACGCAGAGCATGGAGTTGTTTTGGCGCTCTGCGGCGCTCAGCATGTCAAGGAAGGTCATGCGCCCATTTTAGAAGGCTTGTTTGGGGGTTTTGCTGGGCTCGCTGCGGGCAAAGGCCGTGGGCAGGTTCCTCATGCTGGGGTACCCAAGCTGCGCAACCCTCTCCGGCGCGAAGCACTCACGAACGAGAGAACCTACTCAGAGCCCTTAAGGTGAGCCATCGCCAAACAAAGATCAGCCCACACCTTGGCCTTTTCAGGCAAGTTGCGCAACACATACGCGGGGTGATAGGTCACCACCACCGGCAAGTTTTGGTATTGGTACACGCGGCCACGCAGTTTGCCCAGCGGCGTGGTTTCCACCTCGGGCACGGTGTCGCGCAACAAGGCCTGCACCGCAAAGCGGCCCATGGCCAAAATCATCTTGGGTTTCAGCAAAGCCACTTGGCGCTCAAGGTAAGGCAGACACTGCGCCACCTCTTCGGGCTTGGGGTTGCGGTTGCCGGGTGGGCGGCACTTGAGCACGTTGGCGATGTACACGCCGCCGCCCTCTGCCGTGCGTTCACCGGTGCGTGACAGCTTCATGACGCCCAACATGTTGTCGAGCAGCTTGCCTGCTTGGCCCACAAACGGCTCGCCTTGCAAGTCTTCGTTTTCGCCTGGGGCTTCGCCCACGATGAGCCAATCCACCTGCGGGGCTTGCCCCTCTGCCGCAGGCGCGCCCACACCAAACACGGTGTTTTTGCGCGAGCCGCACAAGGCGCAAGCTTGGCAGCCAGACACCGTGCTGTGCAAGGCTGACCAATCCATTTGGTCGATGCCCTCGGGGCGCTGAATGATGATGGGAGCGGACTCAGCCTTGGCCACAGGCGCAGGCATTTGCCGTGTTGCGGTGTCATGGCCTGCGGCGTTGGCAATGGCTTGCGTGGCCAGTTCGCTAGCGGCAGCAAAGCTGTGCGCCTCTTCGGCGTGGGCTTGCATCACCACTTCAGCGGGTGCAGAGGCGGATGTGTCGACCACCAAGGTTTCCACCGCGGGGCTACCCATGACAGCGGCCTCAGACATGGGCGACCACACGCGTACGCCCATCTCGGCCAGCATGGCCCGTTGGCGTTTGTCGAGGTGCAAGGTGTCGGTCATGGGTGAGTAGCTTACAGCTTGAGCGACATGACCACCGCGTGCTCGCGTTGGCCGTGGTCAGCGGGGTAATAGTTTTTGCGTTCGCCCACGCGACGGTAGCCGAACCGCTCGTACACCTGCATGGCGCGGGTGTTGCCCACGCGTACCTCCAGCCACAGCCATTGGGCTTGGCGGCTGCGCGCCCACACCGACAAGGCATCGAGCATGAGCACGCCGTAGCCTTGGCCCTGAAATTCAGGCGCAACAGTGATGTTGAGCAAGTGCACTTCTTCCACGCCCTCCATGGCCACGAAGTAGCCAATCAGGGTGTCGCCGCCCATCAGCGCCAGCAACTTGTAGCCCGACTTGAGCGAATCCGCAAAGTTGCCGCGCGTCCACGGGTGGGCGTAAGCGCTGTTTTCGATGCGCAGCACGTCGTCGAGCAGCGCTGCAGTCAGCGGCTCTAGGCGAACTTCGGGTTTCAAAACGGCACTCATGGCGTGGGTGGATGTGGCTATGAAAAGTTAGGGCCTGATTGTCGGCGCAGCGGCTTGCGCCAGCTGCTCTGCTTGTTGCGCTTTGATTTGCATGCGCTCATCGGTGGTTTGCGCCACCTTGTCACGAATGTAGAGCGGCAATGCTTCTTCAGGAGGTACGGCAGCACCTGCGGCCCACGCAGCGGGAGCCAAACGCAGCAGCGCAGCGGCGGTGGGCAAGGCCGTCACTTGAGGTGCCGTGAATGCGGTGGGCCAACGGTCTACGTACACCGGCCACGCATTGCCTGCGGCAATGAAGCTGTCTTGCGACCACTCAACGGGCCAATGCAAAGATTCTGGGCTGTGCAGCTCGGGCGCTTGCACGCAGCGCCATGTGCCTTGCATTTGATTGGTGTCGTCTGCATTGGGGGGCGTGACATCAGCAGCATTTGGCGTGAACTCATACGCCGCCACATACACCTGCTCCATGCGTGCATCCATCACGGTCAACACGCGGGTCACGGGTGCAACACGGGCCGCACGCGCTTCTTCAGCCACGGCCAACAAAGTGTCAATCGGCAACACGGGTAAATCTGCACCAAAGGCCAAACCTTGCGCCACCGAGCACGCGGTGCGCAAACCCGTGAACGCGCCCGGCCCACGGCCAAACACCACGGCTTGCAAATCAGCCAATGCCAAATCGGCCTCTTTCAAGAGCGCCAAGGTTTGCGGAATCATGTGCGTGGACGTGAGCGCACCGCCTGCGCTGGTGTGCGTCCATGTGTGCGTACCGCGCGCGACCGCAAGAGAAAGGGTGTCGGTGCTGGTCTCTAACGCCAGCCACTGGTTGTTGTGCATGGGGTGATTATCCCAGCCGTGATAATTTGTCCATGACTCCTCTGCACTTGCCCTCTTTGCACCGGCTTCCCGCGCATTTATCACTCCCCCGATTTCACTGGGGCCGCTTGGCATTGGCAGTGATGTGCGCTGCGGTCTTGCACGCGCATGCAGCCCCACATTCCAAAGCCGTGCGCAGCGAGCCCCCCAAACACACGGCGGGCGACATAGGCCAACTGCCCCCCGAAGTGCAAGCAGCGCTGCAACGCGCCAAAGTGCCAAGCGAGAACTTCCATGTCATGGTGGTCGACACCAGCGCCAGCAGCACGCCACGTCTGAGCCACCAAGCCCAAGTCCGTGTGAACCCCGCCTCGCTGATGAAGCTGGCCACCACCACCGCCGCGCTGGACACGCTCGGCCCCGCCTTTGTGTGGCGCACGCCCGTTTACGTGGACGGCCCTGTGCGCGATGGCGTACTGCAAGGCAATGTGTACATCAAGGGCAGCGGCGACCCGCGTTTGGTGGTGGAGCGTTTGTGGCTGTTGATGCGCCGCATCCAAGGCTTGGGCATTCAGAAAATTCAAGGCGACATCGTGCTGGACCGCAGTGCGTTTGAGGTGCCCACGCGTGACGCCGCCAGTTTTGACGGCGAGCCCCTGCGCCCCTACAACGCCGCGCCCGATGCGCTGCTGCTGAACTTCAAATCGCTGCTGATTCAGTTTGTGCCCGATCGCGCTGCCAACGTGGCGCGTGTGCAAATCGAGCCGCCATTGGCGGGTGTGCAGTTCCCCACCACCGTGCCGTTGAGCAATGGCGACTGCAGCGACTACCGCACCGCTTTGCGTGCTGATTGGACAGACCCGACCCGCATCCGCTTTGCAGGCAACTTTCCCGCCGTGTGTGGCGAAAAAATGTGGCCCATCGCCTACGCCGCACCCCAGCATTTTGCACAGCGCGCCATCGCAGGCATGTGGCAACAACTGGGCGGTCAACTCAGCGGCCAAGTGCGTGAAGGCAACGTACCCGCAAACCTCCAACCTGCATTCAATGCGGAGTCAGCCACCTTGGCAGAAACCATCCGCGACATCAACAAGTACAGCAACAACGTGATGGCGCAACACGTGTTCCTCACCCTCAGCCAACAGCAGCGCGGCGTGGGCAGCTTTGACGCGTCGCGCGAGGTGATGCAACGCTGGTGGCACGAACGTGTGGGCGGTGAAGCACCCATCTTCGACAACGGCTCGGGCCTGAGCCGCGAAGAACGCATCAGCGCTCAAGCTTTGGCACGTTTGCTGCAGGTTGCGTGGGCCTCGCCCACCATGTCGGAACTGATGAGCTCACTGCCCGTCACCGGCCTAGACGGCACGATGAAGCGCAGCAAAGCACAAGCCAGCGCGCATTTAAAAACCGGCAGTTTGCGTGATGTGGCAGGCGTGGCAGGCTTTGTCGACGCGGCCAGCGGCAAGCGCTTGGTGGTGGTGGCCATCCTGCACCACGCCAATGCCAATGCAGCGCGCCCTGCGCTGGACGCCATGATTGACTGGGCGGGGAGACAACCATGATGAACTACACCGAATGGATCGGCTACGCCGCCGCCAGCCTGACCACTGCGAGCTTTGTGCCGCAGGCGTGGCTGACCTTCAAAACCCGCGACGTGAGCGGCATTTCATTGGGGATGTACAGCGCGTTCACGCTAGGCATTGCGCTGTGGTTGGCCTACGGCTTGCTGATTGAAGCCTGGCCCGTCGTGATTGCCAACATCATCACCTTGGTGTTGGCCGCCAGTATTTTGGCGATGCGCTTGCGCTTTGCGCGCAAGGCATCAGCCCCGAATTAACGCCAGCCTTGGGCGGTGGCGTTGTACAAATAACTGGCCACCCAACGGTTGCCTGCTGGCGTCAAGTGAATGCCGTCGGCAAACAACATGGTGGTGTAGCTGGCGCTGGCAGCGCCAGCGCCGGTAGTAGGACAGCCCACCCAGCTTCCGCTCGCAACAGAACCGCTGCCACAAGCAGGGGCTGTTCCACCAAAGCCAGTGTCAGTGAACGGGCTGTATGCCAACGCAATCGATGTTGCGTTTCGAAAGCTAACGGTCAAGCTAGAGGCATTGGCATAGATCACCGTATTGATGCTACGGCCACCAAACTCAGGGCCAAGAGCTTCTAGTACCGCACTGTTAAAAGTATCGGTAGCAGTCGTACTAACGGTTGAGCTAGTGCTGCGACCCCAAGGCGTTAATGACACCTCCAACACGGGCATGATCAACACATGTTTGACGCCTGCATTCAGCAAGCTTTGGACTGCTGCAACCAAATTGTTTTTCGCATCTGTCAAATTTGTGCCATCAATCACATCGTGCGTGCCCACCGTGATGACCACCAAATCACCCTCGGAAAAGCTGCCGACAGACGTAATTTGAGTCGCTAAATCAACAATCTTTTTGCCATTGCCTGCAGCGAACACCACACTAGACTGCCCAAAATACGCCGCCACTTGTTGAACCACAGTGTCAGTGGCACTACCTTCTCGAACCGTTGCGTTGACGTCGTTGTAACCGTCCCCCAAACCAATCACGCGCGTTGGTTTGAACGGATCCACCGTACTGCTTGAGCCGCAGGCAGACAGCAGCGCGATTGCGGCAAGCATGCACAGGGCTTTGGAAATTCGGCTAAAAATTGGGTTCATCACAGGCTCTCTTTTGAGTACCACGTTAGTTTAACAAGTTGGTGTGGCGGCCCGCGTCAAGCGGTCGCGCACGCCATCCCACGCGGGGTTTGGGGGAGGAATTTCGACCCAAATGTGCGCGACGCCTTGGGCATCAAAGTCACGCAGCTGGGCAAAAAGTTGGTGGGCGCAGTCATGCGCATCCAGGGGCATGGGCTGCAAGTTGAACTGTGTCCGCTTGTCTGACGGCACATGCAAAGCGCAACGCGACCACACGGCAGTGGTCCCGGTCAAGGGCAGACCCGCCTGAGCAGCCGATTGCGCGTCGATGGCTTGCTGCAGCTCAACTGCGGTCATCAACTGCACTTTGGCGCTGGGGGCGTAGTGCGATGCCAATGTGCCAGAGGCACGTGGGGCATCGGCATCTGGCGTACTCGGCGTGATGACGTGAACGCCACAGGCCTCGCTCAACTGCTGAGGCGTCAACACGCCGGGACGCAGCAGCACGGGCGCAGCGCGGGTGCAATCAACAATGGTGGACTCGATGCCCACATCACAAGCGCCGCCATCAATGATCAGTAGCTCAGAACCAAATTCACTGGCCACATGCGCAGCGGTGGTGGGGCTGACACGACCAAATAAATTGGCGCTGGGCGCAGCCACGCCAAACACGCCCAAGGCTTCAGCGCTTTGCAGCACAGCGTGCGCTGTCGCGTGCGCAGGGCAGCGCAGGCCCACAGAGTTTTGACCGCCTGCGGCCACAGCGGCCACCTCGGGTCGACGCGGCAAGATGAGGGTCAAAGGGCCTGGCCAAAACGCGGCAATGAGCTTTTGCGCAAAGTCGGGCACATGGCTGGCAAAACGCTGCACGCCTTGCACGCTGGCCACATGCACGATGAGTGGGTGGTTGGCGGGGCGGCCTTTGGCTTCAAAAATTTTGGCGACGGCGGCGTCGTTGCCCGCATCGGCAGCCAAGCCATACACCGTCTCAGTCGGCAGACCCAACAACTCACCGCGCTGCAAAGCTTGTGCAGCAGTGGCGATAGATGCGGGAAGTTGGCCGTTGAGGATCATGAGCTTGGCTTAACGCGCAACCATCAAAATGGCGCAATGCCCAAAATAGCAGCGGCTTGCAATGCCGCAGCACGGGCGGCTTCTGGCGTAGAAGCTGTGATGTTGAGGTGACCCATCTTGCGGCCCACACGCGCTTCGCGTTTGCCGTACAGGTGTAAATGCGTGCCAGGCAACGCCAGCACTTTTTGCCATGGCGGTTCAACTTGAGAAGCGTTGGCGTCCTTGAACCACAAATCGCCCAACAAGTTGAGCATGAAGGCGGGGCTGTGCAAACGCGGTTGCGTCAAAGGCAAATCGGCCATGGTGCGCACTTGCAGCTCAAACTGCGACACATCGCAGGCGTCTTGGCTGTAGTGGCCGCTGTTGTGCGGGCGAGGAGCGATTTCATTGACGACCAACGAGTGATCCGCCAACACAAAAAACTCCACGCACAACACGCCCACGTAGTTCAGCTCTTGCGCCACGGCTTTGGCAGCGGTGATGGCTTGACTGGCCAAGGCGTCAGGCACATTGCCCGCAAACACCTCGGTCACGGCCAAGATGCCATCGCGGTGCAAGTTGCGTTGCACAGGCAAGTTCACCATCACGCCATCACGACCACGCGCCACGATGACCGAGCACTCGCTGGCCAAGGGCAACATTTTTTCCAGCACGCAAGGCACTTTGCCGAGCTTGGCCCAACCGGCGTTCAACTCGTCACGCGTGGTCACGCGCAACTGGCCTTTGCCGTCGTAGCCCATGCGGGAGGTTTTCAAAATACCGGGCAGCAAGTTGTCGTTCACAGCGGCCAGTTGCTCTGGCGTGTCGATCACCGCATGCGGCGCCACAGGCACACCGCACTTCACAAAGTGGGCTTTCTCACGCGCACGGTCTTGCGCCACGGCCACGGCTGATGCAGCGGGTGACACGGGCAAGGTGGCTGCGAGTTGCGCCAGCGCGTCGGCGGGCACGTTTTCAAATTCGGTGGTCACGGCTTGGCACACGGCGGCGAGTTGCTTCAAACCTGCGGCATCCAAGTAGTCGGTGTGAATGTGGTGATGGCTCACCAAGCCTGCGGGGCTTTGTGCATCGGGGTCGAGCACGGCGGTGTTGTAGCCCATGCGTTGCGCAGCGTGCGCCCACATGCGGCCCAACTGGCCACCGCCCACGACGCCCAAGGTCGAGCCGGGCAGCAATGGCTTCAGGGCGCTGCTCATACGGGTGGCAGCGTCATGTTGCGCGCCACTTCGGTTTGCGCTACGCGGAAGGCTTGCAGCTTTTCAGCTAAGGCCGCATCGGTCGATGCGAGCAAAGCGACGGCAAACAAAGCCGCATTCGCAGCACCCGCATTGCCAATGGCAAAGGTGGCCACCGGAATGCCTTTGGGCATTTGCACAATGCTGTGCAAGGAGTCGACGCCTTGCAAATGTTTACTGGCCACCGGCACACCCAACACGGGCACGATGGTTTTGGCAGCAATCATGCCGGGCAAGTGGGCTGCGCCACCCGCACCTGCGATGATGGCGCGCAAACCACGGCCTTGCGCGGCTTCGGCGTAGGCAAACATGTCATCGGGCATGCGGTGGGCTGAAACCACGCGGGTTTCAAAAGTGATGCCAAATTCTTGGAGAATCTGGGCTGCATGTTGCATGGTGTCCCAATCAGAGTTGGAACCCATGACGACACCGACTTGGCACTGGGTCATGATGTGGCTGTGTGTGAGCAAAAACGAATTTTAAGACGGGACCCCCATGATTGATGTGACGATGGAAAATTTCGAGGCGGACGTGATCGCCGCCTCACAAACCACCCCCGTGTTGGTGGACTTCTGGGCCGACTGGTGCGGCCCCTGCAAATCGCTAGGCCCCGTGCTGGAAAAGCTGGAAGCCGACTACCAAGGCCGCTTCAAGCTGGTCAAGATCAACGCCGATACCGAACAGCAGCTGGCCGGCGCCTTTGGCGTGAAAAGCCTGCCCACCTGCATCTTGCTGATGGGTGGCCGCCCTGTGGATGGATTTATGGGCGCGCTGCCCGAGGGTAAAGTCCGCGAGTTTTTGGACAAGCATTTGCCATCTGACAACGAAGTAGCGGCCCAAGCCGATGCCCAAGAAGCCGAGCAACTCATCAACGCAGGCGATGCGCAAGCCGCCATCGCCAAACTGCAAGAGGCTTTGAGCCTCAACACGGCTGACGACGAAACCCGTTACAACTTGGTCAAGCTGCTCATTTCTATGGGTGAGTTGGAAGAAGCGCAAGCGGCATTGGCGCCCAAGCTGACCGAAATCCCGCTGCAACTGCGCTTTGATGCACTGAACTACTGGCTGCAAGCTTTGCTATTTGTGTCGACCGACGAGCGCGCAGCTTGGACATTCGAGCAATTCGATGCCGCCATTGCCCAAAACAAACGCGACTTCGACACCCGCTTGGCCAAAGCCCGCGTGCTGATTGCCGCTGAGTTGTTTGAAAACGCGATGGACGAGTTGCTGGAAATCATCATGCGCGACAAGGCATGGAACCACGATGTGGCGCGCAAAACCTATGTGGCCATCTTGGAACTGATGACGCCACCCAAGCCCAAAACGGACGATGCCGCCTTCGGCAAATCCGCAGGCGGCATCGAGTTAACTGGCAAAGCTGCGGTGCAAGAAGACCCCGTGTTGGAGATGATTTCTCGCTACCGTCGCAAGCTCAGCATGGTGCTGAACTAATCAGTCCTTCAACCGCTCCCAAGCCTCTTGGTACTTGGCGGCGGTTTGGGCGATCACCTCTTGCGGCAAATGCGGTGCAGGGGGTGACTTGCTCCACGGCTTGCCTTGCACTTGGGCAGTCTCCAGCCAGTCACGCAAGAACTGCTTGTCGTAGCTCGGTGGATTCACGCCGTCTTTGAAACTTTGCGCATAGCTGTCAGCAGGCCAGTAGCGTGAGGAGTCGGGTGTGAGCACCTCGTCCATCAACACGAGGTCGTTGTTGGCATCCAAACCAAATTCAAACTTCGTATCAGCAATGATGATGCCTTTGGCGACGGCCACATCACGCGCGGTTTCGTACAAAGCAATGCTGACAGTTTTGATTTTCTCGGCCAAGCCGCCACCAATCATCTCCACCACTTGTTCGTAAGTGATGTTCTCGTCGTGGTCACCCACGGCTGCTTTGGCCGCGGGTGTGAAGATGGGCTCTGGCAACTTGCTGGCGTTCTTCAAACCTTTGGGCAGCTTGACGCCGCACACGGCTTGGTTCTCTTGGTATTCCTGCCAGCCGCTGCCCGCCAAATAGCCACGCACCACCGCTTCCACGGGGATGGGCCTCAAGCGTTTGACCAACATCGAGCGGCCAGTGACTTGTGCCACTTCGTCCGCGCTCACCACGCTCTCGGGCGCTTCGCCGGTCAAGTGGTTGGGGCAAATGTGGCCGAGCTTGCCGAACCAAAACAATGCCATCTTCGTGAGCAATTCGCCCTTGCCGGGGATGGCCTCGCCCATGATGACGTCAAACGCGCTGATGCGGTCAGACGCCACCATCAAGATGCGGTCGTCGCCCACGGCGTAGTTGTCGCGCACTTTGCCGCGTGCGAGCAAAGGCAAAGAAGTGAGCGCAGAGGTGTGCAAAGCTGTCATGAGTTACTTCACCAACTGAGCGAGTTCGCCCTTGGCATACTTGGCCGCCACCACAGAAAGGCTGTCGCCTTTGATCTTGCTGCCTTGGCCTTCGCAACCGAATTCCAAATAACGTTGTTTGCAGATGTTCATCGCGGCTTCGCGGGCTGGCTTGAGCCATTCGCGGGCGTCGAATTTTTCTGGGTTTTCAAACATGAACTTGCGCGCGGCAGCCGTCATGGCCAAGCGGATGTCGGTGTCGATGTTGACCTTGCGCACGCCGTGCTTGATGGCTTCTTGAATTTCAGACACGGGCACACCGAAGGTCTGCTTCATCTGGCCGCCGTATTGGTTGATCATGGCCAACAGGTCTTGCGGCACGCTGCTAGAGCCGTGCATGACCAAGTGGGTGTTGGGGATGCGGGCGTGAATTTCTTTGACGCGGCTGATGGCCAAGATGTCGCCCGTGGGTTCACGTGTGAACTTGTACGCGCCGTGGCTGGTGCCGATGGCGATGGCCAAGGCGTCGAGTTGCGTGGCTTTCACAAACAGCGCAGCTTCTTCAGGATCGGTCAACATTTGGCTGTGGTCGAGTTTGCCCACCGCGCCAATGCCGTCTTCTTCACCGGCTTCGCCTGTTTCCAAATTGCCCAAGCAACCCAATTCGCCTTCGACTGACACGCCCACTTTGTGCGCCATGGCCACCACCTGTTGGGTGACTTGCACGTTGTACTCAAAGCTAGAAGGTGTCTTGCCGTCTTCCATCAACGAGCCGTCCATCATGACGGAGCCAAAGCCAAGGTCAATCGCGCCTTGGCAAACCTTGGGCGATGTGCCGTGGTCTTGGTGCATGACCAACGGAATGTGTGGGTAGGCTTCGGTGGCGGCTTGAATCAAATGCTTGATGAAAGGCTCACCGGCGTATTTGCGTGCGCCAGCGCTGGCTTGCAAGATGACAGGCGCGCCCACGGCGTCAGCCGCCATCATCACGGCTTGCACTTGCTCCAAGTTGTTGACGTTGAAAGCTGGAATGCCGTAACCGCGCTCTGCAGCGTGGTCCAAAAGTTCGCGCATCGATACGAGTGCCATGGGGAAATCCTCAAAAATTAAAAACTTATGTAACTGCTGGCAATTTTAAAGGCGGCAGCTCAACGCACAGCTGACAGGCCCAAAAGCCCACCCACCGTGCAAGATGGTTTAGCGAACTTCGCAAATGCGCAGCATGTTGGTGCCGCCGGGCGTGCCCATGGGGTCGCCGCAAGTGATGGCGTAGACATCGCCCGTGTCCACAATTTCGCGTAACTTCAGGTGCGCTTCGGCTTGGGCCAGAGCGGTGTCGCGGTCGGCGCTGGTGTCCATCAACAAGGGGCGCACGTTGCGGAACAAAGCCATGCGGCGCTGCGAGGCCACTTTGGTGGTCACCGCGTAGATGGGAATATGAATGCGGTGGCGGCTCATCCACAGCGCGGTGGAGCCCGATTCGGTCAAGGCCACGATGGCTTTTGCGCCCAAGTGGTGCGCCGTGAACAAGGCGCCCATCGCGATGGTTTGGTCAATGCGGGTGAAGGTTTGGCCTTTGAAATCGGCGTCCAGTTCCACGTCTTCAGCCGCTTCAGCGGCTTCGCAAATCTTGGACATTTCTTGCACTGTCTCAAGCGGGTATTTGCCTGCGGCGGTTTCAGCACTGAGCATGACGGCGTCTGTACCGTCAATCACGGCGTTGGCCACGTCGCTCACCTCGGCGCGCGTGGGCACGGGGTTGGTGATCATGCTTTCCATCATTTGGGTGGCGGTGATCACCACTTTGTCGTGCTGGCGCGCGAGCTTGATCATGCGCTTTTGCAGTGCAGGCACAGCCGCGTTGCCCACCTCAACGGCCAAATCGCCACGCGCCACCATGATGCCGTCGCTGGCTCGCAAAATTTCGTCCAACAGCGGGATGGCTTCGGCGCGCTCAATCTTGGCAATCAAGCCCGGCTTGTGTTTGTATTCAGCGCCCGCCACGTTGGCCAGTTGGCGCGCCATTTCCATGTCGGTGGCGTTTTTGGGGAAGCTCACCGCGAGGTAGTCGGCTTGGAAGCTCATCGCGGTTTTGATGTCTTCCATGTCTTTGGCGGTCAAGGCTGGTGCAGTCAGGCCACCGCCTTGTTTGTTGATGCCTTTGTTGTTCGACAACTCGCCACCAATCTTCACTGTGGTGTGCACTTGCTCACCGCGCACGGTCTCTACCGTCAACACAATCAAGCCGTCGTTGAGCAGCAGCAAGTCGCCGGGCTTCACGTCGCGAGGCAGTTCTTTGTAGTCCAAGCCCACACCTTGCAAATCGCCGGGTTCGGTGCGCGAGGCGTCCAACACAAACTTGGCGCCGTTCTCCAACATGACCTTGCCGTCCACAAACTTGCCCACGCGAATCTTGGGGCCTTGCAGGTCGGCCATGATGGCCACTTCGCGGCCTGCGCGGGCGGCGGCTTCGCGCACCAGTCGGGCGCGGTCAATGTGGTCTTGCGCTTTGCCGTGGCTGAAATTCAGGCGAACCACGTTCACGCCAGCGCGAATCATGGCTTCCAGCAACGCGGGATCGCTGGAAGCTGGGCCTAAAGTAGCAACAATTTTGGTAGCGTGACGTGCCATGTTTTATGTCTCCGAATGTGTTTTGTTTGCTTGATTCTTACATGCTTAAAGCACGCCACAGCGGCGTGTTTCAACATATCCGCAGGCAAAAACGCATGCTTTGGACCTCTTATCAGCCTTTGGTTGATAAGGGGCTTGACGGGTAAACACCCATTCATGTGCGTAAACAGCGATAATCTGCCACTAATTGATGCAAATCAGTGCGCATCATCACAGCTCACCTAAGATTCATCTTCTATGACCACAAATATCCAACCTATCCTCCCCGGCGAACCGATGCCGCACCGCAAAGTCATGCGCGAATGGCTGATTCCTTTGGCCGAGCGCACCACGGCGCTGGCCATCGTCATGCTCGTCGTTGACTACGTGCTGTGGGGTGCGCTCATGGCAGGCACCGTGCTGTTCGAGTCTTGGTGGGCCAAGCTCTTGAGCGGCTGCGCAGCAGGTTTTGTGATTGGCCGCTTGTTCATCTTGGGCCACGACGCTTGTCACCAAAGCCTCACACCACACCGCAACCTCAACAAGTGGTTGGGCCGCATTGCCTTCTTGCCCTCGTTGACCGCCTACAGCCTGTGGGACATTGGCCACAACGTGGTGCACCACGGTTACACCAACCTCAAAAACTTCGACTTCGTGTGGGCCCCTTACACCCCCGAAGAGTTCGAAGCCCTGAGCCCCTTCGAAAAATTGCGTGACCGCGTGTACCGCAGCGGCTGGGCACCTGGCTTGTACTACATGATCGAAATTTGGTGGAACAAGATGGTCTTCCCCAACGAAAAGAACATGCCCACACGCCGTCCCATCTTCATTAAAGACTGCTTGCTGATCACTGCATTCGCCGTCGTTTGGATCGCTGTCATGGCTTGGGCTGCAATCGCCACTGAGCAAACCATCGGCTACATCTTGTTGATGGGCGTGGGCGTGCCCTTCTTCTTCTGGGTGACCATGATTGGTTTCGTGGTGTACGTGCACCACACCCATGTGGACGTGTCTTGGCACGAAGAGCGCACAGGTTGGTCTAAGGCGTCGCCTTTTGTGTCCACCACCGTGCACTTGACCTTCCCCTTGAACATTGGCGCGCTGATGCACCACATCATGGAGCACACCGCGCACCACTTGGACATGAGCATTCCTCTGTACAAACTGAAACAAGCGCAAAGCAAACTCGAAGAGTTGCTGCCAGAGCGCATCATCGTTCAGCCTTTCTCTTGGCGCTGGTACTTCCAAACAGCACGCGACTGCAAGCTGTATGACTTCAAGACCGACAGCTGGACCACTTACGACGGCAAGGTCACTAGCCCTCGTGCGATGAAGGCCTAAGCACCCAGCCTTCTCAGCCCCGCAAGTTCTCACGAATTTGCGGGGCTTTTTCTTGTACGCTCCATGCCCATGAAGTTCATTGTTTTGTTTTTGTTGGCCGCTGCAGCCACCGCATCGCACGCCATGTGGGTCACGGTCACGCGCAACGAAGTGGCCACCGTTTACATCGACTCCAGCGCCATCAGCAAAATGGGTGGCAACCGCCGCGTGTGGGTGGTGTACGACCTGCAAGCACCAGACCAAACAGGCCAGCAATCGGTCAAATCAAACATCGATTACGACTGCGCCGAAGGCAAATACAAAACCCTCAGCGCCACCAGCCATCCCAACAAAATGGGCAACGGCCCCGCCATCAAAGCCCTGCCAGTGTCTGAAGGCTGGCGGCCCATCAGCCAAGACAGCATGAGCCGACAGTTGTTTGCGTTTGCTTGTGCTTGGTGAGTTTTAACCCGCAGCGCGCTTGGTCAAAATCTCAAACGCAGGCAAGGTCTTGCCTTCCAGCACTTCCAAGAAAGCACCACCGCCGGTAGAGATGTAGCCCACTTGTTTTTCGATGCCGTACTTGGCAATGGCGGCCAAAGTGTCGCCACCGCCTGCGATGCTGAAAGCGCTGGATTCGGCAATGGCGTGCGCGATGGTTTTGGTGCCGTTCTCGAACGCCGCAAATTCAAACACGCCCACGGGGCCGTTCCACACGATCGTGCCAGCTTGCTTGAGCTGCGCGGCCAGCTTGGCTGCGGTCTCTGGGCCGATGTCCAAAATCATGTCGTCGTCGGCCACGTCGGTGGCTTTCTTCACGGTGGCCACAGCGTCCGCCGCGAAGGTTTTGGCAGTCACCACGTCGGTGGGGATTGGCACTTCGGCGCCGCGTGCTTTCATGATGTCGATCACGGCTTTGGCTTCGTCCACCAAGTCGTGTTCGGCCAAGCTCTTGCCGATGCTCAGGCCCGCGGCCAGCATGAAGGTGTTGGCAATGCCGCCACCCACGATGAGCTGGTCCACGTTGTTGGCCAAGCTCTTGAGGATGGTCAGCTTGGTGGACACCTTGCTGCCCGCCACGATGGCGGCCAGTGGGCGCTTGGGGTTGGCCAAGGCTTTGGTGATGGCGTCAATCTCTGCCGCCAACAACGGGCCGGCACAGGCCACGGGCGCGTATTGCGCGATGCCGTAGGTCGTGCCTTCGGCGCGGTGCGAGGTGCCAAATGCGTCGTGCACAAAAATGTCGCACAACGCGCCCAACTTGCGGGCCAATTCGTCGTTGTTCTTTTTCTCGCCTTTGTTGACGCGGCAGTTTTCCAGCAGCACCACTTGGCCTGGCTCGACGGTCACGCCGTCCACCCAGTTGGCCACCAGCGGCACATCGCGGCCTAACAACTCGCCTAAACGCTTGGCCACGGGCGCCAAAGAATCTGCTGGTTTGAACTCGCCTTCTGTGGGGCGCCCCAAATGAGACGTGACCATCACAGCCGCACCGGCCTTGAGCGCCATTTCAATCGCGGGCACAGAAGCGCGCACGCGGGTGTCTTCGGTGATGTTGCCTGCGTCGTCTTGCGGCACATTGAGGTCGGCGCGGATGAACACACGTTTGCCTTTGGCCGAGCCGTTGGCGCACAAATCAGAGAAGCGAATGACGTTCATGGAGGTAAGCGGTAAAAGTAAAAACTAGGGCTATTCTAAAAGTTCAGCCTTGCGCGAAATTGGCAGCCCAAGCCGTCCTCTTCAAGGGCTTTAGCCCCGCCCCACAAACGGCATCTTGGTCGCCATCACCGTCATGAACAGCACATTGGCCGTCAGCGGCAAACGGGCCATGGCCATGAAGCTGTCCACCACCCCTTGCATGTCCATGCGGGCTTCGGGCTTCACGCTGCCGTCTGCTTGCAAAGCGCCAGCGGCAAACTTTTCGGTCATGTCGCTGGCCACGTTGCCAATGTCAATCTGGCCCACTGCAATATCAAACGCGCGGCCATCCAGCGACGCCGCTTTGGTCATGCCGGTGATGGCGTGTTTGGTGGCCGTGTAGGCGATCGAGCCCGGGCGCGGCGCGTGGGCCGAAATCGACCCGTTGTTGATGATGCGTCCGCCTTGCGGACTTTGTTCTTTCATCAACTTGAACGCGTGCGAGAGGCAATAAAACGCGCCGTTGAAATTGACATCTACCGAACGACGCCAATCGGCCCCCGACAAATCGCCGGGCATGGTGGCGGGCAAGAAGATGCCGGCATTGTTGAACAGCAAATCCAAGCGGCCGTAGTTGACGCGCACCTGCTCAAACAGTTTGGCCACATCGTCCTCATGGCTGACATCGCAAGGCACAGCCAACGCATTGCCTGCGTGCGCGCCCGCCGCTTGCACCGTGACTTGCAGCGCATCCGCGCGACGCCCCACCAACACCACCTTCCAGCCTTCGGCCAACAAAGCCAAAGCACATGCTTTGCCAATGCCAGAACTGGCGCCTGTGACGATTGCTACTTTGCTCATGGGGTTGCTCCTGTGTAAAACCCTGATTGTGAACAAGCTCAAGGCTCGCGCAAGCAATGATTGTCTCGTGCGCGTAAACAGCAAACCCATGCAGTCGCGCTAAAGTACCTGCATGAGCACATTCAACAAAGTCATCCTTTTCACCGACACCGACGGCTTCGCGCGTTTCCGCGAAGAAACGGTGGCGCTATCCGAAGGCAAGCCGCAAGCGCGTTTGTCGCCCCTCATGGCCAGCAATGGTTTTCAGTTGCGCCGCAGCCCTGTGGGGTTTCGCAGCGACTTTCATTGCACCGACAACCCGCAGTGGTTGTTTGTGTTGGAAGGTCAGATGGAAATCTTTTTGCAAGACGGCACGTCGCGCATCTTTGGGCCTGGTGAGCACTTTTACTCAGCCGATGTGCTGCCCGCAGGCGCCACGTTTGACCCCAAGGTCCACGGCCATTGGAGCCGCCAAGTGGGGGCTGACGAACTCGTCACTTTGTTTGTTCGCGGTTAATTGATGCGCGACTAAGCCGCACAAGGCTTGCGGCTTACCAGCCCAAGCCCAAGTGAAGTGGCAAGAAAACCGCCATGCCCAACACAATGGTTAACAACACATCACGCTTGGCAAAGTAAACCGCTACCCCAGCTGCCGCCGCAAAGATGCGGGCGTCTTGCCAAGTCGTGATCAGTTGGCCTTGGGTCATCACAATTTCAGGCACCACTACAGCTGACAGTGCGGCGATGGGCGCATATTGCAAACCGCGTTGCGCCCAGTGGGGCAAATCCCAATCCGTGTTGCTTAAAAAGAAAAAGCTGCGCGACACCACGGTCACCACGGCCAAGCCCACGATCACCCCAAACGTCCACCAGTTGATGTCCATCATGCGCGACTTCCTTGTGCGAGTGCCGGCTTGGCGTGTTCGACCAGCATGCTCACCAGCACAGCCATGGCAATGGCTGAGATGATGTTGAGTTTGAGCGGGAAGGCATAAGCACTGACCGCCGTCACGCCAGCCACAACTGACGACAAAACGCGCAAACGCGAACTGGCCAACGAGCATTGAATACCCAGCAGACACAAGATGCCCGCAAAGCCCAGACCCCACGAAGGCGGAATGATGTTGGCCAAGGCCACGCCAACCAAGCTCGACACCATCCACACCGCCCAATTTAAAAAGCTCGCACCCGCGATGTAGGCCTCGTGCGCGGTGCGCTCATCGTCACTCTTTGCAGGGGTGTGAAAGCGTTTGGTAAACAACACATAGGTGATGTCGGTGGTGAAGTAGCCCAGTGCCATGCGTGTGCCGCGTGACAGGTGCATCACATAAGGCCGCAGATGCAAGCTGAACACCACAAAGCGCAAGTTCACACAAAAGCCCGTGGCCAAAATCACCCATGCGGGTGCAGCCACAGCAATCAGCGGCATCGCCGCCAGCTGGGAGCTACCGGCATACACAAACAGCGTCATGGCGACGGACTCAAACACACTCATGCCTGACTTGACCATCGCCACGCCGGTCATCAAACCCCAAGCCACTTGGCCTAGCGCTTGCTGCGCGTAATGTTTGGCCCCAAGTCGAAACTCAGGGTGTTGCTGGAGTCTGCGTTGCCAAAACATCAGTCGACTTTGTGTGAAACGTGAGGTTCAAAACATTGGCCAGGTGTGAGCGCGAAGCCATGCAAAAAGTCGGCCGCGCTCAGGCGCTTGCCGCCTGCGCGTTGCAACTCGGTCACGCACAGCACGCCTTGGCCGCAGGCCACGCGCACGCCGTGTTCGTCGGCACTCAGCACCGTACCTGCCTGTTGGCTGTGTGCGCTTGTCTCCACGGTGGCACGCCACAGTTTGATGACGTCAGCACCCAACTGCGCCGAGGCCGCAGGGAATGGGTTGAACGCACGCACGCGTCGGCCAATCGCCTCTGCGGGCTGTTGCCAGTCCACCGCGGCTTCGGATTTTTCAATTTTGTGGGCGTAGGTAATGCCAGTTTCGGGCTGCTTCACCGGTTGCAATTGGCCCGCTTGTGCGTCGGCCAAAGCGCGCACCACCAAGGCACCACCCATGTCGGCCAAGCGGTCGTGCAGGCTGGCGGTGGTGTCATCCGCGGCAATGTCGAGCACGTCGGTCAGCAGCATGTCGCCGGTGTCGAGACCCGCGTCCATTTGCATGATGACCACGCCGGTTTGCGCATCCCCCGCCTCGATGGCGCGGTGAATGGGCGCAGCGCCACGCCAGCGTGGTAACAGCGAGGCGTGAATGTTCAGGCAACCCAAACGTGGCGCATCCAAAGTCCACTGCGGCAGGATGAGGCCATAGGCTGCCACCACCATCACATCCGCATTCGCCTCGGCAATTGCGGCTTGTGCAGCGGCGGCATCGTCTGGGTATTTGCCGTCTAGGCGCAGGCTCAAAGGTTGGGCCACGGGGATGTTGTGTTGCACGGCCAACTGCTTCACGGCAGAAGCTTGCAGCTTCATGCCGCGACCTGCAGGGCGATCGGGCTGGGTCAGTACCAAGGGCACGGTGTGACCGGCGGCCAAAATTTTGGCCAAGGCCTCTGCCGCAAACTCGGGCGTGCCGGCAAAGATGACGCGTAATGAATCACTCATAAAAGCTGACCCATTTATTCGTCGTCACGCAGGGCTTTGAGCATTTTGGTTTTGATGCGGTTGCGCTTCAAAGGTGAGAGGTATTCCACAAACACTTTGCCCAACAAGTGGTCCAGTTCATGTTGGATACACACCGCCAGCAAACCTTCGGCTTCGATGGTGCGCTCTTTGCCGTGCTCGTCAAGGGCTTTGACCTTCACCTGTGTGGCGCGCTCCACGCCGTCGTAAATACCGGGAACCGACAAGCAGCCTTCGTCGCCCTTGACGCGCTCGTCACCCATCCACGTGATTTCGGGGTTGATGAGCACCATGGGCTCGTCGCGCTCTTCGGAGGTGTCAATCACCACCAAACGCTCGTGCACGCCCACTTGCGTGGCGGCTAGGCCGATGCCATTGGCGTCGTACATGGTTTCCAGCATGTCGGCAATCAAGGTTTTGATGCGCGCGTCAATGTCTTTGACGGGCTTGGCCACGGTGTGGAGCTTGGGGTCGGGGAATCGGAGGATGTCTAACTTGGGCATGGCTTTATTGTCTCCGGTTTTGAAGTTTTCGACCTTCGGGCTCGCCTATTCGTGACACCCATTCTGACAATGGATTTTTCATTCCACGGGAGGGTCGCATGGACAAAGACGAGTTGCGCGCATGGCTGCGCCTGAGCATGACCGAGGGCATTGGCAACGACGCGGCCCGTCGATTACTAAGCTGCTTTGGCAGCCCGCAAGCGGTGTTTGAACAAACAGAAGCCGCGCTGGGCCAAATAGTCACCCCCCAACAAGCCCAAGCCCTGTTGAGCGTACCCAACGAACTGGCTGTGCAATGTGTGCGTACCCACCAATGGCTGATGCACCAACCCGACACACACAGCCACGCGCTGTGGACCTTGGGCGATGCGCGCTACCCCAGCGAGCTGCTGCAACTGGCCGACCCACCGCTGATGATTTATGTGGCAGGCCAAACCGCGCGAGCGCTGGGCAACGCCATTGCCATCGTGGGCAGCCGCAACCCCACGCCACAAGGCGCACAAACGGCAGCGCAGTTTGGCGAGGCACTCAGCGCAGCAGGTTTGTGCGTGGTCTCGGGCTTGGCGCTGGGCGTGGATGGTGCAGCACACCAAGGTGCGCTGCGTGGCGGCAACGCTCGCGATGGGGCATCCACACGCACACAGCACTGGCACACCGTGGGCGTGGTCGGCACGGGCTTGGACCGCGTGTACCCACGTCAGCACCAAACACTGGCGGGGCAGATGGCGTTGCAAGGGTTGCTGATCAGCGAATACCACTTGGGCACTGCACCGCTGGCACACCACTTTCCCAAGCGCAACCGAATCATTGCGGCGTTGGGTTTGGGCACCTTGGTGGTGGAGGCTGCGCTGAAATCGGGTTCGCTCATCACGGCCAAGATGGCGTTAGATTTGAACCGTGAGGTCTTGGCCATTCCGGGCTCCATCCACGCCACGCAATCGCACGGTTGCCATGCGCTGATTCGCCAAGGTGCGAAGCTGGTTGAAAACGCACAAGACGTGTTGGAAGAGCTGCAGCTTGCACCACAACAACAAGTCAACTTATTTGCCGATGCGTTAAACGACGGAGAGGCTACAGGCGCGTCTGACAACGAACACCCGCTGCTCACCCACATGGCCTTTGCGCCCGTGAGCTTGGACGCCTTACAAGCGCGTTGCGGGCTGGACACTTCCTCACTACAAGCGCAACTGCTGACGTTAGAACTAGACGGTGCTGTAGGTCGATTACCGGGTGGTTTGTTTCAGCGTTTGGCCTCGGCGTGATTGAGGGTGAACACTGATGTTTTGCGGCTGCGGAGAAACAAAAAACATGTATATTGGCTCCATGTTTGAAGTGCTCGTATTCGTCTATGAAAACTACTGGCGAGGCGATGCGTGTCCCGAGCTAGAGCAGCTGGGCCGCAAACTCAGCGCTGCTGGTTTTAACGTAGAAGACATCCAACAAGCTTTGTCGTGGCTAGACGAGCTCAACTTGGCGTCGCACAAAACCGAGCTGATCGACATCAGCCAATCCGCACGCGAACACCACACCGAATCGGCCCACAGCATGCGCGTGTACTCGGTGGCCGAGCAAGACCACTTGGGCGCGGCTTGCTTGGGCTTCATCAACTTCCTTGAATCTGCGGATGTGCTATCGCCCCACATGCGCGAAATCGTGCTGGACCGCGCCATGGCCATCCCCGGTCACCCCATGGATTTGGACGACCTGAAGATCATTGTGTTGATGGTGTACTGGAGCATTGGCCTAGAGCCGGATGCGCTGGTGCTGGATGAGCTGTGCGACGACGCGGATCGCGTGGCGCATTAAGCCAATTTAGACAAACCACAGACACAAAAAAGCCGGTTCACAAACCGGCTTTTTTCATGGGCAGCGCAGAGGTTTAAACCACCGCACCCGAATTTTCGTCATCCGGATCGCCCGCCACTTTGGTGGTGTGTTTGATCAGGTCTTCACGGCGAATGCCCAGCCACATGGCGATGGCTGCGGCCACGAACACCGATGAGTAAATGCCAAAGCAAATGCCGATGGTCAGCGCCAGCGCAAAGTAGTGCAAGGTGGCACCGCCAAACAACAACATAGACAACACCATGAGCTGCGTACAACCGTGGGTGATGATGGTGCGGCTGATGGTGGAGGTGATGGCGTTGTCGATGATCTCAACCGTGTCCATCTTGCGAAAGCGACGGAAGTTCTCACGGATACGGTCAAAGATCACCACCGATTCGTTCACTGAGTAGCCCAGCACAGCCAACACGGCAGCCAACACGGGCAGCGAGAACTCCCACTGGAAGAACGCGAAGAAGCCCAAGATGATGACCACGTCGTGCAAGTTCGCAATGATGGCAGCCACCGCAAACTTCCACTCAAAGCGCATGGCCAAATAAATCATGATGCCCACAATCACAAAGGCCAAAGCCTTGAGGCCGTCAACCGCCAACTCGTCGCCCACTTGGGGGCCAACAAATTCGGTGCGGCGCAGTTGCACATTGGCATCGGTGGTTTTGAGTGCATTCAGCACTTGTTCGCTTTGCTGGGCAGAGCTTTGGCCTTTGACCGCAGGCATGCGGATCATCACATCGCGGGCGGTGCCAAAGTTTTGCACTTGCACGTCGGAGAAACCGAGCTTGGCGATTTGGTCGCGAACGGCATTGAGGTCAGCAGGCTGGCTGTAGCTGACTTCCATCAGCGTGCCGCCCGTGAACTCCACCGACAGGTGCAGGCCACGGCTGAACAAAAAGAACACCGCCGCCAAAAACGTGATGAACGAGATGGCGTTGAACGCCACCGCGTGCTTCATGAACGGGATGTCTTTACGGATTTTGAAAAATTCCATGACTCAAATCTCTTTCTTGTCGCTAAGCGATCAGGCGCGCCACACGGTGCCAATGGACACGCTTTGCAATTTCTTTTGGCGGCCATACCAAACGTTGACCAAGCCACGCGAGAAGAACACCGCAGAGAACATGCTGGTCAAAATGCCCAAGCAATGCACCACGGCAAAGCCGCGCACAGGACCAGAGCCAAAGGCCAACAAGGCCAAGCCCGCAATCAAGGTGGTGACGTTGGAGTCAAGGATGGTGGCCCAAGCGCGGTCGTAACCGGCGTGGATAGCCGACTGCGCTGACGCACCGTTGCGCAACTCTTCGCGCACGCGTTCGTTGATGAGCACGTTGGCGTCAATCGCCATACCCAACACCAAAGCCATCGCGGCCATGCCGGGCAAAGTGAGCGTGGCTTGCAACATGGAAAGCACCGCCACCAAGAGCAACAAGTTCACCGCCAAAGCCACGCTAGAGAACACACCAAACAACATGTAATAGATACACATGAAGGCGGTCACGGCCACAAAGCCCCAAGTGACGGAGTCAAAACCTTTAGCAATGTTTTCAGCGCCCAGGCTTGGACCGATGGTGCGTTCTTCAATGATTTCCATCGGTGCTGCCAGCGAGCCCGCGCGCAACAACAACGCGGTGTCGTTGGCTTCCACGGTGCTCATGCGACCCGAAATTTGCACACGACCACCGCCGATTTCGCTGCGAATCACAGGCGCAGTGACGACTTCGCCCTTGCCTTTTTCAAACAGCAAGATGGCCATGCGTTTGCCCACGCTTTCACGCGTCACGTCTTTGAAGATGCGTGCGCCTTTGGCGTCGAGCGTCAGGTGCACTGCCGCTTCTTGGTTTTGGTTGTCAAAGCCGGGTTGGGCATCGGTGAGGTTTTCGCCAGTCAAGATGACTTGCTTTTTCACAATCACCGCTTGGCCGCCGCGGTCCATGAAGCGCTCTGTGCCAAACGGCACGGGGCCATTGCCGAATTCGGCAGAACGGGCTTCGGCGCTGTCGTCCACCATGCGGATTTCCAGCGTGGCGGTGCGGCCCAAAATGTCTTTGGCTTTGGCCGTGTCTTGCACGCCTGGCAGTTGCACCACGATGCGGTCGGTGCCTTGCTGTTGAATCACGGGCTCGGCCACGCCAAGTTCGTTGATTCGGTTGTGCAAAGTGGTGATGTTTTGCTTGATCGCTTGCTCTTGCACGCGCTTGGCAGCCACAGGGTTGATCACCGCTGTGAGCTTGACGTCAGCGCCATCGGGGGCACTGGTGGTTTGCAAATCCAAGAACTGGTCTTGAATCACGCGTTGTGCTGCTTCGAGGGTTTCCATGTCGCGGAAACGAATCTCGATGGTTTGGTTGTTGCGGCTGATGCCGCTGTGGCGCACGTTCTTTTCACGCAAGCCGGTGCGAATGTCACCAGCCAAAGATTCGGCCTTTTTGGTCAGAGCAGCAGGCATGTCCACTTGCAACATGAAGTGCACGCCACCGCGCAAATCCAAACCCAAATACATGGGTGCTGCATTGAGCGAGGTCAGCCACGCGGGTGAGCGGGCCAACAAATTCAAAGCCACAACGTACGAGGCATCGTTCGCGTCGGGCACCAAGGCATGCTGTATCGCGTCCTTGGCTTTGAGCTGGTTGTCCGTGCTGTCAAAGCGCACTTTGAGCGAGCCGTTGTCCAACGTGACCACATCGGGGCTGAGGTTGGCAGCCGCCAAAGCAGCTTGCACACGGTCTTGCACCGCCAGGTCAACTTTGACGGACGACTTGGCAGCCGACACCTGCACCGCAGGCGCTTCGCCAAAAAAGTTAGGCAGCGTGTAGATGCTGCCAACCAACAAAGCGATCACGATGATCGCGTACTTCCAAAGGGGGTAACGGTTCATGATCGCTTCGTCGTCTCGTGGCTAAAAATTACAAAGTACCTTTGGGCAGCACTTGCACCACGGCTTGGCGTTGCAATTGCACTTCCACGCCAGCCGCGATTTCAATGGTCACCGTGGCTTCAGCCAACTTGGTCACCTTGCCGAGCAAGCCGCCAGCAGTGGCGATTTCGTCGCCTTTGGCGATGGCCTCGATCATGGCTTTGTGTTCTTTTTGACGCTTCATTTGTGGACGAATCATCACGAAGTACAACACCACAAACATCAACACCAAAGGCAACATGCCTTGGAGAGAAGACATGATGTCGTTGCCTGCAGCAGCGGCAGGAGCGGTTTGGGCAAAAGCAGAAGAAATCAACACGGTCAAACTCCAAATTGAGGGACGGCTGCCAGGGTGCAAAACGCCCTAGCAGACCAACCGCGGATTGTATGCGGCTGGCTTAGTTTCTCAGTTCTGAGTCGACCACTGGGCTTTCAAGCTGTTCCACTTCTCACGGGCAGCCGCCAAGTGGCGCGCTTTGACATGGCCAAATCCCTTGATTTGTTCAGGGATTCGCGCGATCTCGACCGCCAACGCATGGTTGCTGGCGTTGAGCTGGCTCACCAACACATCCACGCTTGTGCGGTATTGCTGGATGAGGGCACGCTCGGTGCGGCGCTCTTCGGTGTACCCAAACACATCCAGAGCGCTGCCTCTGAGCCACTTGAAATGTTTGAGCACTTTGAAGCCCGTGAGCATGAGCGGTCCAAACTTTTGCTTTTGCAATTCGCCCTTGGCGTTGGTCTTGGCGGTCAACGGCGGGGCCAAGTGGTAGTTGAGCGTGTAGTTGCCTTCGAACATCCCGTCGATCTTTTGCAAGAAAGCGGTGTCGGTGTGCAAGCGCGCCACTTCGTACTCATCTTTGTAGGCCATGAGTTTGAAGAGGTTGCGCGCCACGGCTTCGGTCAGCGTGGTTTTGTGCAGCGGTGCCTCCGCCTCACGCACACGGTCAACCACCGCACGGTAGCGGTTGGCATAAGCCGCGTTTTGGTAGTCAGTGAGAAATGCCACGCGCTTGGCAATGAGCGCATCGACGCCTTCAGGCTTGTGGAATTGCACCACTTGCGCGGGCGCGAGCAACGCTTGCACAGCCTCCCAATGCACCGCGCAATGACGGCCCCATTCAAACGCGGCTTTGTTTTGTGCAACGGCCATGTCGTTGAGTTCCATCGCGCGCATCAAGGCTTCGCGTCCCAATGGGACCCAACCTTTTTGCCAAGCAAAACCCAAGACCATGGGGTTCACAAAAATGCTGTCGCCCAGCACTTGCGTGGCCACGCGGTCTGCGTCAAAGGCGCTCACGCCCTCGGTACCCACGGTGTGCACGATTTCGGCCACGCACGCTTCGCCTGGGTTCTCCCAGTTGGCGTTGCGCACAAAAGCTGCGGTGGGTGCGCTGTGCGCGTTGAGCGCCACATGGGTGCGACCGGCACGCATGCGTTGCAAGGTTTCTTTGCCGGCCACCACGATGGGGTCGCAACCAATCACGAGGTCTGCCGCAGCAAGACCCACACGCGTGGTACGAATGTCATCTGGGTGGTTGGCAATCAACACATGGCTCCAAGTGGCTCCGCCTTTTTGCGCCAGACCCGCTGCGTCTTGCGTGACCACGCCTTTGCCTTCGATGTGCGCGGCCATGCCCAACAACTGGCCAATGGTGATGACACCCGTGCCACCCACCCCTGCCACCACCATGCCCCACGCGTGGGTGGTATCGGGCAGCTTGGGTTCGGGCAATTCAAGCGCAGGCAGTGCCATGCGCGACACGCCCTTGGCTTTCTTTTTCAAGCTGCCGCCTTCCACCGTGACGAAGCTCGGGCAAAAGCCTTTCACGCAACTGATGTCTTTGTTGCACGTGCTTTGGTTGATGGTGCGTTTGCGACCGAACTCGGTTTCGAGTGGCTCCACGCTCATGCAGTTGCTTTGCACGCCGCAGTCGCCGCAGCCTTCGCACACGAGTTCGTTGATCATCACGCGCACGGCTGGATCGGCCATGGTGCCGCGTTTGCGACGGCGGCGTTTTTCGGTGGCGCAAGTTTGGTCATAAATGATGACCGTGCAGCCTTTGATCTCGCGCATCTCGCGTTGGATGCGGTCTAGCTCATCGCGGTGGAACACCGCCACGCCATCGACCAAACCCACGCCTTCGTATTTCTCGGGCTCATCCGTCACCACGGTGATGCGTTGCGCGCCTTCGGCCTTCATGCTTTGCGCGATTTGCAAAACACTGTGACCTTCTGGCCGTTCGCCCACGCGTTGGCCACCCGTCATCGCCACCGCATCGTTGTAGAGCAGCTTGTAGGTGATGTTCACACCCGCTGCAATGCTTTGGCGAATCGCCAGGATGCCGCTGTGGAAGTAAGTGCCATCGCCCAAGTTGGCGAAGATGTGTTGGTCGTTCACAAACGGTTGCTGGCCCACCCAAGGCACGCCCTCGCCACCCATTTGTGTGAAGCCATGGGTGTCGCGGTCCATCCACAACACCATGAAGTGACAGCCAATGCCCGCCATCGCGCGTGAGCCTTCGGGCACTTTGGTCGAGGTGTTGTGCGGACAGCCGGAACAGAACCAAGGCATGCGGTCAACCTTTAAGGTGACCGCCGTCATGGCTTGTTCTTTGGCCGTGATGATGGCCAGCTGCGCGTTGATGCGTGCGGTGGTATCGGCATCCACGCCGAGCTTCAAGACGCGTTGTGCAATCGCCTTGGCAATGAGTGCGGGGTTCAAGTCGGCATTGGCGCGCAACAAGGTGTTGGCGCTGGGGTTGGGCATGGACCATTCGCCGCCACCGCCGAAGAGGCTGTCTGGCCCTTGGTCACCGCCCATGTCGTTGAACTTACCCAGCACATTGGGGCGCACATCAGCGCGCCAGTTGTACAGCTCTTCTTTGAGTTGGTACTCAATGACTTGGCGCTTTTCTTCAATCACCAAAATTTCTTGCAAGCCCTGGGCAAACTCGCGTGTGAGCTGCGCGTCCAGCGGCCACACCACAGCCACCTTGTGCAAACGAATACCGAGGCGACGACACGTGGCATCGTCCAGCCCCAAGTCAAGCAAAGCTTGGCGCGTGTCGTTGTAGGCCTTGCCACTGGTGATCAAGCCCAAACGGTCATTCGGTCCTTCGATGACGTTGTGGTTCAAACGGTTGGCGCGCACATACGCAAGGGCCGCATACCACTTGTAGTCAAACAAACGCGCTTCTTGTTCCAACGCGGTGTCAGGCCAACGGATGTGCAAGCCACCCGCAGGCATTTCAAACTCAGGGATGACGATGTTCACGCGGTGCGGGTCAATCACCGCGGTGGAGCTGGACTCCACAATTTCTTGAATCGTCTTCATGCCCGACCACACACCGCTGAAACGGCTCATGGCAATCGCGTGCAAACCCAAATCCAAAATTTCTTGCACGCTGCTCGGAAAGAACACGGGCGTGCCGCAGGCTTTGAAAATGTGGTCGCTTTGGTGAACAGCGGTGGAGCTTTTGGCCACATGGTCGTCACCAGCAATCGCCAGCACGCCACCCCACGGGGTGGTGCCTGCCATGTTGGCGTGTTTGAACACATCCGAGCAACGGTCCACGCCCGGGCCCTTGCCATACCAAATGCCAAACACACCATCAAACTTGTTGCTGCCTTGTGGCGCAAACCCAAGTTGCTGCGTGCCCCACAACGCGGTAGCCGCCAACTCTTCGTTGACACCCGGCTGAAACACAATGTTTTGCGCTTCTAAGTAAGGCTTGGCTTTCCACAACGATTGGTCATACGTGCCCAGGGGTGACCCGCGATAACCGCTGATAAAGCCGGCTGTGTTTTTGCCTTGCAGCGCATCGCGTTGGCGCTGCAACATGGGCAGCTTGACCAGCGCTTGCACACCACTCATGAACGCACGGCCCACATCGAGGCTGTATTTGTCGTCCAGCGTCACGGTGTCCAGGGCGCGGCGAAGGGAATCGGACATGGGTGCGTTCATCGGTGTCTCCGTTTGTTTTGTGTTTGAAGCAAAGTGTAGGGTTGCAACCCAGATAAAGGTTTGCGTTTTTCGCTCTAAATCACCCCCTTTGCGCAAGATTCTTTCTAAAATCTTCACTAAACGAAACAAAGGAGCGCAAGCTTGGAAACACTCGACAAGTTTGATCTTGCCATCTTGGGCGAATTACAAGCCGATGCACGCCTGACCAATGCAGAGTTGGCGCAACGCGTGGGCCTGAGCGCCGCGCCATGTTGGCGGCGTGTGCGTGTGCTCGAAGAAGAGGGTTACATCACGGGCTACCGCGCTGAAATCAACCGCCACAAAATTGGTTTGGGCGTGTTGGCATTTGTGCGCGTGGATGCCGAACGCAACACGGGCGATGTGGCGCGCAAACTCGAAGTGGCGATTCGCAAAATTCCAGAAATCGTGGCTTGCCACTACATCAGCGGCACCGGCACGTTTGAGCTGCAAGTGGTGTCTCAAGACTTAGAAAGCTTCAGCCAATTTGCACGCGAGGTGCTGATCAACTTGCCGCATGTGAAAGACATTCACACCAGTTTTTCCTTGGGCGAAGTCAAAGCCAGCGGCGCTTTGCCACTGACGCATTTGAAAAAATAAGTCAGCGTCCGGTCACTTGGGCCACAACACCCACAAACGCAGGCCCTGCTTCATGCGACCCGCAAAGTCGCCAGCCTCTGGCCCTGTGCCGGCAAAGTAATCGGCACGCACCGCGCCCACGATGGCGCTGCCGGTGTCTTGCGCAAACACCAAGCGCTGCAGGTTGGCATTGGGGCCCGCACTGGCCAACCAAACCGGCGTGCCATAAGGGATCGAATCTTTGTCCACCGCAATGGAGCGGCCAGAGGTCAAGGGCACGCCTTGTGCGCCGCGCGGACCCAAGTCGGCCTCGGCGGCACTGCGAACTTCCTCGCGGAAAAACACATAGCGGGGGTTGCTCCACAACATCTCTTGCACCAAGCGCGGGTTGCTTTGTTGTGTGCTGACAATCCAGGCTTTGATGCCGGGCCAAGAGGCATCACGAATCAAGCCGCGGTCCAACAACCAACGGCCCACGCTTTGGTAGGGCTGTTCGTTCGAACCTGCAAACGCCAAGCGCACGATGCGCGTGGTGCCATCGGGGTTGGCGATGCGCACGCGGCCCGAACCTTGGATGTGCAACACCAAGGCGTCAATCGGGTCAGCGAGCCACGCCACTTCTCGGCCACGCAAAGCATCACGCGCTTGAGGGTTGGTGTCGATCTCTTGTCGGCTGAACCAAGGGCGGCCTGCGCGGCGCGCTTCGGCCAAGCCCTCGGGCGGTGCGTACAAAGGCACTTCAAAACCGGGGCGCATTTGGGCCGACGCATCAAACAACGGCTCGTAATAGCTGGTGAGCAAACCGTCGCTCGCACCATCCAAAGATTCAACCCGATACGGCTGCAAGCGGCCCATCATCCACAGGCGGCGGTCATCGTCGCTGCCCAGCATGAGCTGACGCACATCTTTGCAAAGAGGCGCAAACAAAGGGCCAGGGCGTTCGCAGTTTTGCAGCCACGCATTCCATGCGTCTTGCATTTGGTCGTTTTGCCAGCCAGGCACCTCGCTCCACGACGCAGCCACCCAGCGGCTGCGATAACTTTGCTGCGGGCTAGGTGTGCCAGGCGTGCCTGCCAAGCTGCCTGTCGTGCGCGGCGCATCCGCAGGGGTGCGCGCAGCTGAAGGCGGCGTGCGTCCGTAGTCGCTCACAGGTGCATGGCGCGTGGTGCCGCAAGCCACCAAGCTTCCTACAATCAAGGCCCACGTCAAACGCCACAGGATTTGTCTCATGCTGTTAATTTTGCTAGAAGCGCTAGGCGCAGGTTGCATCTTGGTATTGATCGTGTGGTGGACCATGTTCTCAGGTCGTGCAGAGGCCGAAGCAGAGCACCGTGCGGCGCAGCAAGAAGCCGCCAAAGACAAGCCGTAACTCACTCGCCGCGCAGCAAGTTGGCCAATTCGACGGCCGACTTCACATTCATTTTGTCAAACACGCGGGCGCGGTGCACTTCCACCGTACGCACGCTGATGTCGAGCTGATCTGCGATCAGCTTGTTGGGCAAGCCCTCCACAACCAAGTCCATCACGTCGCGTTCGCGCTCGGTCAAGTCTGCCAAGTTGTGTTGCAAATTTTGTTTGCTGCGCAGGCTTTGCAAGGTTTGCGCCGAGCGCGCCAAGGCTTGCTCAATGCGGTCGACCAAGGCGTTGTCTGAGAACGGTTTTTCACAGAAATCAAAAGCACCACGCTTGACCGAATCCACGGCGGTGGGCACGTCGGCATGGCCCGTCAAGAAAATCACGGGCAGCGCATCCAACAGCTGACGTTCGATGAGTTGCTCAAACAAAGCCAGGCCACTCATGCCGGGCATGCGCACATCGAGCAGCAAACACCCAGGCTGCGTGGGCTGCCAAGGGCTGCTGCCCGCATCCAAAAATTCAGCGAAGGCGTCGGCGCTTTCAAAGGATTGACTGGGCAAGCGACGCGAGCGCAACAGCCACGCCAAGGCTTCGCGCACGCCAGCGTCGTCGTCAACGATAAAAACCAAAGCGTCTTCTGTGGGTTGCATGTGTCAGGTCTCGGGTGACGATTGTGGCAGGGTGAAGCTGAACACCGTGCCGCGCGGCGTGTTGGGGCGGTGCCCCAAAAATCCGCCGTGCTGTTCCACCACGGTACGACACAAACTCAAGCCCAAGCCCATGCCTTCTTCTTTGGTGGTGAAGAAGGGTGTGAAGAGTTTTTCGGACACGCCCTCAGGAATGCCTTGGCCCAAATCGGCCACTGAAAACTCAAGCCAGCGGCTGATGGCGTTCGACGCCGCAGGACGCACGCTGAGCGTGAGCACTTTGTTGGGCGTGTCATCGGCCATGGCTTGCATGCCATTGCGCGACAGGTTCAGCAGCACTTGTTCGACCATGGTGCGGTCACACCACACGGTGGGCAAATCAGGCGGGCATTGCACGACCACGCGCACGCCCAGCTTACGGGCTTGCAAAATCACCAAAGGCATCACGTCATCCAACAAGGCGCGTGGCGTGACGGCCTCGCGCGCTTGGTCGCGGCGACGCACGAAGTCGTGCACGCTCTTGATGACCTTGCCCGCACGCTCCGCTTGCTGCCCAATGCGTTGAATGGCGCTGCTGAGCGTCTCCGCCAATTGCGGGTCTTTGACGGCAGCTTCTTGCAACAAGTTCATGCTGCCCGTGGCGTAACTGGAAATCGCGGCCAAGGGTTGGTTGAGTTCATGGCTCAAGAGCGACGCCATTTCACCCACCGTGGCCAAACGCGCTGTGGCTTGCAGTCGCTCTTGGCTGGCACGCGACACTTCTTCCACGCGGCGCTGCTCGCTGATGTCCAACACCGCGCCCATCCAACCAGTTTGCTCGCCCAAGGCGTTGATGAGCGGGGCTTCAAAAATCATCACCGCAAAACGTTCGCCGTTTTTGCGCATGAAGACGGACTCCACCCCTTCACGCGGCGGTGCATTGCCCGCCAGCCGCAAGGCTTGGCGCTGACCGTATTCATCCACCATCTCTGGCGGCCAATAGGGGGCAGGAATGCCGCGACCGATCAACTCTTTGGCCTCAAAGCCCACCATCTCGCAAAACGCAGGGTTCACATACGTGATGCAACCTTCGTTGTCACGCGCGCGCAAACCCGTGACCAGAGAATCTTCCATCGCTTTGCGAAAGGCCAGCGCGTCAGCCAAATCCAGCTCCACGCGTTGGCGACGGCGCATGTCACGCGCCAGCATGATGAGCACGGTGACCAAGGCAATCGCCATCGCCGTGACCAAGGCTGTCAAAACGTTGGGGAACAAATCGGGTGCACCGCGCCAACTGTCCATGCGCAGCACCATGGTGTGACCGGGCAAATCCAGCAGCTGTTTGGCAATGAACACGCGCGAACCGCGGCGTGCCGTGCCATGCATGGCCAAGCGTGTGCCATCCGACTCGGTGAACGACACCTCTTGGCTGCGGGTCAGTTGCGGGCCCACCATGTTGACCAACATCTCACCCAAGGAATACGTGGCCACGGTGTAACCCGTGAGCTGCCCATCGGTGATGACGGGCAAGCACAGATCCATGATTTCCAAACCCAAACCATCGGCTTGCGGCACGTAGGTACTGGCGCCGTAGCCGGGGCCGCTTTGGCGACGCGCCACACCACAGGCTTGCACCACTTCGGGCTGGTTGGCAGCTCGGCCAAAGCGGTTGAACACGGGCGCACGAAACGAGGTGTCGATGCTTTTGAGCACCCGCAACTCCGTATCCCGCAACTCCAAACGCAACCACTCGCGGTGTTCACGCAGCAATGTGTGGGCATCTTGCTCCCAAGGCGTAGCAGCCCGGTCGGCGTATTGCAGCGCTTGCAAGCTCTGCACATTGCGGGTGAGTGCGGTGCGAATGTCGCCCACAGCATCCGCCGCATCACGCTCCAAACGGCTTTGTACTTGGCTGACTTCATAACGCCCCGCCAACCACACCAAAGTGCTGAGCATGGACAGCACCAGCACCACCAGAAGCACCCACAGCACCCAACGGCGCACTTGTGTTCCAGCGTTGAACGGCATCAGTCGACCTTGGTCACACGGGGGTCCGCCCACGTGCCATCCACATGAAACTCGTTGGTCCCGGCACGCACCAAAGGCTTGCTCAACACCATCTGCGCAAGGTAGCTGGTCAAGCCGATCAAAGGATTGATGGTGGCAACGTAAAGCGAGGCCGTGCCTGCATTGATTTCAGGCACCACCACCACTTTGAGCTGTTGGGTTTCGCGCACCAAGTCGGCATGGCCTTCAATCAATGCGCCAGCCACCACGCCCTTCATTTGCAGGTTGTTGGTGGAGGCCACGCCTTGCTCAATGCGCACGTCGCCACGCACAAAGTCGAACGCAAACCCGTCGCTGAACAAGTCGCTGAAATCCAAGGTCAAGCGACGCGGCAAGGCTTGCAAATTGAGCACGCCCAACAAGCGGGCTGCGCCTGGCTCTGTTTTTAAGAACTGCCCTTTTTCAATCGCCAAGTTCATCTTGCCGCTCATGCTGGCGTAGTCCAGCGTGATGGGCGAACCCTGCCAAGACACTTGGCCCTCCAGGCGTCCTTCGCCATGGCGAATGGCCCCTGGCGTGCCCAAGCGGCCCAACAGCTCGCCACTGTCACGGATGGCCAACACAAAGTTGAACTGCGTGCGACGCACGCGCGGCCCTTCGGTTGCCCAATTGCCATTGGCCGTCAAGGTGGCTTCTGGCAGCGTCACGTTGAATTTGTTCAGGCGCCATTCGCGCACGGCGTTTGTGCCCACGCGGTTAACAGCATCAATTTCTAAGCGGCCCAGTTTTTTGCCACGCAAGGTCAGCTCATTCACCACGATGTCCAAGGTGGGAATGCTGCTGGGCTGCTCGGTCAACAGGCGCTCCACATCGGGCACCGAGCTGGGTGGGATATTCAAATACGCCAAACGCACATACAGCTGTGCGGGCACATTGCCATTAGGTGGCCGCACTTCTGCCGAGCCATTGAGCTCATCGGCACCGATGTTCAAGCGCCACAAATCGCCTTGGCGTGTGCCACCCACCACCACTTTGTGAATCACGCGATCAGACACCTTGATTTGGTCCGCCAGCAACGCGGCAAAGGAAGGCATGTACTCTTGCGCGCCTTCACCCGTGGCTTCGCTGCCGATGACAGCTGCCGTGGCCTGTTTGCGCTTGAGCGGCGACACACCCGTGAGCTGGGTGAGCGCGGTGTTCCACGCATCCAAGTCGAGCGAGGGCAATTGCAAATTCAAGCTCACCGCGTTGTCACGCATGGGCACCGCATCAACGACCGACTGCCCCACGGCAATGCCACCACGAACCACGCGCACGCGTGGGCCGCTGAGATCGCGCACATATGTGACCGACACCAACCGACCCAAGGTGACTTTGATTTGGTCTTGCAACACGCGTGATTTGGCTTGCAGCGATTCCCGCGTGAGTTGCGACTCAATGCGCAACGGCATGGCGGTCTGGGCTGTTTTGTTCAGCGGTGCTGGCAAGTTCAAGGCCATGCCTTTGAGGTCGCTGTTGATCAACAGCTCTGGCTCGCCACGGCGTAGCCCCAAAGTTGCGGTGTAAGTCGACTTGCCTGTGGCGCGTTGCGCCAAGCGTGACACAAAGCCCAGCTCACGCGCTTGTTGCAAACCCTCTGCCGTCAAGTCACCGCGAATTTTGAGTTGCAAGGGCGATTGGCCCTCTGTGGCCACAAAGGTCAGGCCACCATCCAACACAGCATCGCCGCCCAACAGCTGCGCTTGCACTGCTTTGAGCTCAAACCCTTGCTCGCTGAACTGCAAGTTGCCACGCGTTCGGTTAAGCACGGGTGTGCCCGGCATGATTTGCAATGCGTTGTCCGCAAACGCCACACTGCCTTGAACTTTGGAGGTCTCTAGTTTGTCGATGGGCAAGGTCAGAGCCAATTTGAAATTGGCATCGCCCGTTGCTTGGCTCTTGCCCAACACGGTGCCCGTCAACTCGTTGAGTGCCGATTTGGCAATCATGTCCAGCACTTGCGCCACGGGACCACGTGCCTCACCTGTCACGCTGACCACGGGTTGCGCCAGCTTGGGGATGTGCGCTTCTACTTTTTGCCAGATCACGCCTGGGGCACCAGCCAACTGGGTGCTGCCTTTGAAATGCAACGCAGTGCGGTCAAACACCAACTCGCCGTTCACCGCCATCAAAGCAGGCCATGCAGGCGGTGGTGGTGTTTTGGGCTTGGGTGGTGTGGGCGGCACATAGGCATAGCGCCCTTGCGTCACTTGGGCCACGATGCGGAACTCGCCCAGCTTGGGGTTCTCAAACGGCATGTCATTCAAATTGCCGCGCAAGCGCAAGGTCACATGATGGGCCTCACCCGCTTGAACCGCATCACGCACATAGGCGCGCACATCAGCGGGCAAGGTATTGGGCAGGTAGCGGTACACCCGCGCCACATTGGCTCGGCTGATCGCAGCGGTCAAATCCAACACGCCCGGCAGACGCGCCTCGGCTTCGCCTGTTTTCCAGTTGCCGTTGAATTCGCCGGCCACATCGTCGCTGACCACACGGCCTTGTGTGAACTGCACGGCCACGTCATCGCCTTTGAGCTGCCAAGCGAGCTGCGCCGAGGCTTCTTCGAAGGCCAGGTACGGCTCATCCAAACCCATGGGCAAGGTCACGCTGCCTTTGTGAATGCTCACCCGTGCTTTGCCGCCTTTTTGTGTGAAATCAAATTCGAGCTGCGCCGCTTGCAAGCCAGGCAAATTGGCCAAGGGGCTGTCTGGCTGCGCGTCACGTTGGAGAGAAAGCTGACGCACTTGGCCGCGTGCGCCGTATTGCAAAACATCGCCTTCATTTTTCTGCCAAGTGGCCTTGAGCTGGTTGACTTGGCCTTGCGGTTGCACGCGCGCCAAAATTTCGCGCCAATCCTCTGGCAACGGCAGGCGCTGGCTGATTTGCACCAGCGCGTCTAAGTCCAAACGGTCGGCATTCACGGTGCCAGACTCAAACGCATCGCCGCGCCAGCTCACACGCAACACACCGCCCGGCCAGTGCTCGCCCTCTTGGGTGTCAAACACCAAGTCTTGGCTGCTGATTTCAACTTCACCGCCTTGCCATTGCGCGCCCACACGGCCATGCACATGGCGCAGCCCCAAAGGCAGCAAGTCAGCGCCCAAACGCGCGGTGACGGCATCTAGCGCGACGTCAGCCGTCACACCCATGGGCTGCCCTTTTTGCACATCGGTCCACACACGCATCGCGCCACGGCCTTCTTGCAAAGACAAGCCTTTGTCTAAAGCCACCCACTGACGCAACGCGGCGATGTCAACATACGGCAAATCGGCAAACAACTCACCCGTCCATTGCGAGGTGTCGCCCGCGCGTTGCCAGGGCACTTGGTAAAACTTACCGCGCACGGACATGCGCTGACCCAAGGCATCGGGCGGCGTGGCATCCAGACGCAGCTCGTGTTGGAACCCATGGTTTTTCACCGACACGTCCACACCACGCAGGGTCAGCGCCGGGGCGATCGTTTGTGCCTCACTTGGGCGACTTTCGTCACGCCAATGCACAACCCCTTGGCGGACCACAAACTCGGGTTGCGAGAAGAACCAATCGGCACCGCTGCCGTCACCCGCGGCGCCGGTGTCTAAACCCGCCACCCACACGTGACCGTCGGCATCACGGCGAATTTCTAATTCAGGTTGCTCAATGTCCAGTTGCTCAAACTGGCCCAGCACGACAGAGCGTGGCGACACCGCCGCCAACACGCGGGGCAAGCGCAAAGCCTCACGCCCTTCGCGGTCGAACAACACGATGTCGTTCACTTCAAACCACGGCACCCACCAACCGCCTTGGGTGCTGATGCTGCCAATGTCCACGCGCACACCCATGGCACGCGAAGCCTGTTGTTGCAGCACCTCACGGTAATCGCCGATTCGGGGCACAATGAAAATGTGCAGGGCGCTCCAAGCGACCAACACCACCACCCATGCCAATGCAACCAGGCCTAAAGCCCAGTTGAGCGCGCGTCGCCAGCCTGATTTGGTTTGCAAATCAGAAGCCTTGGATTCGGGGGTGGCATTGACAGAGTCAGACAAATTTTTCATGGTGTTAGCAACGTGACTGGAATTATCCCTCCCTCCATGCAGGACTTAAGTACTTATTCGCGCTTTGTGCAGCGCTTGCGCCGCCGCTATGCCAATGAGCTGCACCTGCTGCCTGCGGGCGCGCCAAACTTGGCCACCATGCAAACGTGTTTTGAGGCGCTGCGCCAAACCCAGCCCTGCGGCAACGCCCTGCGCATGTTGCGCCAACTGGTGATGGAACGCTTGGCGGTGTTGGACTGCGACCAAGGTGCAGGCCTGGATGTGGTGACGCGCGCCGTGACCGAACTGGGCGAATTCACCCTCGACGCGGCCTATCACGAGGCCCAAGCCCAACTCGACGCCAGCTACGGCACACCCACCACGCCTAGCGGCGAACGCGCGGTGCTGTGGATCATTGGCATGGGCAAATTTGGCGCGCGTGAACTCAACGTGTCGAGCGACATTGACCTGATTTATGTGTACGACGAAGACGGCGAAACCACGGGCTTGCCCGATGGACGCGGACGCATCAGCAACCACGACTACTTTGCCAAAGCCGTCAAACTGATTTACGCGCTGATCGGCGACAACACCGAGCATGGCTTTGTCTTTCGCATGGATTTGGCTTTGCGCCCCAACGGCAACTCGGGGCCGAGCGTGGTGTCGCGCCAATCGCTGGAAGAATATTTCTTGGTGCAAGGCCGCGAGTGGGAGCGCTTTGCTTGGCTCAAAAGCCGCGTGGTCGCGCCCTTCAGCGCCAAAGCCAATGCGTTTGAACTGCGTGACACGGTGCTGCCTTTTGTGTTCCGCCGCTATTTGGACTACAGCGTGTTTGAGTCGCTGCGCGGTTTGCATCAGCAAATTCGCAAGCACTCGGTCACGCGCAGTGCGGGCCGGCCTGAGCGCGCCAACGATGTCAAGCTCTCGCGCGGCGGCATTCGTGAAATTGAATTCACGGTGCAGCTGCTGCAAGTGGTGCGCGGTGGCCACTTCCCCGAATTGCGCACACGCCCCACACTGCAAGCCTTGCAGCGCCTGAGCCAAGCCAACCTCATGCCCGCCGCCACCGCCGATGCGTTGGCCAAGGCCTATGTGTTTCTGCGTCAAGTCGAGCACCGCATTCAATACTTAGACGACCAACAAACCCACGTCTTGCCCACCAACGACGACGACCTGAACTGGATTGCACTGACCTTGGGGTATGGCGATGTGTGCGACTTTTTGACCCAGCTCGACACCCACCGGGAATTGGTGGCGCACGAGTTTGACCGCTTGTTGGGCTTGGGCGACAAAGCAGAAAACACAAACAACAGCGAGTGCAAAGGCTGCACACCCAAAGCGCAAAACGACTACGTAGACCTCGAGTCTTTGCTGCCAGACCTGAATGTGCATCTGCGCGAGCGCGTGGCGTTGTGGTCAGAGCAACCCCGCGTGCGCGCCTTGCGCGACGACAGTGTGCAGCGCTTGCTCAAACTTTTGCAACGCACCAATGCATGGATCGACGATGGCCGCATCACCGAAGAAGCTGCCGTGCGCTGGAGCGACTGGATGGAGCCGCTGCTACGCCGCGAAAGTTATTTGGCCTTGCTGATTGAGCGGCCTCGCGTGCACGAGCAACTGATGCGTTTGCTGGGCATGGCACGTTGGCCTGCCAAATATTTGCAGCAGCACCCGGGGGTCATTGACGAGCTCGCGGGCGAAGCCTTGTTGGCCGAGCGCTTTGTGCCTGCCGAGTTTGAACAAGAACTGGAACGTCGCCTGGAATCGCTGCAAGCGACCGGGCAGGCCGACGAAGAAACGTTGCTCAACTTGCTGCGCCGCGCGCACCACGCCGAAGTGTTCCGCACCTTGGCGCGTGACGTGGAAGGCCGCATCACCGTCGAGCAAGTGGCCGACGACTTGAGCGCTTTGGCTGACTCGGTGTTGAAGATCACCAGCCGTTGGGTGTGGCAACACTTCAAACAACGCCACCGCGACGAGCCGCAATTTGCCATCCTCGCCTACGGCAAGCTGGGCGGCAAAGAGCTGGGCTACGGCAGCGACTTGGACATCGTGTTTGTCTATGAAGACACACACGAACGCGCGGGCGAAATTTATGCGACCTATGTGCGCAAGCTCATCAACTGGCTCACCGTCAAAACTGGCGAAGGCGATTTGTACGAGATTGACACCGCTTTGCGTCCCAACGGCAACTCGGGCCTGTTGGTGTCAACCTTCGAAGCCTACTCAGACTACCAATGCCAACGCGGTGAAAACACCGCATGGACCTGGGAACACCAAGCCATGACGCGTGCGCGTTTTTGCTTGGGCGCGTCTGATCTCAAAGCCCGCTTCGACGCCGTCCGCGCCAACGTCATCAACGCCAAACGCGACCAAGCGGCGCTGCGCCAAGAAATTGTGGCCATGCGCGAAAAGCTGCACGCCGCACACACCGTCAAGCCCGATTTGTTTGACGTGAAGCACAGCGCGGGTGGCATGGTGGATGTTGAGTTTGCCGTCCAATACTTGGTGCTGGCGTTTGCGCAGCAACACCCGGCCTTGCTGGCAAACGTGGGCAACATTGCCTTGTTGCTGAGCGCTGAAAAAGCCGGCTTGCTGCCCGCTGGTGTGGGCGAAGCGGCTGGCAGCGCTTACCGAGAACTGCGCCGTGTGCAACACCGTGCGCGCTTGGACGAACAACCCACGCAAGTGCCCACGGCTGAGCTGGAAAAAGAATGTTCAGCCATCCAGGCGCTGTGGCACGCGGTGTTTCCTGAGGTGTGAATCAGCCCGCACGCAACGACCGTGCGGGGCTTTTACCCTTGTCGGATTTTTTTCACCAACGCAGTGGTGGAGTAGCCATCGACAAACGGAATCGCTTGGGCGCGGCCACCGTAGGCCAGCACCACTTGCGTTTCCGCCAGTTTGCCCATGTCGTAATCGCCGCCTTTGACCAGCACGTCGGGGCGCAACTCGGTGATGAGCTCCAGCGGTGTGTCTTCGTCAAACCACGTTACCAAACTCACGGACTCTAAAGCCGCCATCAACGCCGCACGGTCCAGCTCGTTGTTCAGTGGGCGGTCTGGGCCTTTGCCCAAACGGCGCGCAGACGCATCGCTGTTCAAAGCCACCACCAAGCTGCCGCCTAAGCTGCGGGCTTGGGCCAAATACGAGGCGTGGCCGCGGTGCAGCACATCAAACACGCCGTTGGTGAACACCACGGGCCCTTGCGCGCGCAAGGCCGCCACGCGTTGCACCGCGTCGTGGCGTGAAGCCAACTTGGAAAGGAAAGCCGGGGGGAGCAAAGTGGTGTCAGTCATGGGGATGAATTTTAGGTGGCGGCATGGACTGACGCAGCCTTGTGGCGACGCCAATGGTTCACGGCATCGGTGATCGAATTCAAATCGTGCAACACCACCACGCGCTCAATCTGTCGACGACGCAACGCCGAGGCTTGCCCGCCCACCCAAATCTGGCTCGAAGCGGGCAATAGCAAATTCAACTCGGTCAAACCGTCCACCACAGGGTTGGGCTTCATGTTGGCACTGAAACTCAAAGCCACCACGTCCGCACGATGGGCCATCGCCGCTTGGGCAATGTCGCGCACAGGGGTTTGCGTGCCCAACGACACACAACGGCAGCCTTGCAAGGTCAACAAACTTTCGACCATCAACAAGCCCAATCCATGGGCCTCTTGCGGGAACGTGGTCAGCAACACCGATGGTTCGCCACCGTTGGCTGGCTTTGGAAGCGCCAAGATCGCTTGTCGCATCAAGGTCATGACACATTCCGTGTAGAGATGTTCTTCATGCACAGCCAAATCACCGCGAGCCCACGTGTCGCCCACCATCGCCGTGAGGGGCGCGACCACATCGGTGACAAAACGCTGCAAGCCATCTTGCGACAAGGTTTTGAGGAGTTCGCGCTGAAGGCCTTGATGGTCTTGCGTTTGCAACATGACGATGTAAGCCATCAAATCTGAACGTGGATGCAAGATGCCGGCTTCATCGCTTGACTGCAATGAGGCCTCACCACGACTGAGGTGCTGCAGCGCCTCCATGGACTGCGCCACGATGCGGCCCGGACGATGCCCTTGGTCCATCAAACGCTTAATCAGGCGCAGCTTTTCCACCTGCGCTATCGGGTAGGCGCGCTCACCATGCGCGTCGCGACCGGGCACAGGGAAGCCATAACGTCGCTCCCAGACACGCAGGGTGTCCTTGCCAATGCCCGTGTCGCGTTCGACAGCCGCAATGGAAAGCACCAGGCCTGAAGGATCATCACGTGAGTTCATAAATGGCAATCCCCGTAAGTGAACATGGAGAATAAGTTCTGTCCTAGACGGTTTTTTCAGATTAGGCCATGATTGTCCCCTATTGAAGAAGGGCTTTCCCATGGCGCACCGTTTTGTTTTCTTGTTCGTTTGGCTGCTCTTGGGCCTCAACACAGCGCACAGCGCCTCAGAAAACGCCACGACAGCAACAATGACCTGCCCACGCGTCCTGCAACACACGGTGCTGCGACTGCAAGACGAAAAACCACAAGCACTCTGCCAATACGCAGGTCAAGTGGTGGTTGTCGTGAACACAGCCAGCTTTTGTGGGTTCACGCCGCAATACAAAGGCCTCGAAGCGCTGTATGCCAAATACAAGGATCGCGGTCTGGTGGTGCTGGGCTTCCCCAGCAACGACTTCTCACAAGAGCCCGACAACAATGCCAAGATCGCCGACTTTTGCGAAAACACATTTGGCGTGAAGTTCCCCATGTTTGTCAAAACCACAGTGCGCGGCGCAGACGCTTTGCCCTTGTTCAAACAGTTGGCCGAGCAAACTGGCACCACGCCTAAGTGGAACTTTTACAAATACGTCATCAGCCGCGATGGCAAACACATCAAGAGCTTCAGCAGCATGACCGGGCCACAAGATAAAAGCTTTGTGCAAGAGATTGAAAACCAGTTGGCCATGAAAGCCTCTGCGCTATGAAGCCACGTATCGCCATTGTGGGTTCAGGCATTTCGGGCCTGTCTGCGGCCCACCATTTGCAGGGCCAAGCCGACATCACGCTGTTTGAAGCGGGTGACTATTTTGGCGGTCACACCCACACCGTGGACGTGACCTTGCCCACCCCCACAGGCCTGCAAACCCACGGTGTGGACACCGGCTTCTTGGTCTACAACGAGCGCACGTATCCAGGGCTGATTGCCTTGTTTGAACAACTGCAAGTGGCCACCGTCAAATCCGACATGTCGTTCTCGGTGCAAGTGCCCAACAAGAACGGCAAAGGCGCGTTGGAGTGGAACGGCGCCAACCTCAACACCGTGTTTGCCCAGCGCAGCAATTTGCTCAAGCCCAGCTTCCTTCGCATGCTGCGCGATGTGGTTCGCTTCAACACCTTGGCCACAGAATTGGCCGAGCGCAACCAAGACCACGAACTGGCCCAGCCGCTGAGTGGATTTTTGTTTTCGCACAAGTTCAGCGACGCCTTCCGCGATTGGTATTTGCTGCCGATGCTGGGATGCATCTGGAGCTGCCCCACCGACCAAATGCTGAAATTCCCTGTGGCCACCATGATTCGGTTTTGCCACAACCACGGGCTGATTCAAGTGAACAACCGCCCGCAGTGGTACACGGTGGCCGGTGGCGCGCGCCATTACGTCGAGAAAATTTTGGCAGGCGTTGGCGATCAGCGTTTGAACACACCCGTGCTGCGCATTGAACGCGATGCCCACAGCGTGACGCTGCAAACCCACGCAGGTTCTGAACGCTTTGACCAAGTGATCTTGGCCACCCATGCCGACCAATCGTTGGCCATGCTGGCCGAGCCCACGGCGCAAGAACAAAGCACATTAGGCGCCATTCACTACCACCCCAACCGTGCGGTGCTGCACACCGACGTGTCGGTGATGCCCAAGAAAAAACTCGCCTGGGCGGCATGGAACTACGAACGTGCCGCGCATGACAACACCGAGTCCACCCGCGTGTGCCTGCACTACTGGCTCAACCTCTTGCAGCCGCTGCCGTTCACACAAGACGTGATCGTGTCGCTCAACCCTGTGCACGAGATTGACCCAGCGCACGTCATTGGAGAATACGACTACGCCCACCCCGTGTTTGACTTGCCCGCCATTCAGGCGCAGGCCCACATGCCCCAACTGCAAGGCCAACACCACACCTGGTTTGCCGGCGCATGGATGGGTTATGGCTTTCATGAAGACGGCTTCAAGGCTGGGCGCGATGCCGCACAGAACTTATTGGCGAGCTTGGCAAGATGAGCCACATGATTGGTTTTGGTCAAGTGCGTCACACACGTTTGCGGCCCAAGGTGCATGCGTTCAACTACAGCACTTTCTTTTTGATGCTGCCCATGCGCACGCTTCACACCCACACGGTGCTACCCATCAACCGCGCAGGCGCCATCAGCTTTCACGACACAGACCACGGCGATGGACGCAAACCCGAAGCGGGTGGTGCCCTGGCATGGCTAGAGGAATTGCTGCACAAGGAAGGCATCACCGACGCCACGGGCGAGGTGTGGCTGCATTGCTACCCACGCGTGCTGGGGTACACCTTCAAGCCCGTGAGCTTTTGGTATTGCCACGCAGCAGACAACAGCCTACGCGCCATCGTGGTGGAAGTGAACAACACCTTTGGCGAACGCCACTGTTATTTGCTAGATCGCCCGCAATACGGCGTGGAGCAATGCGCCAACAAGGTGTTTCATGTGTCGCCGTTTTGCGACGTGCAAGGCGACTACCGCTTTCGCTTCATGCGCACCGCCGACCACACCGTGGCGCGCGTGGACCACGACGATGCGCTGGGCCCCTTGATCGAAACCAGCGTCAGCGGCCAACTCGAACCCATCACCCGCGCCGCCTTGCGCCGCGCCTTGTGGGGCTACCCGCTGATGACGCTCATGGTCATGGCCCGCATCCATTGGCAAGCGATGAAGCTGTGGCGCAAGCGTGTGCCGTTTTTCACCAAGCCCACGCCACCCAAAGATTTTGTAACCCGTTGAACTGATTCAAAGCCTAGCCATGACTTCATCCACGACCTCGGCCCCCGTCCGCTCTGCCCCCCAAGACATGCCCGCTGCTGCGCGGCGCGTGCTGAGCTTGCTACAACGTTTACAACATGGCACCTTGCATGTGCAATGGCCCGATGGCAGTGTGGCGCAATACGGCGCAGCACCCGCCACAGGCCCAGCACTCAACGCGACCCTGCATTTGCACAGCTATGCCCCGCTGACGCAAGCCTTGAAATCGGGCGACATTGGTTTCGCTGAAAGCTACATTGCGGGCGAGTGGACCACAAACAATTTGTCTGAGCTGCTGCAGCTCTTAGTCGCCAACCGCCGCGACATGGACGAGCTGATCTTTGGCAGCTGGTTGGGCCGCTTGTTCTACCGCGTGCGCCACTTGCTTCACCGCAACACGCGCAGCAACAGCAAGAAAAACATCCACGCACATTACGACTTGGGCAATGCCTTTTATGAGCTGTGGCTTGACCCCACGATGAACTACTCGTCCGCGTGGTTTGACAACGACCGCGCCAAGCCGATGGCCGAGGCACAAACCGCCAAAGTGCGGCGCGCCCTGCGCATGGTCGACGCCAAAGCGGGTGACCGCATTCTTGAAATCGGCTGCGGCTGGGGCGCTTTGGCTGAGCTGGGCGGCCAAGAGTTTGGCGCGCACATGAGCGGCGTGACCTTGAGCCACGAGCAACTGGCGTTTGCCAACCAACGCATGCAAACCCAAGGCTTGGCCGCCACCAGCCACCTGCGCTTGCAAGACTACCGCGACATTGACGACGGCCCCTATGACGCGATCTGCTCCATCGAAATGTTGGAGGCTGTCGGCCAAGAATATTGGCCCACCTATTTCGAGAGCGTGGCTCGCTTGCTGAAGTCTGGCGGTAAAGCTTGCATCCAAACCATCGTCATCGACGACGCGCTGTTTGACCGCTATGTCAAAAGCACCGACTTCATTCAGCAATACATTTTTCCCGGCGGTTGTTTGCCTTGTCCGCGCGAGTTTCGCGCGCACGCCGAACGCGCAGGCCTGAAAGTGGTGGACGAGCTGGCCTTTGGTTTGGACTACGCCGAAACCTTGCGCCGCTGGCGTCACCAATTCATGGCGGACAAAACGCAGGTGTTGCAACTGGGGTTTGACGAGCGCTTCATCCGTATTTGGGAGTTCTACCTCGCTTACTGCGAAGCCGCATTTGAGCAGCACAACACCGATGTGTTGCAGTTCACCTTGGTCAAGCCATGACCACACGCCGCAGCGCATTGACCCATGTGATGCGTGCGGCGGTTCTCAGCTGTGCGGGTGCCTTGTCGTTAGACGCACACGCCAACCAGCAAAGCAACGCCAAGCCAGACACACCAACCGCAGTCCCAAGTTTTGTGCGCTCCCTGCTTCGCGGCACACCGCGCCTGATTGGGCAGCACCGATTCACCTATTGGGGCTTTGAGGTGTACGACGCCAGCCTGTGGGGCAGCACCGCTTTTGCCCCCGACAACTGGGCCATGCAAGCCTTGGTGCTAGAGCTGCGCTACCTGCGGGATTTCAAAGGCGCTGACATTGCGCAACGCTCCATAGATGAAATGCAAGGCCAGCGTACCTTGAGCGCTGCCCAACAACACAACTGGTCGGGCGTGTTGCAATCGCTCATTCCAAACGTGCGCAGCGGCGACCGCATCACCGGCGTTTACGCCCCCGACAAAGGCATGCAGCTCTTGCACCAAGACCGCCTGTTGGGTGACATAACCGACGCAGAATTGGCGAAACGCTTTTTTGGCATTTGGTTGGCCCCCGAAACTTCGCAACGCCAGCTTCGCCAGCAATTGCTGGCCGGCGCTCAACAATGAAGCCCAGCACCGCAGAACTGCATTTGAACTTTGGGAGAAACCAGATGGTGAACAGACGACAACTCTTAACCCGCAGTGCCACCGGCATGGGCGCACTGGCTGCTGTGGGCTTGAGCGGCTGTGCCAGCCCTTCGATTGAAGACTACGCCCAGGACAAACCCACGCTGGACTTGCGCAGCTACTTCAACGGCAAGGTCGATGCCTGGGGCGTGTTCACAGACCGCCAAGGCAAAGTGGTGAAGCGCTTCACCGTGGACATGGCCTGCACTTGGCAGGGAGAACAGGGCGTGTTGGATGAGCGCTTTGTCTACTCCGATGGCACACAAGAGCGCCGCATTTGGAAACTCACCCACTTGGGTAACGGCCAGTACCAAGGCACGGCTGGCGACGTGGTGGGCATCGCCAGCGGACAAACACGCGGCAACGCCTTTCGTTGGGGCTACACCTTGGCCTTGCCCGTGGACGGCCGTGTGCTGCATGTGAGCATGGACGATTGGATGTATCTGATGAGCGACCGTGTCATGCTCAACAAAGCACGCATGAGCAAGTGGGGCGTGCACTTGGGCGACGTCACCTTGTCCTTCACTCGCCGAGGTTGACATGTCTTGGATCAAACCCATGAACCCACCCATCACCGACTGGCAGGGCCGCAGCGTGTGGCTGATTGGCGCGTCTAGCGGCATTGGCTTGGCCACCGCCAAAGCCCTGCATGCCGCAGGCGCCCGCGTGGTGGTATCGGCACGCAATGCCGGGTTGCTGCAACAGTTTGTCGACGACCACCCTGGCGCGCAAGCGGTGGTGCTGGATGTGGCTGACACTGCCGCCATTGCCACCGCAGCCCGCTACGTGCAAACACAACAAGGTTTGGATGTGGTGATGTACTGTGCGGGCTACTACCAAGCCATGCGCGCGGCCGACTATTCGCTGTCCGAAATGCTGCGCCACCTTGACATCAACTACACCGGCGCTCTGCGTGTGCTGGATGCTGTGCTGCCCGAGTTGCTGCCGCAGCAGCGCGGCCACATCAGTTTTATTTCTAGCGTGGCGGGCTTTCGCGGTTTGCCGCAAAGCTTGGCGTACGGGCCCACCAAGGCCGCGCTTATCAATTTGGCAGAGGCTTTGTATTACGACGTGTCGCCCCACGGTATTGGCGTGAGTTTGATCAACCCTGGCTTTGTAGAAACTCCGCTGGTAGCCAACAACGACTTTCCCATGCCCGCGCTCATCACGCCCAACAAAGCCGCTTCTGAAATTTTGAACGGATGGCGTCAGGGCCAATTTCACATTCACTTTCCTAAGCGCTTCACACGCATGTTGCTTTTGATGCGCTTGCTGCCTTATCGCTGGTACTTTGCCTTGGTACGCCGCGGCACTGGCATGTAAGAGGTCACGATGCCATTTCAACTGACCCAGCCTGACAGCCCCGAAGCTGCACTACAACGCGTGGTGCATTTTTTTGAACACCTGCAACCTGGCGACGTGGCGCGTGCGGGGCAGCTCTACACCGCAGACGCGCAGTTCAAAGATCCCTTCAATGAGGTGCAAGGCATCTCAGCGATTGCGCGCATCTTTACCCACATGTTTGAAGCGCTAGAAGCACCACGCTTTGTGATTACCCAGCAAGTACAAAACGGTGCGCAATGTTTTGTCACTTGGGATTTTTTCTTCTCTGCGCCACGCATGGACAACGGCGCAATACAAACCATTCGCGGCGCAACCCACTTTGTGTTGCGTGAAGAAGCCGGCGTGTGGCGCGTGGCCGTGCACCGCGACTATTGGGATGCAGCAGAAGAGCTGTACGAGAAGCTGCCCGTGGTGGGCAGCGTGATGCGTTGGTTGAAAAAACGCGCCAACAGCTAAATCAAACCGGCGCTGTGTCTTTGAAGCTTGGGCGTTGTGCCAAACGCTCATACAAAGCAGCCAGATTGGGGTGCTGACCACGCCAATCAATGTGCGCGAAACGGAAATCCAAGTAGCCCAAGGCTGCGCCCACCGCAATGTCCGCCAAGCTCAGGTGAATGCCCACGCAGTTGCTGCGCTCGGCCAAAGCACGATCCATCGCAATCAAGCTGTCGTCAATCTTTTTCATTTGACGCTCAATCCACGCTTGGCTGCGCTCCCCCTCTTTGCGACCAGGCCAAGTGGCTTCCAGACGGGCAAGAATGGCCGCGTCCAACAAGCCATCAGCCAAAGCCTCCCAAGTTTTTACTTCGGCGCGTTCGCGGCCACTGCCAGGAATGAGCTTGCCCACGGGTGACAGGGTGTCCACATATTCAACGATGACGCGCGAGTCAAACAGCGCCTCGCCGCCTTCCATGATGAGGCAAGGCACCTTGCCCAAAGGGTTGGATGCCGTGATGTTGGTATCTGCAGCCCAGACGTCTTCGGTCACAAACTGGTAGTCCAGTTTCTTCTCGGCCATGACGATGCGCACTTTGCGCACATAGGGGCTGGTAATTGCACCAATCAGTTTCATATGTTTTTCATAGATTTGTTGAGACTCTAGTTTAGCGAGCTTGGCGTATACATGGCACTTGGGCCAAGCACCTAAAATTGCAACATGAGCAATACAACCCGCACCCCCCAAGCTATTTCCCAAGTCACCGCCCTGTCGCCCCTGGATGGCCGCTACGCCGGCAAAGTCGCCGCCCTGCGCCCCCTGATGAGCGAGCAAGGCTATATGCACCGCCGCGTGCAAGTGGAGATTGCGTGGTTCATCGCCTTGAGCGATGCGGGCTTTGCGGAATTCAAACCCTTGAGCGCTGCTTCTCGCGACTATCTCATCAGTTTGGTCACCAACTTCAGCACCGAAGACGCGCTGGCTATCAAAGACGAAGAGAAGGTCACCAACCACGACGTGAAGGCCGTGGAATATTGGATCAAAAAGAAATTCAAAGGCCATGCAGAACTCGAAGCGGCTGCTGAGTTTGTGCACTTTGCTTGCACCAGCGAAGATATCAACAACACCAGCCACGCGCTGCAATTGCAGGCGGGCCGCGATGAAGTCATCTTGCCTGGCCTCGATGGCCTGATTGCCAAGCTGCGCGAGATGGCCCACGCCTACGCCGACGTGCCCATGCTCAGCCGCACGCACGGCCAAACCGCCAGCCCCACCACCGTGGGCAAAGAAGTGGCCAACGTGGTGATGCGCCTGCGCCAAGTGCGCGAGCGCATTGCGGGCGTGCACATCATGGCCAAGATGAATGGCGCCGTAGGCAACTACAACGCCCACATGAGCGCTTGGCCCGACTTCGACTGGGAAGCCTTCAGCCGCAAAGTGGTGGAAACACCTGCGCCGTTGGGCCTCGGTCTGACCTTCCAACCCTACAGCATTCAAATCGAACACCACGACTACATGGCCGAGTTATTCGACGCCGTGGCGCGTGCCAACACCATCCTGATTGACTGGTCGCGCGACGTGTGGGGTTATGTGTCTTTGGGCTACTTCAAACAACGTTTGAAAGCGGGCGAGATTGGCTCGTCCACCATGCCGCACAAAGTCAACCCGATTGACTTTGAAAACGCCGAAGGCAATTTGGGTTTGGCCAACGCCGTGCTCAAACACCTGAGCGAAAAGCTCCCCATCAGCCGCTGGCAACGTGACCTGACCGACTCCACCGTGTTGCGCAACATGGGCGTGGCCTTGGGCTACACCGCCTTGGCGTACCAATCGATGATGGTGGGCCTGAACAAACTCGAACTCAACGAAGAAGCCTTGGCTGCTGACCTCGATGCCGCTTGGGAAGTGTTGGCCGAGCCCATCCAAACCGTCATGCGTCGCTACGGTGTGCAAGGCGCTTACGAGCAGCTCAAAGAAGTCACGCGTGGCAAAACCGTCACGGCGGAAGCATTGCATGGTTTGATTGCCTCTTTGCAAATTCCACAAGCAGACATTGACCGTTTGTTGGCCATGACGCCCGGCAGCTACGTGGGCAAAGCCGCCGAACTGGCGCGTCGCGTTTAAACAGATGGCGATCAAATCCACCATCTTCAAAGCGAACGTTCAAATCGCTGACATTGACCACGGCTACTACGCCGACCACGCGCTGACCCTCGCGCGTCACCCCAGCGAAACCGATGAACGCATGATGGTGCGTTTGGTCGCGCTGTCATTGCAAGCGCATTTGCTACAAGACGTGTGCAACGGCGACGGCGTACTGGCGTTTGGTGCTGGTCTGTCAGACCCCGACGAACCCGATGTGATGCTGACCGATTTCACCGGCCGCAAGCGCCTGTGGATTGAAGTGGGTCAGCCCGAAGAAAAGCCACTGCTCAAAGCCTGCAGCAAGGCCGACCAAGTGATGTTGTATGTGTTCTCCAGCTCAGGCGATGTCTGGTGGAAGAACATGCAAAACAAACTCATCAAACCCACCACCCTGCAGGTGTGGCGCATTCCAAGCAGCGCCTCGCAAGATTTGGCCAACCTGGCCGAGCGCAGCATGCAGCTGCAAGCGACCATTCAAGAGGGCGTGGTGATGATGAGCAACGGCAAGACCACCGTTGACATTGAGTGCGAGCGCTGGAAATAAGCGCTGCCACTCTGACAAAGCGCACTTAAGGTGCGCTTTTTTCTTGCGCGTCAGATTTAGCTTCGCCGTCTTTTTGCGTATCGCCCACATCCACTGACGCACACGCCAACGCACGCTCTGCGTACTTGTTGAAGCGCCAAGAGGTGCCAATCATGGTGATGCGTCGCCACGTGCTGCGCTTCTCGCCTGGCGACATTTCTGGCCAGTACTGCACTTCTTCAAACGTGCGGCCACAGCCTTTGCACTCTTCATCGCCTTGGCTGGTCGAACAAATGGCGATGCACGGGGCGTCGGGTGTGGTGCGGTACCAACCTAGCCATGCTTCGTAAGCCTTTTTGGGAAAGCCTTGTTCCGCCGCTTCTTCGTGGTGGTAATAAATCATCAACGCGTAGACCTCAGCCAGCGCGCGGATTTCTGGCGCCAGCGTGACGCCATCGGGTGAGGGTTTTTGTTCGCGCCAATAGTTGATGGCCGCTTCAATGTCGGTGATGTGAATGCCAGCCATCGCGTTAGAGTTTGTTACCTAAAAAGCAGGGTGAAAGTCGGGGTGTGGATGATAGCGGCAATGCTATGCTGACCGAGCAATGAAACTACTTTTAACTTGGGTACTCCATGCCACAGCCTTGATGGCATTGGCACACCTATACAGCGGCGTTGAGGTCACGGGCTTTGGTGCGGCCATGGCAGCCGCCTTGGTCATGGGCATTTTTAACCTCATCGTGCGCCCCGCCTTGGTCGTGCTGACCTTGCCTGTGACGTTTTTCACGCTGGGCTTGTTCTTGTTCGTCATCAATGCCTTCATGTTTTGGGCCGCGGCAGGCTTGCTCGAAGGCTTCTGGGTACGCGGCTTTGGCTCAGCCCTGCTGGGCTCGCTGATTTACTCCGCGTTTGGCGTGTTAATTGATGCCGCGCTCGAGCGCTTGTTCCCGCCGCAAATTCTCTAATTCGCGCAAACGGGCGTCAATGATGGACGCCTCCATGTGGCCCGCGCGGTCTAACTTGCCTTCACTTGCCATTTGGTGCGCCAACAGCTGCGCGGCCTTAAAGCGGTCGAGGGCTGCGCCGTAATCCAACTCCATGGCGCGCGCCTCTGCTTGTGCACGAATGGCGCGCAAGCTATCGCCTTGCAACTCATAGGCCGAGGCCTGCAGCAACCACGCCGACGCATCACGTGGGTGCTGGTTCAACCACAACGACAACTCACTTGCCGCCACTTTGCCTTGCGCAGGCTTTTGCGTAGCAACGCGGCTACGTGCCAGCTGCATACGCGTTGCACGGTCATGGCTGGCTAACACGGCAGCCTTCGGCTCAAGCAAGCCCACGGCTTGCGCAGCATCACCCGACATCAGCGCCAGCTCTGCAGCCAGCAAACGCACCACGCGGAGGGCGCTGAGTTCTAGGCCACTCAAGCTTTGTAAACGGGCCAAATGCTGACGAGCGACTGCAAAATTACGCTGCTCCATCTCCGCCAAGGTCGCGCCGTACAACACCCCCGCTTGTTTGGCTTTGCTGGCCGATAACAACGTTGTGGCATTCGCTTGGGCAGCAATGGTGCGCAACACATCCACACCGGGCTTGGCCAACACTTGGGCACGGGCAGACATCATGGCGTGCGTGGCTGTGGTCGCCACAGCGGCACGCGCAGGCAACAGCTGCTGACGCGCTTGGGCATCGGCGATGCGCTCGGTCGTCATGGGGTGGCTGCGCAAATAAGGGAAAGAGCCGTTGTCGTTCAAGCGGGCGGCTTGTTGTAGTTTTTCAAACATGGTGACAAAGCCTTGGGCTTCGTAGCCAGCTTCGGTCATCACGCCATAGCCCACGCGGTCGGCCTCGCGCTCCATGTCGCGCGAGAAGTTCAGCTGACTTTGTATCGCTGCAGCTTGTCCACCGACCATCACGGCATTTGCTGCACTCATGCTGCTGGCGTTTGCTGTGCGACTGGCCGCCAACATGCCCAAAATCATGGCGCCCATCACCATCGGGCCTTGACGGCCTTGCTGCGCAATCATGCGTGCGATGTGGCGTTGCGTGACGTGGCTCAACTCATGCGCGAGCACTGACGCCAATTCATCTGCGCTGCTGACCGCCGAAATTAGCCCCAAATGCACGCCCAAGTAACCACCCGGCAATGCAAACGCGTTGATGCTGCGGTCGCGAATGAGCGAAACCTCCCAAGAAAACTGCTGCTCCAACTCAGGCGTCAACTCGCCGCGTTGACGAGCCGAGGCCAGCAACGTTTGCCAGATCGACTGCAAATAGTCGCCGAGCACGGGATCGTCTAAGTAATCGGGGTCACGGTAAATTTCCCGCGCGATGCTTTCGCCCAAGCGCCGCTCGACGCCCAGTGGCACCTCTGCACCATCGCCTAAATTAGGCAAGCGACTGGGATTGAGTTGCGCATGGGCGGGCGCCACGGGCAGCAGCAAAGCCGCGCACACACTCAGCACGCCAAAGCGACGTAAAAGATGGGGCGAAAGCTGGGTGGAAAGCATGTGTGCCATGGACCGTATGATGCGGCTTTCATGTTAACCCGTTGTAAATTTCAGCATGTCCACACTCACACACTTTGACGCACAAGGCCAAGCCCACATGGTGGACGTGGCCGACAAAGCCCACACCAAGCGCGTGGGCGTGGCCACAGGCCGCATCGTCATGTTGCCCGCCACCTTGACCTTGATTCAAAGCGGCACCGCCAAGAAAGGCGATGTGTTGGGCATCGCACGCATTGCAGGCATTCAAGCCGCCAAGAAAACCAGCGACTTGATTCCCCTGTGTCACCCACTCGCACTCACCCGCGTGGCGGTGGAATTTGCCATCGACGAAGCCACGCACAGCGTGCAATGCACGGCAACCGTGGAAACCGTCGGTCAAACGGGTGTGGAGATGGAGGCCCTCACCGCTGTGCAAGTCGCTTTACTCACGATCTATGACATGTGCAAAGCCGTGGACCGAGGCATGACGATGACCGATGTGCATTTGCTGGAGAAGCACGGCGGTAAGTCGGGCAGCTACGTAGCGGCCTAAAAACCATCTATGTGCGCTTACTTTGCAGCGGCCTCTTCGGCCTGCTGCATTTGCCAAAGCTTCAAATACTTGTAGTAGCTGGTCTCAGCATTCGAGATAGACAACGCCAACCCATGTCCGCCATCTAAGAAACCTCGGCGAATCACATAGGTGCGAAAGAAGGCCCATGCACCGTGGCCCAAAGCCCCCGCCACCGACGAACGCTTGCCACGCGCATAGGCTTGTTTGGCAGAGGCACTGGAATACGCGTCGACCTTGGACAACACTTGCGAGAAGTTGAGGTAGCTGTAATGCAGCAAATGGTTGTGCAGCGCCTGCACGGGCAACTCGGTCACCACACGTTCATGCACCAGATCGTCTGAAAACTTGGCCGTGCCACGCTTGAACAAGCGCAGCACATAGTCTGGTTGCCAGCCCGCATGATGGATGAATTTGCCGCAATACGACGACAAGCGGGGCAACTTGTAGGCCACGTCGGACGCGTCCGCTTGCAACACCTGTTTGATTTCCGCAGCCAACTCGGGCGTGACGCGCTCGTCTGCATCAATCGACAACACCCAATCACAGGTAGCTAAATTTAAGGCTCGGTTTTTTTGTGGCCCAAAGCCTGGCCAATCAGCAGGCTGCGCCACTTTGGCGCCATGCTGCTGAGCAATGGCCACGGTGGCGTCTGTGCTTTGGCTGTCCACCACAATGATTTCATCAACCAAACCGCGCATGGACTGCAAGCAGTCGTGCAGGTTATGCGCTTCGTTGCGCGTGATGACGATGGCCGAGAGGGTGGGGTGAGCGTGGGTCATGTTGCAGATGAGTTTAGCGCGGCGTGTTTTGTTTCACGTCTTCTAAGCGCTCAGCCAAAGCTTGGGCCTCTTCGTGATGCCCGAGTAACTTGCCGCTGTCGATCACGCGTTGCACCACGCGCGCTTCGGGCGAATAGTGCATCAAGCGCACCGCTTGCGGATACAGCTCAGCCGCGTTGTCCGCCGTCACGGTTTGTGTGGTGAGTTCAGCAAAGTCGGCTTGATTTTTGAACAGCCACGATTGCTTGGCGTGGTGCAGTGGGTTGTCACGGTAAGCCGCATCACGCGAGGCGGCTTGTCGGTAAATTTGGCCCACGCGGTTGAAATCCCACGCGGCATACAAGCAACCGATGAAGAGCAATGCTGCGACCCACATGGGGCCTTCTTGCGCTTCTTGCTCCGCCGACGTATCAGGGGCCGCCCACAACAAACCGATGGCCAAGCCCAGCGTCATTTGAAACGGGCCGTACCAAAGCGGGTACTCCAGCAAACTGTGCAAGCCCAGCACCACCAGCCAACACCAGGCCATCACACGCCAGGCATGTCGCTCGCGCCACGGTGTGCGACGCAGCACCCACGCAGTCATGCCAACCATGACCACCAACGCGAATGGCACGCCCAGCTCCAACGCCATGTGCAAGGGAAAGTCGTGCGCGTTGTCGAGCATGTCGCAAAAACGCAGGCTGCTGTAGCCGGTCATGAAGTGCGCGTAATCGGTCTCACCCCAGCCCCAGCCCAACCACGGGTGTTGCGCAATCAAAGCCAAGACGTTGGCCCACAACACGCGGCGCCCCCCGCAGGCGGCGTAGTCTTGCGCTTGGCCGGTGACCCGCAAAATCATGCTCGCACCCCATTCGCCTGTGCTTTGCAATGCCAACCAAGGCATCAACACCGACCACACGGCCACCAACACAGGCGCGGCCAAGGCCAGCCACACCAAGCCTTTGCCAGATGCAGCATCTTGCTTAGCGCTGCGCCAGCCCCAGGCCGACATCAACACGCCCACCAACGCCCATTGCATGGCACCCGTGCGCGACACCGAGCACGCCACACCCGCAGCCAACACATTGAGCAACACCACCGCCAGCACCCAAGTGGAACGCTGCAGGGTGTGCCGCTTGGCCTGCGCGGCCACCCAGCCCAGCAAGGCCACCAAACCTAAGCTGGTGAGCGATGCAAACTGGTTGCGCTGACGCAAATTGGCAAAGGCATCCCCCTTCAAAGGTTGGTTCACCCAAGGCGACAAGCCATGTGCCAAACCCAAATACTGCAACATGCCCAGCACCGCACTGATGGTCGCGGCAACGACCAAGCCCCACACCACCCACTGCAGCAAACCTTCGTCTACCGCAGCACGCCGGCCAACGGCCACCATCAGCCACACACACATCAGCGACGCCAACAAACCTGCGGTTAATGCACGGTCCACCACCTGCGGCACCCACAGCAGCGAAGCCAATAACCACAACAGCAGCACGCCCAACACCACACGCGAGGACATCGGCCAACGCGGCTTCGCCAAGGGCAACTCCACCACCGCCAACAAGGCGCAGGCGGCCAGCATCCAACTCACCAGCAAAGGAATGACCGCTGTAGATGGACTGCTGGCAAATGGGTTGAGCCACGGCAGAGCGATGCACGCAACAAGAACGACATTGCGCACCAAGATGCTTTGGGCTGTAGACGAATTCATGGTGAGATTTTCTATCAGTCACGCACCTAAAAAAACAAAGGCGCCCGCAGGCGCCTTGTTCAATGCGTCGGGTGACTTATTTGCAGTCACTGGGCACATACTTTTTCTGCAACGCATCGGCAGGCACTGACACGCCCACGAATGCATCCGCACCTTTGGCCAAACACTTCCACTGCACCACCCCATCGACCACCCCATTGGTCGTCGTCGGGGCCGGTAAGGCTGAGTCAGTCGTGCCATTTTTGGTGTACGGCACCAGCAACAAACTACCGCCACCGGCTGCCGCCGTGGTGGTGATGGTGATGACGCCTGTGCTCGACGCAATGTCAATGCTGCTGATGTTCTTGGTGGCACCCGACCAGGTGTAGCCTGCTTTGTAACCGTTGGCGACTGTCGCGATGTTGCCGCTGTTGACCACATCGAGCACATTCGTCTTGGCAGCAGATGCCAGCCCCAAACCTTCGCTCACGCGTGCGCGGACCATGTAGTCTTGGTATGCGGGCAAGGCCACTGAAGCCAAAACGCCAATGATGGCCACCACGATCATGAGTTCGATCAAGGTGAAGCCGCGTTGCAAAGTGTGTTTCATCGCAAATCCTTGGATAGGTAGGGCATTAATTTTAGGCATCTGCGTCAAAGTAAACGCCAATCCATCAGTTCAAAAAAAAGCGAGCGGTGAAACCACCGCTCGCTTCTTCATTCGCAATTCTCGAAAGAAATTACTTCAACTGAGCTTTGAGCAATTTGCCCAATTCAGAGGGGTTGCGTGTGACGATGAAGCCGCACTCTTCCATGATGGCGAGCTTGGCATCTGCAGTATCTGCACCGCCAGAAATCAAAGCACCTGCATGGCCCATGCGCTTGCCGGGAGGGGCAGTCACACCAGCGATGAAGCCAACAACTGGCTTCTTCATGTTGGCCTTGCACCACATGGCGGCTTCGGCTTCGTCTGGACCACCGATTTCACCGATCATGATGACGGCGTCGGTGTCTGGATCGTCGTTGAAAGCCTTCATCACGTCGATGTGCTTCAAACCGTTGATGGGGTCGCCACCGATACCGACGGCGCTGGATTGGCCCAAGCCCACTTCGGTCAACATCGCCACGGCTTCGTAAGTCAATGTGCCAGAACGTGACACAACGCCGATACGACCTTTGCGGTGGATGTGACCAGGCATGATGCCGATCTTGATTTCGTCAGGTGTGATCAAACCAGGGCAGTTAGGGCCGAGCAACAAGGTTTTCTTGCCGCCAGCAGCTTCCTTGGCTTTCATCTTGTTACGGACTTCGAGCATGTCGCGGACGGGGATGCCTTCGGTGATACAGATGGCCAAGTCGAGGTCGGCTTCCACAGCTTCCCAGATGGCTGCAGCTGCGCCTGCTGGTGGCACGTAGATCACAGACACGGTGGCGCCTGTGTTTTGAGCAGCTTCTTTGACGGATGCAAAGATTGGCACGTCAAAAATCTTTTCGCCGGCTTTCTTGGGGTTCACACCCGCGACGAAACAGTTTTTACCGTTTGCGTATTCGATGCACTTTTCAGTGTGGAACTGACCGGTTTTACCGGTGATACCTTGGGTGATGACCTTGGTGTTTTTATTGATGTAGATGGACATGTTTTTTCCCTTACTTCACGGCTGCAACGATAGACGTCGCGGCTTCGGCCATGGTGTCGGCAGAGATGATTGGCAGACCTGATTCGGCCAACATTTTCTTGCCCAGCTCGTCGTTGGTGCCTTTCATGCGCACAACCAATGGCACTGACAAGTTCACGGCTTTACAAGCTGTGATCACGCCGCTGGCGATGGTGTCGCACTTCATGATGCCGCCGAAGATGTTGACCAAAATGCCTTTGACATTGGGGTTCTTCAACATGATCTTGAAAGCTTCAGTGACCTTCTCGGCAGTTGCGCCGCCGCCCACGTCCAAGAAGTTGGCTGGCTCGCCGCCGAACAACTTGATGGTGTCCATGGTGGCCATGGCCAAGCCAGCACCGTTGACCAAGCAACCGATGTTTCCGTCCAACGAGATGTAGGCCAAGTCGAACTTAGAAGCTTCCACTTCAGCAGGATCTTCTTCGTCCAAATCGCGGTAAGCCACGATTTCTGGGTGACGGAACAAAGCGTTGGCATCGAAGTTGAACTTCGCATCCAAAGCCATCACGTTGCCTTTGCTGTCGCGGTTCAGTGGGTTGATTTCCACCAAAGATGCGTCAGTTTCCATGTAGCACTGGTACAGCTTCTTGAAGATGTCCACGGCTTGTGCGGTGGAGTCAGCAGGCATGCCGATGGCGTCTGCGATCTTCTTGGCTTGTGCATCGCCCAAACCAGTCAACGGGTCGATGAACTCGGTGATGATTTTTTCTGGGGTGCTGTGGGCAACTTCTTCAATGTCCATGCCGCCTTCGCTGGAAGCGATGAAAGCAATCTTTTGCGTTGCACGGTCAGTCACAACTGACACGTAATATTCTTTGTTGATGTCAGCGCCGTCTTCGATGTAGAGACGACGGACTTTTTGACCTTCTGGGCCCGTTTGGTGGGTCTTGAGCTGCATGCCCAAAATTTCGCCAGAGATGCGTTTGACGTCTTCGATGGTCTTAGCCACTTTGACGCCGCCGCCCTTGCCGCGGCCACCCGCGTGAATTTGGGCCTTCACAACCCAAACTGGGCCGCCCAACTTTTGCGCGGCTTCCACCGCTTCTTGCACCGTGAACGCGGGGATACCGCGTGGCACTGGCACACCAAATTGACGCAAGATTTCCTTGCCTTGGTACTCGTGAATCTTCATGAGATCTCTCTTAGTAATCGGTGGATTTGTAACGTTTTCTGCAGTGAACGACGCCAAAGAGCCGCCCTGCACAAAGCCTTAAGACTGTATCATGCTGCATCGCGTCAAACTTTTAATTGGCTTACAAGAGCTTAGCGACGCCCAACTTTTCTTGTACTTTTTGGCGACATCCATGTCTAAAGTCTTCATTGACGGCGAAGCCGGCACCACAGGTCTACAAATTCGCGAACGTTTGGCCCTGATGCCAGCTGTGCAAGTGGTCAGCATCGACCCCGCCAAACGCAAAGACCCCGAAGCCAAACGCGAGCTCATGGCTGGCGTGGACATGGTCATCCTGTGCCTGCACGACGACCACGCCCTTGAATCGGTGGCCATGATCGACAGCCTTGCTGGCCGCAAACCCAAAATCATCGACGCCTCCACCGCGCACCGCGTGGCACCGGCTTGGGTCTATGGCTTTCCAGAGCTGGCCGCTGGTCAACGCGACGCGGTGATCAACGCCGACCGCGTGGCCAACCCCGGCTGCTACGCCACCGGCGCGATTGCGCTGTTGCGCCCCTTGGTCGATGCCGGCTTGGTGCCTGCCGACTTCCCCGTGGCCCTGCCTTCAGTCAGCGGCTATTCGGGCGGTGGCCGCACCATGATTGAAGACTACGAAGCGGGCAAAGCGCCCCTGTTTGAAGCCTACGCCTTGGGCCTTGAGCACAAACACATCCCAGAAATCATGGCCTACACCGGCCTCACACGCCGCCCCTTGTTTGTGCCGTCGGTGGGTAACTTCCGCCAAGGCATGTTGGTGCAGCTGCCCATTCATTTGGACATGTTGCCTGGCAAGCCCAAAGCCGCTGACCTGCACGACGCGCTGGCCAAACACTACGGCCAAAACCCAGACAGCTGGGTGAGCGTGCAACCCGCCACCGACAACGGCAAGCTCGACGCGACCGCGTTGAACGACACCAACAAACTAGAAATTCGCGTCTTCGCGAACGAAACCCATCGCCATGCCGTGCTGATGGCGCGTTTGGACAACTTGGGCAAGGGTGCCAGCGGCGCTGCGGTGCAAAACCTGCAGCTGATGCTGGGCGTTTAAAAGTCTTCCGCGCCAGCTACGACTTTGCGCACAACCTCCGGCGCAAAGCCTCGGCTCACTAAAAACCGCACTTGCTTGACGCGTGCCGCTTGGTCCACGGGCGGCGCGCCAAATTTCTTTCGCCACACTTCACGGGCTCGCTCTAGCTCGGTGCTGCGCATCTCTTGCACAGCTTCGGCGATGGCCTCGACAGGCAACCCCTTGGCTTGCAATTCTTGACGCACCCGGGATGCACCGAGCTTGCGAGAGCGGCTATTGACCACCGACTCCACCACACGCTGTTCGTTGATGAAGTCTTTGGCCTGCAAAAAATCCAAAGCCTCGACCAGCTCGCCCGGCGTTTCTTCAAACGGTTTGAGCTTGCGCTCTAGCTCAAAGCGCGAGTGCTCACGTTGCGACAGCAAGCGCAGGGCTCGGCCTTTGAGCGAGAGTTGAAACCCGTTGGCCCTTTTCGCCTGAGGTTTCTCGTCTCCGTTTGAATCCACGTCGTGTGTCACGAGGCTGGCTTTTTGGTTGACGCTTTTGAGTGCGCGTTAAGCCACCACGCCGTCGGCATCTGCGTCCGCAGCGCCTTTGGCTTCTTTGGCAGCCTTAGAGGCCTTGGGCGCTTTTTCTTCTTTGGCCGCAGGTGCATCTACACCGCCAGCCAACAAAGGAATACCCAAAGATTCGCGCACCTTGTTTTCGATTTCGAAAGCCAAGGCTTCGTTTTCACGCAAGAACTCACGGGCGTTGTCGCGGCCTTGGCCGATCTTTTCGCCTTGGTACGCATACCAAGCGCCAGACTTTTCAATGACTTTGGCGTTCACACCCATGTCAATGATTTCACCTTGGCGGCTGATGCCTTCGCCAAACAAGATGTCGAACTCGGCTGTCTTGAACGGAGGCGCCACTTTGTTTTTCACCACTTTGACTTTGGTCTCGTTACCCACGGCCTCGTCACCACGCTTGATGGTGCCGGTGCGGCGAATGTCCAAGCGCACCGAGGCGTAGAACTTGAGCGCGTTACCGCCGGTGGTGGTTTCGGGTGAACCAAACATCACGCCAATCTTCATACGGATCTGGTTGATGAAGATAACGGTGCAATTGGTCTTCTTGATGGAAGCCGTCAATTTACGCAGCGCTTGGCTCATCAAACGGGCTTGCAAGCCTGGCAATGAATCGCCCATGTCGCCTTCGAGTTCGGCCTTGGGTGTGAGGGCTGCCACAGAGTCCACCACCACCAAATCCACCGCGCCGGAACGCACCAAGCTGTCCACCACTTCGAGGGCTTGTTCGCCGGTGTCGGGCTGGCTGATGAGCAGGTCTTGCAAGTTCACGCCGAGTTTTTGGGCGTATTGCGAATCCAAAGCGTGCTCAGCATCCACAAAGGCGCAAGTGCCGCCTTGCTTTTGCATCTCGGCAATGACTTGCAAGGTGAGGGTGGTTTTGCCGGATGACTCTGGGCCGTAGATTTCAATCACGCGACCACGGGGCAAACCACCCACGCCCAAGGCGATGTCCAAACCCAACGAGCCGGTGGAGACGACTTGGATGTCGTCAATCACTTCGCCTTCGCCCAAGCGCATGATGGTGCCCTTGCCGAATTGTTTTTCGATTTGTGCCAAGGCGGCTTGGAGGGCTTTGGCTTTTTCGCTGTCAGCGACGATGGGTTTGTTGTTCATGAAAATCTCCGTGGAATCAAGGGCTTACCAAGAATGTCCAATTACTGTGTTTAACAACAACTGGATGCTTGACCAGTACTTTACCGCAAAGTCAAAACTTGTAAACACTTTTTTTGGTCAGTTTGCCTTACTATATAAACATGGCTTCTTCCCCCTCGTTTTCTACCCAGCAAGACTGGCGGCAAGTTCACTTGGGCCGCTTGCTGGGCCACGCCATGCGCCGCTTTGATGCACGTGTGCTGCACCTGATGGCGCACAACGAAGATGTGCCTTTGGCCCTGTCTAACCTCGCAGCACGCGCCCAAGTGAGCGCGGCGCACATTCACATCACGCGCCATCTCAGCCTTGAGGGCTCACGTCTGATCGAGTTGGCCGACAGCGCCGGCATGACCAAGCAAGCCATGGGTGACTTGGTCACCCAGTGCGAGGCCTGGGGCTTGGTGCAACGCACGCCCGACCCGCAAGACGCCCGCGCGCGGCGCATTGTGTTCACCGAAACAGGCTTGGCTTGGCTACGCGCTTTTGAGCAAGCGGTGGCACAAACCGAGGCGGAATTCAAACAAGAAGTGGGGGCAGATGTGGCCACCGTGGTCAGCTTAGGGTTGGAGGCCTATGCGGGGGCTTACTCGGACCTAGAATCGCAGCGCTGACACTTGCAAAAAACACAAACAAAGCTGGAGACAAAACATGCGCATCCTGATTGCAGAAGACGACTTGGTCTTGGCCGATGGCCTGTTGCGTACTTTGCGCGCATCGGGTGCTGCCGCCGACCACGTGGCCAGCGGCACCGAAGCCGATGCCGCCTTGATGACCACCGATGAGTTTGACTTGCTCATCTTGGATTTAGGTCTTCCCAAAATGCACGGCCTTGAAGTGCTCAAACGTTTGCGCTCACGCGGCTCCTCTATTCCCGTTCTCATCCTCACCGCCGCTGATGGCGTGGAAGAACGCGTCAAGGGTTTGGACTACGGCGCGGACGACTACATGGCCAAGCCCTTCAGCTTGCAAGAACTCGAGGCCCGTGTACGTGCCCTCACGCGTCGCGGTATGGGCGGCACCTCGTCATCCATCAAGCATGGCCCCTTGGTGTACGACCAAACTGGTCGTGTCGCCACCATCGACGGCAAGATGGTCGAGCTGTCTGCACGTGAACTGGGCTTGCTCGAAGTGTTGTTGCAACGCAGCGGTCGCTTGGTCAGCAAAGACCAGTTGGTCGAGCGCTTGTGCGAGTGGGGCGAAGAGGTGAGTAACAACGCGATTGAGGTGTACATCCACCGCCTGCGCAAGAAGATTGAAAAAGGCCCGATTCGCATTGCCACGGTGCGCGGCTTGGGATACTGCCTCGAAAAAATTCCGGGCTAAACACGGCACACGTGCATGGCAAAGCTGTTTAGGCGCGAGCAACACTCGCTGTTTGGCGAGATTCTGGATTGGATGCTCACGCCGCTGCTGCTGCTGTGGCCAGTCAGCTTGGCGCTGACATGGCTGGTGGCGCAAAACATTGCAGGCCGTCCATTTGACCGGGGCCTGGAATACAACGTTCAAGCCCTCGCGCAGCTCGTCAAGAGCGACCAAACGCGCATGTACTTCAACCTGCCGCTGCCCGCGCGCGAAATTTTGCGTGCCGACGAAGCCGACTTGATTTACTACCAAGTGCTGGGCACACGCGGCGAGTTTGTCAGCGGCGAGCGCGACTTTCCGCTGCCCCCCGACGAAGAAAAACCTTTGCCCAGTGAAGTGCGCATTCGCGATGACGAAATGCGCGGTGCCGATGTGCGCGTGGCCTACACCTGGGTGCGCGTGGACGTGCCGGGCGCCAAGCCTGTGCTGGTGCAAGTGGGCGAAACGCTAGAGAAGCGCTCGGTGCTGGCCACCGAAATTATCAAAGGCGTGATGCTGCCGCAGTTCGTCATCTTGCCGCTGGCCGTGTTGCTGGTGTGGCTGGCTTTGGCGCGCGGCATTCGCCCGCTCAACAAACTTGAAGAGCGCATTCGACAGCGCTTGCCCGATGACTTGAGTCCACTGGATGAATCTGCGGTGCCGCAAGAAGTGGCCCCTCTGGTGGCCTCCATCAACGACTTGCTCACGCGGCTCAAAGAATCCATCGCCACCCAAAAACGCTTTTTGGCCGACGCCGCGCATCAGCTCAAAACACCGCTGGCGGGTTTGCGCATGCAAGCCGACTTGGCGCAACGCGCGGACTCCAGCGCGGATGAACTCAAACAATCGCTCAAGCTCATTGGTCGCGCCAGCATTCGCGCCACGCACACGGTGAACCAGTTGCTGTCACTGGCACGCGCCGAAAGCGGCAGCACCAACATCGCGCGCAGCCCCTGCGATTTGGTGAGCCTGGTGAGTGATGTGATTCAAGACTCGCTGCCCCGCGCGATGGACAAATACATTGACTTGGGCTACGAAGGCGCAGCGTCTGGCAGCACCGGCGTGCGCGTGGTGGGCAACCCCACGTTGCTCAAAGAAATGGTGCGCAACTTGGTGGACAACGCCATCAACTACACGCCCTCCACAGCCGACACCCCAGGCGTGATCACCGTGCGCTTGCTCGCCGACAAGTTTGGCAAAGTGGTGGTGTTGCAGGTGGAAGATTCGGGCCCCGGCATTCCAGAAGCCGAGCGTGATTTGGTGTTCCAGCCCTTCTACCGCGCCTTGGGCACCGAGGCCGATGGCTCGGGCTTAGGCCTGCCCATCGTGATGGAGATTGCACACCAACACGCGGCGGTGGTGACGTTGGAAGATGCTTATCCCGGCAAGCCCATGCCGGGCGCTCGGTTCACGGTGCGCTTCTCGAATACGCAGGCTTGATACGCGCGGCTTGCCAGCCTCTGAGGTAGTGGCTTAGGCCGAAGGCTTCACGTGAAAGTGAATCGGCTGCTCATGCGGTGCCTCATGTGCATGTGCGTGCTCATGCGGCGCTTCGTGCTCGGCGCACGGCATGTTGCACAAGTCGTGGCCGTTCACCGGGCAAGCACGGTTGAACGTGACCACGTGGTCCACCTCCGCGCGAATGCCAATCCACTCGCCCACTTTGTGGTCGTGATGGCTGGGCACATGGGCCATCACCGTCTCGCCTGTTTTCAAGCGCAAGGTGTACAAAAACTCTGAGCCGCGAAATGATTTGCGAATGATTTCCGCCTTCACCGGCGCATCGTCGTCATGCACGATGTCGTCGGCGCGCAGCAGCACGTCGCACTCACCTGATGCAAAGGTGCAGGGCAGCGGACACTCGGCCACATCCATCAAATCACCCATGGGCGTGTGAACCACCACTTGGTTGTTCACCTCACGCAAGGTGGCAGGCGTGAACACACCGTGACCAATGAACTCCGCCACAAAGCGGGTGGCAGGGCGGTGGTACAGCGTGTAGGCATCGTCCCACTGGTGCAAGCGGCCTTCGGACATGACGCCAATCACATCACCAATCGCAAAGGCTTCCATTTGGTCGTGCGTCACAAACAAGGCGGTGGTTTGTGCCTCTTTCAAAATGCCGCGCACTTCCAAGGCCAAACGTTCGCGCAACTCCACATCGAGGTTGGAGAACGGCTCGTCCAACAACAACAGTTGCGGCTTGGGCGCTAACGCACGGGCCAAGGCCACGCGCTGTTGCTGACCACCCGACAACTCGTGCGGGAAACGTTGTGCACTGCTGGCCAAACCAACCAAGGCCAACACCTCACGCACACGCGCCTCGCGCTCGGCACGGGGTTGTTTGTGCAAGCCAAAGCTCACGTTGTCATGCACGGTCAAATGCGGAAAGAGGGCATAGTCTTGAAACACCATGCCAATGCGTCGCGCTTCGGGTGCCACATGCACAGAGGCGCTGCTGACCACCGATTGGGCCAAGCGAATTTCACCTGCGCTGGCACGCTCGAGGCCGGCCACCGCGCGCAACAGCGTGGTTTTGCCGCAACCCGAAGGGCCAATGAGCACGCCCATTTCACCCGCACGCAGTCCCAAGGTGACGCGGTCCACCGAAGGGCGGGGGCGTTCTGGGTAGCTGACAGAGAGCTGGACGACATCTAAAAACATACCGCCATTGTAGAGACGGCCTTTAACGCCACACGCTGTGCGGCTACCTACAATGCCGCATGGTTTTTAGCTCTCGCTTGTTTTTACGCTGTGTGTTGGTCGTGCTGGCCTTGCTGTTGGCACTGCCGGTGTTGACCGTGCTGTTTTCTTGGGCACAGTGGAACGCGGCGTCTGCCAGCATCTTGACCGAGATGGCCAGCACCGTGCTGCCCGACTACGTGGGCACCTCATTGCTGTTGTGCGCCTTGGTGAGCGTAGGCGTCATCAGCATGGGCACGGTGTCGGCGGCAGCGGTGACGCTGTTTGACTTTCCAATGCGTCGCAGTTTGGAATGGGCGCTGCTCTTGCCACTGGCCATGCCCGCGTATGTGGTGGCTTATGCGTACACCGACTATTTGCAATTCAGCGGTCCGCTGCAAACCGGCATTCGCGCGGCGTTTGGCCTAGAGGGTCGCGTGTTTCCCGAAGTGCGCAATGTGTGGGGGGCGGCGTGTGTGTTCACCCTCGCGCTGTATCCCTATGTGTATTTGTTGGCTCGCACCGCCCTGTCTGAACGCGCCAACCATTTGATGGAAGCCGCACGTTTGCTGGGTGCACCTTTGTCGCGCCGCATCATGCGCGTGGCCTTGCCGCTGGCCCGCCCTGCGATTGCCGCTGGCACCGCATTGGCCTTGATGGAAACCTTGGCTGACTTTGGTGTGTCGAGCTACTTTGGCATTCAAACCTTCACCGCTGGCATTTACAAGGCCTGGCTGGTGATGGACAACCGCATTGCCGCTGCGCAACTGGCGACCTTGCTGCTGATTGTGGTGGTGGCTTTGTTGGCAGCCGAACAACGCGCGCAATCGCGTTTGCGTTTTTCGAGTGCACGTGCCGACCGTCACAGCAGTGAATCGCAACCGTTGAAGTTGCAGGGTTTGTCTGCTGCGTTTGTGTGGACTTTGTGCGTGTTGCCCGTGTTGTGCGGTTTTGTGTTGCCCGTGTTGTTCATGGTGCGCGCCTTGCTGCAAGGCGACGGCGTGGTGGACTTGCCTTGGGACCGTTTCATGCAATGGTCACTCACCAGTTTGTCCTTGGGTGGCATGACGGCTTTGCTGGCTGTGGGTGCTGCGTTGCTGCTGGCCGCACAAGCCCGCTTGCACCCCAACTGGCTCACGCGCCAAGCCATGGGCGTGGTGAGCTTGGGCTATGCCGTGCCAGGCGCGGTGATTGTGGTGGGCTTGCTCTTGCCCGTGGGCTGGGTGCAAGCCACATGGCCGCAATCGGGCGTGGGCTTTTGGCTGACGGCCACGGTGCTGGGTTTGGTCTGGGCTTACTTGGTGCGCTTTGTGGCCGTGGCTTTGCAATCAGTGCAAAGCGGCTACGCGCGCGTGCCTGCTTCGCTGGATGACAGCGCGCGCATGTTGGGCACCTCTGGCTTCTCGCTGGTGCGCCGCGTGCATTGGCCTTTGCTGAAAAAACCATTGGCAGCGGCCACGCTGCTGGTGCTGGTGGACGTGATGAAAGAGCTGCCCGCCACCTTGGTGCTGCGCCCCTTCAACACCGACACCTTGGCCGTCATGGCCTACCAATTGGCGCGAGACGAACGCTTGGGCGAAGCCGCTTTGCCCTCGTTGGCTTTGGTGCTGGTGGGCTTGTTGCCGGTCATCTTGCTCAGCCGCACCCTGCGCCGCAGCTGACGCTGCGCGGCAAAACCTGCACTTTCGGCAGGGGCATTTGATCCAAGTCAAATGATAATGATTCGCATTTGATGTACACTCATTCCAAGCTTTTTAACTTGGAGTCGCCACATGCGTCGCACCCTCACCGTTTTGTCTTTGGCCGTTTCGGCCTTGTCCGCTGGCTTGTTCAGCGCTTCTGCGTTGGCCGACGAGCCCGTCATCAACCTTTACTCCGCCCGTCATTACCCCACCGACGAAGCGCTGTACAGCGACTTCACCAAAGCCACGGGCATCAAAATCAACCGCGTGGATTCGGACGACGCCGGCATCATTGCCCGCCTCAAGGCTGAAGGCACCGCATCGCCCGCTGATGTGATCTTGCTGGTGGACGCTGCGCGTTTGTGGAAAGGCGAAGTCGATGGCATGTTCTTGCCCGTCAAGTCCAAAACTTTGGAAACTGCGGTGCCCTCACAACTGCGCTCTAAGCCCACCGATGACGGCGGCACTGCATGGTTTGGTTTGTCCACCCGCGCTCGCGTGGTGGTGTACGACAAGCTCAAGGTCAAACGTGACGACGTGGACACCTACGAAGAGCTGGCCGACCCCAAAAACAAAGGCAAGCTGTGCATCCGCTCTGGCTCGCATCCGTACAACCTGAGCTTGTTTGGCGCCATGACCGAACACCTCGGCCCCGCAGCGACTGAGACGTGGCTCAAAGGCATGGTCGACAACATGGCACGCGCCCCCAAAGGCGGCGACACCGACCAAATCAAAGCGGTGGCCAGCGGCGAGTGCGGCATTGCGGTGACCAACACCTATTACTTGGCGCGCTTGATGCGCTCAACCAACCCCGCCGACAAAGCGGTGGCCGAGCGCGTGGGCGTGGTGTTTCCCAACCAACAAAGCTGGGGCACGCACGTGAACGTTGCGGGCGGTGCCGTGGCGCGTTACTCCAAGAACCAAGCGAACGCCGTGAAGTTTTTGGAATACCTCGTCAGCCCCGAAGCCCAAAACCACTTTGCCAACGGCAACAACGAGTGGCCCGTGGTCAAAGGCTTGAAGCTGGACAACGCCGCACTCAAAGCCATGACCGGCGGCAACTTCAAAAGCGAGCTGGTGCCTATCAGCGCTGTCGGCATGAACCAAATCAAGGTGCAACAAATGTTGGACCGCGTAGGTTTCAAGTAAACACCTGCCTCACACACCGCGCACCCGGCGCGGTGCCCAGCACTTAGGCGCAAAACATAGAAATTTTTGCGCCGTAACTTTTCGGCCAGCCAACAAACCCCGCGTTTGTCGCCCTCCGTGCAGGGGCGTGTAGCCAGCCTCTGATCACAACTGCCGACTTGGTTCGGCGACTACTTTCGGAGCTTCTCCATGGCGACCACCCGTTCGCGGCTCAACCGACGCCGCTTGTCTTTACCTGCGCCTCGCAACTCATGTGTGCAAGTTGCGCGGCCCTCCAAACTGTTGCCCTTGGGCGCCATGTTGTTGGCGGCCAGTTTTGCAAGCGCAGTGCGCGCGCAAACTGAAAACACACTCAGCACCGTCACCGTGCGCGAGAAAGCAGAAGTGGCAGAAGGCAAAGACAGCCTGCGCGCCACCGAAACCCGCATTGGCAAAGGCCAACAAAAGCTGCGCGACATTCCGCAATCCATCACCGTGGTGACCGAGCGCATGATGGATGACCGCAACTTAGACACCGTCAAAGACGCGCTCAAGCAAACTGCGGGCATCACCTTTCAAGCCGCCGAGGGCGGAGAAGAAGACATTCGCTTGCGTGGGTTTGCACTTTCCACAACAGGCGATATTTTTGTAGACGGCATTCGCGACCCCGCGTTTTACGACCGCGACACCTTCAACCTTGACCGCGTAGAACTCCTGCGCGGCTCAGCCTCCATGTTGTTTGGCCGCGGCTCCACAGGCGGCGCTGTCAACATGGTCAACAAAGTGCCGCGCTTGATGGACGAAAACCAAATCGACGTGACCGTGGGCAGCCACAACCACCGCCGCGTGGTGGGCGACTTCAACCAACAAACCGGCGAGAGCTCGGCCTTGCGCGTGAGCGCCATGAAGACCACGGCCGACAACAACGGCGCGGGCAGCAGCATCGACAAACAAGGCATCGCTGGCAGCTACCGCTGGGGCATTGGCGAGCGCGACGAGTTCACCGCCAGCCTGTACCGCTTAGAAAACAACAACGGCATCAATTACGGCATGCCGTGGATCAAACCGACCAGCACCAGCCCTGCCAGCGCCACCACCTTGTTGCCCGTGAGCCCCACGAGCAATTACGGAATGGCCAGCGACTACAACGATGGCACGGCCACTTACGCCACGCTCGCGCACACGCACCGCTTTGACGGCGACACCGAACTCACCACCCGCCTGCGCCGTGGTGCTTACACACGCGACCAGCGCGCCAGCACCATTCGCCTGACCACGGGCGAAAACTTGTCGAACTTTGGCCCCAGCACGGTGCTCACGCGCGGCACGCAAAACAAAATTCAAGACTTGGACTCGGTGTATCTGCAAAGCGACTTGAGTGCAAAGTTTGACGCGCTGGGCATGAAGCACGAATTACTCAGCGGTATTGATGTGGCCCGCGAACAAAAGACCGTGTATGCCGCACGCACCGCCGCACAAGGCTTGGGGGGTGTCGACCTCGTCAAACCCAACACCACGGTGGGCACGCCGGACGACGGCGCTTGGGTGAATGAAGGTTCGCGTGCCTTGCGCGTGAACAACCAATACACATCCACAGCTTGGGGCGTGTACGCGCAAGACTTGGTGCAAGTTGCCCCTCACTGGAAACTCTTGGGCGGCTTGCGCTATGACAACCTCAACGGCAACTACGACAGTTTTGCGGCGCCTGCCAACGGTGCCAATGCCACGAACGGTATGAAGTCGAATTACCAAATGAACGTGGGCGAATGGAGCAAGCGCGTGGGTGCTTTGTTCCAACCCAACGAACGCGAGTCGTACCACTTCTCTGCGGCCACCTCGTTCAACACCTCGGGCGATGCCTACTCCTTGGGTGCCAACAACGCCGATGTGCCGCCCGAGCAAAGCATCAACTTAGAGCTGGGCGCCAAGATTGATTCGGCCGATAAAAACTTCACCACGCGCTACGCGCTGTTTCGCTCCACCAAACTCCACGAGCGCAACACCGACCCCTTGGTCGACGTGGCCGTGTTGTCGGGCAAGCGCCACGCCACGGGCTTAGAGCTTGACTTCACGGGGCGCATCACGCCGCGCTGGGAAGCTTATGGCTCGTTCATGTGGATTCCAGATGCACGCATTGACGAAGCCTACAAGTCGCCCACCGGCAGCGACAACGAACGCACCGGCGCACGCCCCTCGCTCACACCGCGCATCAGCGCCACGCTGTGGAACACCTACCAAATCAACGGCCAATGGCGTGTGGGCGCAGGCCTGAATCACCGTGGTGCGCAAACGCCCAACCGCAACCCCGGCTGGGAAGCACCGGCCTTCACCACCGCCGACGTGATGGCCGAATACCGCGTCAGCGAACAGCTCACCTTCAAAGGCAATGTGAGCAACCTCACCAACAAGCTCTACGCCGACCAGCTCTACAGCGGCCACTACGTGCCGGGTGCGGGGCGCTTGGTGCAGGTGACGGGCTCTTACAAGTTTTAACAGGAGACACCATGACACCGCTTTCAACACGCCCCATGTCGTCGGGTCGACCATGCTGCTGACCCTGCCCAATTTGTTGTCCGCCGAAGAATTGAGCCAAACCCGCGCTTGGCTCAAAGACGCACCTTGGGAGCCAGGCCTTGGCACGGCGGGTCGGCAAGCAGCGATGGTCAAACACAACGAGCAATTGCCGCAAAGCTGCGACGCCGCGGTGAACATTCGCGAGATGGTGCTCAAGGCGCTCAACGCCAATCCCACCTTCTTCTCGGCCACGCTGCCCAAGAAAATTTACACACCGCGCATCAACCGCTATGCAGGTGACAGCAATTACTTTGGCAACCACATCGACGGCGCCATCCGTATGTTGAGCCACGAAAAACGCGTGCGCACCGACATTTCGTGCACCGTGTTTTTGAGCGAGCCCGACAGCTACGACGGCGGCGAGCTGACCATTGCCGACACCTACGGCGAGCAAAGCATCAAGCTGCCTGCGGGCAGCATCGTCATCTACCCCGGCACCAGCTTGCACCAAGTCAAACCCGTCACACGTGGCGAGCGGTTGGCTTGCTTTTTTTGGATTGAAAGTTTGGTGCGCAGCGACGAGCAACGCCGCCTGCTGTACGAGCTCGACATGAGCCTGCTGAGCTTGCGCAACCAATACGGCGAAATTCCAGAAGCGGTCACGCAAACCGGCGTGTATCACAACCTCTTGCGCATGTGGGCGGACACCTGATGCTGCAATTCACTTACGCGCCATCACACGCAGAGCGGCAACGCACAGCCCCCACCGTGGTGCTGTGCGTGGTGGCGTTGCATGTGTTGGCCATGGGCACTTTGCTGTTATCGCCAAGCACCACCGTCATCGACAACCAACACAGCATCGCCATGGAAATGGTGCTGGCCCCGGTCAGCAACACACCCGCGAAAGCACAGGCGGCACTCACGCCCACAGCCGCACCGACGACACCCAACACGCCTGCTGTTGCCGCACCTTCGCTTTCATCTGCGCTGGCCACACGTAACGCAGATGCATTGGCTTCATCCTCCGCGACGAACGCAGCACCTGCGACGACGCCAACACAAACCGGCAAATCACAAGGCGCACCCGCCTTCAGCCTACCCAGCAGCGAAGCGCATGGCTTGAACAACCCCAAGCCCGCGTACCCACGCGTCAGCCGTCGCTTGAACGAACAAGGGCAAGTGGTGATTCGTGTGTTCGTGACGACCGATGGCGCAGCACAACAAGGCGAGGTCAAAACCAGCAGTGGTTACGACCGCCTCGACCAAGAGGCCTTGCGCACGGTAATGCGCTGGCGGTTTGTGCCGGGCCAACGTTTTGGCACACCCGAGGCCATGTGGTTCAACGTCCCCGTTAATTTTGTTTTGGAATAACTTTTGGAAACTGTCATGGAAAACCAAGCCGGCATTTTGAATTTTTGGCAACAAGGTGACGTCATCACCCACATCGTGGCGCTGCTGTTGATTGGCATGTCTGTGTTGTCGTGGGTCGTCATCGTCATGAAGGCGCTCGACATCGTGCGCTTGAAACGCATGGCGCAACACGTGGAATCGTTTTGGCACAGCAGCAACTTAAACGAAGGCTTGTCTGCACTCGATGCCAGAACACCGCATGTCACCCACGCCAACCCGTTTTACAGCTTGGCCAAACAAGGCCACGAAGCCTCGGCCCACCACCGCGCCACGCAAGAACAACTGCACGACAGCTTGGACGTGAGCGATTGGGTCACACGCAGCTTGCGCAACGCGATTGACGACTCCACCGCCCGCTTGCAAGCAGGCTTGGCCGTGTTGGCCTCGATTGGTTCGACCGCACCGTTCGTGGGTTTGTTCGGCACGGTGTGGGGCATTTATCACGCGCTCATCGGCATTGGCGCCTCAGGCCAAGTGGGCATGGACCGCGTGGCCGGCCCGATTGGCGAAGCCCTCATCATGACCGCGCTGGGCTTGGTGGTGGCCGTGCCTGCGGTGCTGGGCTACAACGCCTTGGTGCGTGGCAACAAATTCATCTTGGGCCAACTCAATCGCTTCGCACACGACTTGCACGCCTTTTTGGTCACAGGCGCTCGTGTGGGCCAGCGCAACAACGCGGGAGTTTGAGCATGTCGTTCTTACCCGCCCAAGACGATGACGAGGTGATGACCGAAATCAACATGACACCGTTGATTGACGTGATGCTTGTGTTGTTGATCGTGTTCATCTTGGCCGTGCCCGCCATTCACAGCGCCATTCCCTTGGTGCTGCCGCGTGCCAGCAGTGCGGCGCCACAGCAACCCGCCGAACCCGTGCGCCTCGACATCGACGCGCAAGGCCACATCTATTGGAACGGCAAAGCCGTCGAAGACGACGCGCTCAAAGCCCAAGCCCAACAAGCCGCCACGCTGGACCCACAACCCGTGGTGCGCCTGAGCGGCGACCGTGCCGTGCCCTATGAGCGCGTGCTGCAAACACTCAGCACCTTGCAAAGCACAGGCTTGGCCAAGGTCAATTTCATCGCCCAAAAGCCTTGAGCACTCGCCCGCCCACATCGGCCTCAATAGCCACGTCAGCCACGCAACCTGCGCCAAGCCCAGCGCCCACCACCGCGACTGGGTGCGTGGGGCCACTACGGGTGGACAGCGCCGCGTTGATGGGCGGCCAACGCGTGCTGGAAATCGTGCATTTGGGTGAGGTCTATCGGCTACAAACCACGCGTTTTGGCAAGTTAATTTTGACCAAGTGATGACGCACAGATGGCCTCACGCAAGGCTGTCTCAATCGGCCTCATTGAGACAAACAATCACCGACGCAGAAAATCTTGACTATCATTCACGTCAATGAGTTTTGCTCATTCGATAGTTTTTAACAACCATACAAAGGAAACCACATGTCTTTGATCAACACACAAGTTCAGCCTTTCAAAAACCAAGCCTTCCACAACGGCAAATTCATCGAAGTGACCGAAGCCACGCTCAAAGGCAAGTGGAACGTGTTCATCTTCATGCCAGCCGCTTTCACCTTCAACTGCCCCACAGAAATTGAAGACGCTGCTGACAACTACGCAGCCTTCCAAAAAGCCGGCGCTGAGGTGTACATCATCACCACCGACACTCACTTCTCACACAAAGTGTGGCACGAGACTTCTCCAGCAGTGGGCAAAGCCAAGTTCCCATTGGTGGGCGATCCCACACACAAATTGACACGCGCTTTTGGCGTGCACATCGAAGAAGACGGCTTGGCTTTGCGCGGCACTTTCGTGATCAACCCAGAAGGCATGATCAAAACCATGGAAGTCCATTCCAACGAAATCGCCCGTGACGTGTCTGAAACACTGCGCAAGTTGACGGCTGCTCAGTACACAGCCGCCAACCCAGGCCAAGTGTGCCCAGCGAAGTGGAAAGAAGGCGCGAAGACTTTGGCTCCTTCCATCGACTTGGTCGGCAAGATCTAATTTTTAGATCCACACCTGCTCACGCAGGTCGTTGACCGCAGCGCACATTGGCATGCCAGCGTGCGTTGTACTCAACGAAATCCCCCCAACCTTTTGAACCACCCAGGTCAGCGCTGAACGCGCATGGCCTAGGATGTTTGCACCCTGAAACAGGAGAACACCATGCTCGACGACGCCCTCAAAGCTCAACTTCAACAATACCTTGGCATGTTGCGCCAGCCCATTCGCTTGATCGCCTCATTGGACGACAGCGAAACCGGCAAGGATATGCACGAGCTGCTCAACACCATCGTGGGCCTGTCAGACAAAGTCACACTCGACACCTCGGGCACAGATGCCCGCAAGCCTTCTTTCGTCGTCGCTCGCGAAGGCGAAACACAGGGCGTGCGCTTTGCAGGTTTGCCACTCGGCCACGAGTTCACCTCCTTGGTGTTGGCCCTGCTGTGGACAGGCGGCCACCCACCCAAGGTGGAGCAAGACGTGATCGACAGCATCAAGGGTTTGGATGGCGACTTCAACTTTGAGGTCTACATGTCCCTGAGCTGCCACAACTGCCCAGACGTGGTGCAAGCGCTCTCGCTCATGGCCATCGTCAACCCCAAGGTCAAGACCGTGGTGATTGAAGGCGGTGCATTCCAGAAGGAAGTGGAAGAGCGCCAAATCATGGCGGTGCCCATGGTGTTCTTGAACGGTCAAGTGTTTGGCTCGGGCCGAATGAGCGTGGAAGAAATCGTGGCCAAGCTCGACACCAACGCAGCAGCCCGCGACGCAGCGAAGATGAGCGAGAAAGCCCCTTACGACGTGTTGATCGTGGGCGGTGGCCCCGCTGGTGCAGCTGCCGCTGTGTATGCAGCGCGCAAAGGCATCCGCGTGGGTATTGCCGCTGAGCGTTTTGGCGGTCAGCTGAACGACACCATGTCGATCGAGAACTACATCTCGGTGCTCGAAACCAACGGCCCCAAACTCGCCGCTGACCTCGAAGCCCAAGTGCAGCACTACGGCGTGGACATCATGGCCATGCAACGCGCCAGCAAAATTGTGTCTGCCGAACAAACCGGCAGCATGACCGAGGTGCACTTGGAAAACGGCGGCGTGCTCAAGGCCAAGAGCGTGATCTTGTCGACGGGTGCACGTTGGCGCAATGTGAACGTGCCCGGCGAAGCCGAGTACAAAAACAAAGGCGTGGCCTACTGCCCACACTGCGACGGCCCTTTGTTCAAAGGCAAGCGCGTGTCCGTGATCGGCGGCGGCAACTCTGGCGTGGAAGCCGCCATTGACTTGGCAGGCATCGTCGAACACGTGACACTGATTGAATTTGCCGACCAGCTCAAAGCTGATGCTGTGTTGGTGAACAAGCTCAAGAGCTTGCCCAACGTGACCATCCATGCCAATGCACAAACCACCGAAATCACAGGCGAGGGCGGCAAAGTCAATGGTCTGAGCTACAAAGACCGCGCCACGGACGTTGTGCACCACGTGCCCCTCGAAGGCGTGTTCGTGCAAATCGGTTTGGTGCCCAACACCGAGTTTTTGAAGGGCAGCATGGAGCTGAGCAAGTTTGGCGAAATCGTGGTGGATGCCAAAGGCCACACCAGCATGCCTGGCGTGTTTGCGGCGGGCGACTGCACCACCGTGCCCTACAAGCAAATCATCATTGCGGCGGGCGAGGGTGCGAAGGCGGCATTGTCAGCGTTTGACCACTTGATTCGCAACTGATCGTTCAGACACTTGCTGAGCCCAACGTGTGTCTATGCGTTGGGCTTTTTTTCTGAGCCGCGCGTTAGTGCGAAGAGGCCGCAGACGCTGCTGGTTTGATTGTCAGCAGCTCTGGGTCCACTTGGTTTTCTACGCGATGCGGCTCTTGCACAGGCTTAGGGCCGAGCCCCAAGAAACGCAAGCCACCGTCGTTCCACAACCAAAACAAGAGGTTGATGGCGGCCAAGGCATAGACCACGTTGCGCCAAAAATATTTCGAGTTCATAAACACCACCTTTGTTCTTTAAGTTGCGCCGAATTTTCGCGCATGAAGTTGTCCGCGTTAAACCGGCCGCACGCTCACCTCTGAGCTACTGATGGCCTCTTGGCCTTGTTCGGTGTCCACCAGCATCGCGCCAGCGGCGTCTACGCCCCTTGCCACGCCGTGACGACCATCGCTCAAAGTGACGTTCAAATTGCGCAATGCGTCACGGGCATTAAAGGCGTTTTGCAATGGCGCAAAGCCCGTGCGTTCAAACGCCAGCAAGGTGGCCAACAAAGGCTCGGCCACCCTCATCAAGGCCTCGGGTGCGGTGATGCCGTTTTGCAGGTCTTGCAGGCCCAATGGCGCAGTGGATAGGCCCTCGGCCACAGGCGGGGCGATGTTGATGCCCACACCCACCACGCAATAGCGTCCTTGGCCACTGCCGTAGTCCATACCTGCGGGCAGGGCTGTCTCAATCAAAATGCCCGCCAATTTGCCCCAGCCTGTCGCCGTCTGGGGGCGCTTCACCCACAAGTCGTTGGGCCACTTCAAGCGCACGCCCAGTTCGCCCTGCGGATCTAGGCTGCGCGCCAACGACAAGCCGACCGCCAAAGACAGGCCCGACCAATCCGCAGGCTTGAGCATGAGGCCCAAGGAGAAGGTCAAGGCATGGCCCACTTCACCGTGCCATGGGCGACCTAGGCGGCCACGGCCTGCGGTTTGGGTTTCGGCCACCAACAGCACCGGTTCGGTTTGGCCTGCGCGTGCGCGGCGCATCAGCTCGGTGTTGGTGGAATCAATGGCTGGCAGCACCTCGACTGTGAGGCCTGGTTGCTTGGCAACCATCGCGAGCCAAAGGTCTTCCGCTGGCCAGATCATGGGGTTTAGCGTTTGGGCGCTTTGGCTTTAGACGCGTCTTTGTCGGCCTTGCCGGTCGACTTTTTGTCTGACTTCTTTTTGTCACCTTTGGCTGGCTTGCTCTTTGGCTTGTCCGCCTTTTTCGCTTTGGGCTTTTCGTCCTTTGGAAATTCAGAGGTGGAAGACAGCAAAGTGCCACGGCACTTCTTCGCGCCGCACCAGCAGGGATATTCCAGCTTGAGCGCGGGCGTCATGGGCGCGTCGATGACCAAGCCGTAGTCGTAGCTCAGCTCTTCACCGGCTTTGATGTCGCGGATCGCCTTGATGAAAATGCGGCCATCCACTTCGTCTGGTTCACAGCTGGGTTTGCACGAGTGGTTGATCCAACGCGAAGAGTTGCCGCCGTACAGCGCGTCAATCACGTGGGTCTCGTCGATGTGAAAGTAAAACGTGTGGTTGGGATCGGTGGGGTCGTGCGGGTGACGGCGCAGCGCCTCTTTCCAAGTGATGATTTCGCCCACGTACTCAATGATGGTCTCGCCTTTGGCGAAGTCTGTCAGTGCAAAAACCCCTTTGCCATGGACACCTGAGCGACGGGTTTGAATGCGACGGCCTTTGATGGGCGCGGGGGTTTGGGCGATAGATTTTTTGGACACTGAATTTTTCTGTTAACTTAAATACGTACGCATGTGCGTGCGCGCCCGTGGGCGCGCGTGCGCACGCGAGAGAAGCAAATTGTAGTGGTCAGTTTTTAAGGAACTTTGAAATGAGCAAAACCCTCGTGATTGCCGAAAAACCTTCGGTCGCGCAAGACATCGTGCGCGCACTCACGCCTGTGGCGGGGAAGTTCGAAAAACACGACGATCACTTTGAGAGCGACACCTATGTCGTCTCTAGTGCCGTGGGTCATTTGGTGGAAATCCAAGCACCCGAAGAATTCGACGTCAAACGCGGCAAATGGAGCTTTGCCAACCTGCCCGTGATTCCTCCCTTCTTCGACTTGAAGCCAGTGGAAAAAACCAAGACGCGTTTGAACGCGGTGGTGAAGCTGGCCAAACGCAAAGACGTGACCGCCCTCATCAACGCCTGTGACGCGGGCCGCGAAGGTGAGCTGATCTTCCGTTTGATCGAGCAATACGCTGGCGGCAAAAAGCCCCTCGACAAACCTGTGAAGCGCCTGTGGCTGCAGTCGATGACGCCGCAAGCGATTCGCGATGGTTTTGAATCTTTGCGCAGCGAAAAACAAATGCAAGGCTTGGCCGATGCTGCACGCAGCCGCTCTGAGGCCGACTGGCTGGTGGGCATCAACGGCACCCGCGCTTTGACCGCGTTCAACTCGCGCGAGGGTGGCTTCTTCTTGACCACCGTGGGCCGTGTGCAAACGCCCACGCTGTCGGTGGTGGTGGAACGCGAAGAACAAATTCGCAAGTTCATCAGCCGCGACTACTGGGAAATTCACGCGTCATTCAAAGTGGAAGCAGGTGCCTACCCCGCGAAGTGGTTCAACCCCGAGCACAAAAAAGACGCCGAAGACGCCGAGAAAAAACACGACCGTGTGTGGAGCGAAGCCGAAGCTTTGGCCATTGCCGACGCTGTGCGCAACCAAATTGCCACCGTCACCGAAGAGAGCAAACCCACCACCAAAGCCAGCCCCGGCTTGTTTGACCTGACCTCGCTGCAACGCGAAGCCAACGGTCGCTTTGGTTTCTCCGCCAAAACCACCTTGGCCTTGGCGCAAAGTTTGTACGAGCGCCACAAAGCGCTGACCTACCCACGTACCGATTCACGCCACTTGCCTGAAGACTATGTGGCCGTGGTGAAAGACACCTTCACCATGCTGGCAGACAGCGGCATGAAGCACTTAGAGCAACATGCCACCGTCGCGCTGAACAACAACTACGTGCGCAAATTGCCACGCGTGTTTGACAACAAAAAGGTCAGCGATCACTTTGCGATCATCCCGACCTTGCAAGCACCCAGCGGTTTGTCTGAAGCCGAGCAAAAGTTGTATGACTTGGTGGTGCGCCGCTTCATGGCGGTGTTCTTCCCCAGCGCCGAATACATGGTGACCACGCGCATCAGCACCGTCAAAGCTGCCGGCAAAGACCACACCTTCCGCACCGAAGGCAAAGTGTTGGTCAACGCCGGTTGGATGGCCGTGTACGGCAAAGACGCCGCGCAAGAAGCCTCTGACAACGAAGAAGATGGCAAGACCCTCGTCGCCTTGAAAGCAGGCGAGTCGGCCAAAAACGAATCCGCCGACGCCAAAGGCCTGAAAACCCGCCCGCCCGCACGCTACAGCGAAGCCACCTTGCTCGGCGCAATGGAAGGGGCTGGCAAGTTGGTGGAAGACGACGAGTTCCGCGAAGCCATGCAAGAAAAAGGCTTGGGCACACCCGCCACGCGCGCGGCCATCATTGAAGGCTTGCTCAACGAGAAATACCTCATCCGCGATGGCCGCGAGATGATTCCCACCGCCAAAGCCTTCCAACTGTTCACGCTGCTGCGCGGCTTGGGCGTGGAGGAGTTGTCAAAGCCCGAACTCACGGGCGGCTGGGAGCACAAGCTCTCGCTCATGGAACACGGCCAACTGAGCCGCGAAGAATTCATGCGCGAAATTGCCGAAATGACCGAGCACATCGTCAAGAAGGCCAAAGAGTTTGACCGCGACACCATTCCCGGTGACTACGCCACATTGAAAACGCCCTGCCCCAAGTGCGGCGGCGTGGTGAAAGAAAACTACCGTCGCTACGCCTGCGTAGGTAAAGACGGCAGCGCGTCTGACTCGGGCGAAAACGGCGCAGGCTGCGGTTTCTCCATCAGCAAAATTCCAGGCGGTCGCACTTTTGATGCGGCTGAAGTGGAAGAGTTTTTGACCAACAAAAAGATTGGCCCACTCGACGGCTTCCGCTCCAAAGCAGGCTGGCCGTTCACCGCCGAAATCGCCCTCAAGTACAGCGAAGAAGACCAAAACTGGAAACTCGAATTCGACTTTGGTGACGACGGTGCAGACTCCGGCGAAATCGTCGAGTTCAGCGACGCGCCCGCTCTGGGCAACTGCCCCAAGTGCGGCAGCCCCGTGCACGAACACGGCAGCAACTATGTGTGTAGCAAGGCTGTGCCCACACATGCACAAGCCACGCCAAGCTGCGACTTCAAGAGCGGCAAAATCATCTTGCAGCAGCCAGTCGAACGCGAGCAAATGACCAAGCTGTTGAGTGAAGGAAAAACCGATTTGCTCGACAAGTTTGTGTCCATGCGCACACGCCGTTCGTTCAAAGCCTTCTTGCAGTGGGACGCCGAAGCGGGCAAGGTGAACTTCGCGTTCGAACCCCGCGTGAGCAAGTACCCACCCAAAGGCGGCAAAACGCCCACGACCAACGCGCTCATTAAGGCCGCTGGCAAAAAAGTGCCCGCCAAGACCACCAAGGCTGCCAAAGCAAAAGCTGAAAAAGTAGCCAAGCCCAAAGCACCACGCAAAGTCACCGCAGGCTATTTGCCCAGCGCTGACCTGGCCAACGTGATTGGCGCCGAAGCCGTGGCCCGCACCGAAGTGATCAAAAAGCTGTGGGACTACATCAAGGCCAACGGTTTGCAAGACGCCACCAACAAACGCGCCATCAACGCCGATGCCAAACTCAAACCCGTGTTTGGGAAAGATCAAGTGACCATGTTTGAATTGGCAGGCATTGCAGGCAAACACCTGCGACCCATTGGTGAGTAAAAAAATAGAGTGACCGCATGACCGTCCACGCCAAACCCATGATTGCCACGCCACAGGCGATGCACTTTGAGCAAGCTTTGCAATTGCAGAGCGGCGCCAGTGTGCGCGACTACACCCTGGCCTACGAGACCTACGGCACGCTCAACGCCGACCGTTCTAACGCCGTGCTGGTGTGCCACGCCCTCAACGCCTCGCACCATGTGGCGGGCGTGTACGAAGGCCAAGACAAAAGCGAAGGCTGGTGGGACAACATGATTGGCCCAGGCAAGCCCGTGGACACCAACCACTTCTTTGTGATTGGCGTGAACAACCTCGGCTCTTGCTTTGGCTCGACCGGCCCCATGCACACCCACCCCGACACGGGCAAGGTGTACGGCGCGGATTTCCCCGTGGTCACGGTGGAAGACTGGGTGAACGCCCAAGCCTTGCTGCTCGACCGTTTGGGCATCACCCAGCTCGCCGCCGTTTTAGGCGGCAGCTTGGGCGGCATGCAAGCCCTGAGCTGGACGCTGCAATACCCAGACCGCGTGCGTCACGCCGTGGTGGTGGCGAGTGCGCCCAACCTCACGGCTGAAAACATCGCTTTCAACGAAGTGGCACGCCGCGCCATCGTGACCGACCCTGACTTTCATGGTGGGCACTTCTATCAACACGGCGTTGTGCCGCAGCGCGGTTTGCGCATTGCTCGCATGGTGGGCCACATCACGTACCTCAGCGACGATGTGATGAACGAAAAATTTGGCCGCGAACTGCGTGATGCAGTCGTCGGCAGCGCCACCGGCTACAAGTACTCCACCCAAGATGTGGAGTTTCAAATCGAAAGCTACCTGCGCTACCAAGGCGACAAGTTCAGCGAGTACTTTGACGCCAACACCTATTTGCTCATCACCCGAGCCCTCGATTACTTCGACCCCGCCCGCACTTACGGCGGCGATTTGTCAGCCGCGTTTGCACGCACAGCCGCGAAGTTTTTGCTGGTGAGCTTCACCACCGATTGGCGCTTCTCACCCGCACGCAGCCGCGAGATGGTGCAAGCCCTGCTCGACAACCAACGCGATGTGAGCTACGCCGAAATCGACGCGCCACACGGCCACGATGCGTTCTTGCTGGACGACGCCCGCTACATGAATGTGGTGCGCTCGTACTTTGCGCGCATCAGCGGCGAGTTGCCGGCGTGCAGTTCTAACAACGGCGTCCAGCCCGCCTTGGCCGCGCACACCGGAGGTGCAGCATGACCCACGACAACTTAGTGGCCATTGCCGCCCTCGTGCCCCAAGGCAGCCGCGTGCTCGACCTCGGCTGCGGCGACGGTGCGTTGCTGGCCTATTTGCAACAACACAAAGCCTGCACCGGCTACGGCGTAGAGCTTGACGACACCAATGTGCACGCCTGCGTGCAGCGCGGTGTGAACGTGCTGCAACTCAACCTCGATTTGGGTTTGAGCGTGTTTGCCGACCAGTCGTTTGATGTGGTGCTGCAAATCGACACCTTGCAACATTTGCGCAACGCCGAAACCATGTTGCGCGAAACCGCACGCGTGGGCAAAACTGGCATCGTGGCTTTCCCCAACTTTGCACACTGGCCCAACCGCCTGAGCATTCTGCAAGGCCGCATGCCCGTGACCAAGCGCTTGCCCTACCAGTGGTACGACACGCCCAACATTCGCGTGGGCACGTTCAAAGACTTTGAAGTGTTGGCCGAGAAAAACGGTCTGCATGTGACCGATTCATTTGGCTTGCAAAACGGCCAGCGTGTGGACACGTGGCCCAACCTCATGGCGGGCACGGCGGTGTTCAAATTTGAAGCATAAACAAACGGGCCTCAAGGGCCCGTTTCTGCATCTTCGCTGGATGCATTCGGTGCTTTGTGGCTCAATAAAAAAATGGTCGCCATGATGCACACCGAGCCGAGCCAATCCAGCAGACCAAACGGCACCTTCAACCACAGCACCGCCACCACCGCCGCTGACAGTGGCTCCGCGCAAGCCAACAAGCTGGTGGTTTCAGGCCCAATTTTTTGAACAGCAACCAAGTAGCCGTAAAAGGCAAACAAGGTGCCGAACAACACAATGAACACGACCGCCAGCAAGGTGGCGATATCCCATACACCCGGCACATGCCACGGCTGACTCACGCCGCAAAAACCCAAGCCCCCAATCAACATGCCCCAGCCCACCAACACGGTGGCTTCGTTTTCTTGCAGCAAACGTTCAGGTTGAATGCTGTAGAACGCCAGCGCCACCGCGGACGCCAAGCCCCAGAACAAGGCGGCAGGCGAAACTTGTAACGCTGTCCAATCGCCATGCGTGACCAGCAACACCGTGCCCAAGAACGCCAACATCACGGCCAAGCTTTCTGCACGCGTGGGCCAACGGCGGCGCACACACGCAAAGTACACGGCAATCAGCACAGGGCCCACGTACTGCAGCACGGTGCCCGTGGCTGCGTTGGAATATTGAATGGCCGCGAAGTAGGTGTACTGAATGGCCAACATGCCCAGCAGACCAAAAATCAGCAGGCTCACCGCTGAGCGTTGCGTTTGCCAAATGCGCCAAACATCTTGCCCGCGCCAATGTGCGTAACCCAACAACAGACTGCCCGCCAGCAGCAAACGCACCGTCACCAACCAGCCAATGGTGAGGCCTTTGTTTTGAAACACGTATTGCGCACAAGCCCCCGACACGCCCCACAGCACCGCTGAGGTCAAAGCCAACGCAAAGCCTTGCTGCGTGTCAGACAGGCGTTGCGTCATGCGAGGGTGAGCAAGGCCAAAGCGCCTAAGGCCGCGGTCTCGGCACGCAAGACGCGCTCGCCCAAGCTCAAGGCCGTGAAGCCTTTGGCGCGAGCCGCCGCATCTTCTGCATCGGTCAAGCCACCTTCTGGGCCATTGAGCAAGACCCAAGACTTTGCGCTGGTCGCTGCGCCTTCACGCAACGCATTCAAAGGCTGCGTGCTCGCGTGTAACGACAACACCCCATGCACCACATCGGCCTGCGTCGTTTGACGTGCCAGCCACGCGTCTAAGCGCTCAGGCATGTCGATGACAGGCACGCGGTTGCGGCCGCATTGCTCGCTCGCGCTGGCGGCCACCGCTTGCCAATGGGCTTGTTTCTTTTCGGCGCGTTCACCCGTCAGGCGAATCACGCTGCGCTCAGTCATCAAGGGGGTGATGCGGTGCACGCCCAACTCGGTGGCTTTTTCCACCAGCCAATCCATGCGCTCGTTGGCGGGCATGCCCACGGCGAGGTGCACTTGGCACGCTGCTTCGCATTCCACGGCGCGGTGCTCGCCCACGACCACGCGCACATCGCTGCGGCCCATGTGTTGCACTTCGGCGGTGAATTCACCACCTTCGCCGTTGAACAAAGTCAGCGTGTGACCGGGCTGCATGCGCAGCACCTGCACATGGCGGGCGGCTGTGGGTGGCAAGTCCACCACTTGGCCAGGCACCAAGGGCAGGGGGCAGTAAAAGCGGGCCATCGTTAGCCCCGCCCGCCGGGCGTGAGTCGAGGGAACGCCAAGCTGATGGCGGGCTCTGTGCCTTCAATCTTGTCGATTAGGCGCAGCAAGGGCGTGAGCTCGCTGTAACGGCTGGCCGTGGTGCGGATGTAGTTGATGAAGCGCGGGGCGTCGGCCAAATATTTGGGTTTGCCATCGCGCAAAGTGAGGCGTGCAAAGATGCCAGCCACTTTGAGGTGACGTTGCAGACCCATCCACTCCACGGCGCGGTAAAACGCACCAAAGTCGTTGTGCCAGCCGTCAAAGTCCATCAGGCCGAGTTTGCGGGCGCGTTCCCAGTAGCGGATGGTCACGTCCAACACCACGTCTTCTTCCCAGGTCAAAAACGCGTCGCGCATGAGGCTGGCGATGTCGTAGGTCACGGGGCCATAAACCGCGTCTTGGAAGTCGAGCACGCCCAAACGTTGTTCGGCGGAGTCGTGCGGCATCATCAAATTGCGCGGCATGAAATCGCGATGCACGTACACGCTGGGGGCGGCCAAGTTGCGTTGCACGATGGTTTGGAAAGTTTTGTCCAGCATCTGGCGCTGGCTGCTGTCGATGTCTAGCTTGCGGTGTTGGGTGAGGTACCAATCGGGAAACAGCGATAGTTCGCGCTGCAACAAGGCCTCGTCATAAACAGGCAACACGCCGGGGCGGCTGCTTTGTTGCAAGGTCAACAGCGCATCAACGGCGCGCATGTACAGGCCGTGGTTGGCTTGCGGGTCGTCACGGTTGATCACGTCCATCATGGTTTGTGAGCCAATGTCGTCCAGCAACATGAAGCCCTGTGGCTCGTCCCACGCCAAGATGCGTGGGGCATAGAGGCCCGCGTCCAGCATCAGGCGAGCAATGCGCACAAAGGGTTCGCAGTTTTCTTTGTCGGGCGGGGCGTCCATGACGATGCACGAGCCATGGGCCGTATCGACACGGAAATAGCGCCTAAAGCTGGCATCTGCCGAGGCGGCACGCACGGTGGCGGGCAGCACGCCGTGGGCGCTGGCTTGGGCGTCTAGCCACTGGTGAAAGGCCACTTGGCGCTCGGGCTGGGCCCATTCGATTGGCGCGTGGGGAGATGTGCCCGAAGGCTGGGAAATAGAGGGTGTGCTCATGGATAATCTAAATTCTACAAACGGTCCTCGGCGCCCCGACTTTTCGGGCACGCTGCTCAAGGGATCGCTTCATTGAAGGTCTTCCCGTTTTCATGCTGTTGCCTGATTTTCACCGCCAAATTCGCGCCCTGTCGTGGCTGGTGATGGGCATGTTCGCCGGTCACGCCAGCGTGCAGGCACAAACGGCCGATGCGCCGTCGCTGGTTTTGAAGCCGAGCAGCTTGCTGCAAGAAGCTCTGTCGCCTGAAACACGCCGGCAATTGCCCACCTTTTTACAGAGCGACACGCTCAATGAGCGAACCAGCCAACAAACTGTGCTCGAAGGCCAAGTGGTGTTGCGTCGCGGCGAGCTTTTGCTCAAAGCCGACAAAATTGATTACGACCAGGTGAACGACCTCGCCCAAGCGCGTGGCCATGTGTACATCAACCAGTCGGGCAACGTGTACCAAGGTCCAGCGCTTGATCTGCATTTGGATGCGTTCGAAGGGTTCTTCACGCAACCCAACTACCGCCTGTTAAAAAACAACGCCTACGGCAACGCCGACCGCATTGATTTTGTGGACCCTGCCCACACGGTCATGCACAACGCCAGTTTCACCACCTGTCAACGCAAGCCTGGGCCAGGCTGGATGCCAGACTGGTTCTTCAAAGGCGACAAGATTTCCATCGACAGCGATCGCAATGTGGGTTTGGTGGAAGGCGCATCGGTTCGCTTCAAAGGTGTCCCCATCTTGCCGGTGCCAGAGGTTGAGTTTCCGCTGAACGACGAACGCAAATCGGGCCTGCTACCGCCCAGCATTGGCATCGACAACATTGGCGGCTTGGAATACACCCAACCGTACTACTGGAACCTGGCGCCCAACCGCGACATGACCTTGACCCCGACGTACTGGAGCAAACGCGGCATCAACTTAGGCACCGAGTTCCGCTACATGGAAAGCGCGGCACCACAACCTCCGTTCCAAGGCATCATGCGCTTTGACTACATGGAGAAAGACCAGATTCGCAACGATTCGCGCCGCTGGAGCATGAATTACGTGCACACGGGCCTGCTGAACCCCTACTTTGCAGGCGGTGGTCTGGGCATGAACCTGAACATCAACCGCGTGAGCGACGACGATTATTGGAAAGACTTTTCGGTCAGCAGTGGCGTCGGCATTCAACGCTTGCTGTCCAGTGATGCCGGCCTCACTTGGACAGACGGTTTTGTCAGCACAGGCATACGCGCTCAAAAATGGCAAACGCTGCAAGACTTGGCCAACGTGAACAACCGCATCACGCCACCGTTTGATCGTTTGCCGCAACTCACAGCGCGGCTACAAAAATTCAACGTCGCGGGGGGCTTCGATTTCAGCGTCGACGGCGATTTGACGCGTTTTTCATCTGTGCGAGACATCGACTGTGCAGCCGCCGCTGCCAACGGCACCAGCAAGTCGTTTTACAACTGCGCCCCCAATGCCGATCGCGCCGTGTCTTGGGTGCAGCTCAGCCGCCCCTTTGTGTCACCTTATGGCTATGTCACACCCAAAGTGCAATTGCATGGCCGCAACTACCAGTTTGATGGTGGCCTGCCCAACACCTCGTTTTATGACGGCCACCAAGGCCAAACCAGCGCCAGCGTGACGGTGCCAACCTTCAGCTTAGATGCAGGGATGGCTTTTGAGCGCAACAAGCGTTTGTTCAGCCGCAACTGGATACAAACCTTGGAGCCTCGCGTGTTTTATGTGCACACGCCTTACCGCAACCAAAACTACTTGCCGAACTACGACTCGGGCAGCAACGCCTTCAACTTCGCCAGCATCTTCACTGAGAACGCCTTTGGTGGGCATGACCGCATTTCAGACAGCAAGCTGCTCACTTTGGGTGCCACGTCACGCTTCATTGATCCTGAAACAGGCGCCGAAGGCGCACGCTTTGGCGTAGCCCAACGCTTGCGCATGCAAGAGCAATTGGTCACGCTGCCAGATGACCCAACCGCCAAGGCGGGTATCAGCGACATCTTGGCCGGCGCAACCCTGAACCTGTCGCGCGCTTGGGCGCTGGACTCCACCGTGCAGTACAACCCCAAAACCAGCAACTTCATGCGCCGGGTGGTCGGTGGACGTTACAACCCCGGCTCATACCGCGTCATCAATGCCGCCTTGCGAACCGAAAACGACGAATCCGCCAACCCCGTGTCCAAACAGTTAGACGTGGGCTGGCAATGGCCGTTGCACGACCTGTGGGGCGGCGCAGACGGCGACGATGGTCAAGGCCGCGGCTTGGGCGAAGGCCGTTGGTACAGCGTGGCACGTGTGAACTACGACATGCTGAATAAGAAGGCGGTCGAGTCCGTCATCGGCTTCGAATACGATGCGGGCTGTTGGCTCAGCCGCACCGTGATTGAACGTTTACAAATTACCGACGGGTTGGCCCGTCAACGCATCTTGTTCCAACTTGAGTTTGTGGGCCTGTCGCGCGTGGGCACAAACGCACTGGGCTCGCTGCGCAACAACGTGCCGCGTTACCAACCCCTGCGCCAACCGACCATGAACCCTAGCCGTTTTGGCAATTACGATTGACGATGACCATGTTCTTTTCAAAACCCCGTTCTTACCTTGTGTGGGCCTTGATGGCGTGGACAGTGTCTGTCGCAGCGCAAAGCGCCGTCAATGGTCGCGACTTCATTGTGGCCGTCGTCGACTCGGTGCCCATCACCAACCACGACGTGGCCTTGCGCGCGCCGCAGTTGCGCGACCAGCTCAAGCAACAGGGTCGCCCCGTGCCCCAAGGTGACGCCCTGCTCAAAGCCGCCTTAGAACGTTTGATTGTTGAAAAAGCCTTGTTGCAACACGCCAAAGAAGCCGGCGTCACTGTAGAAGACGAGGCGGTGACGCAAGCCGAGCAACGCTTGGCTGCGCAAAGCCAACTCAGCGTAGATGCCCTGCATAAAAAAGTAAAAGCCGAAGGCTCCAGCGTGGCGCGTTTGCGTCAAAACCTGCTTGAACAACTCACCCTGCAGCGCCTGACCGAGCGCAATGTCCCCAGCCGAATTCGTGTCAGCGATGTGGAGATTGACCAAGCGATTCGCGAGCGTCAAAACGCCAGCGTGGGCACCAACCCCGACATTGAACTTGGCCACGTCTTGGTTGCCATTCCAGAAAAAGCCAGCGACGCAGAAGTGGCCGCGCTTCAAACCAAAGCCCAAACCGCATTGGCACACGTCAAGCGCGGCGATGACTTGGCGCGTGTTGCCAAAGAATTTTCTGATGGTGCGGAGCGCGACAAAGGCGGCTTAATGGGCTTGCGCGCTGCCAGCCGTTACCCAACGCTGTTTGTGGATGCCATCAAAAATATGAACGTGGGCGATGCAACGCTTGTGCGTTCAGGTGCCGGCTTTCATGTGTTGAAGGTGGTCACCAAACGTGCCAGCAGTGTGATCACCGTGACACAAACCCACCCCCGCCACATCTTGCTGCGCCCAGGCGGCCAGCTCAGCCAAACCACGGCACGTGCGCAGTTGGCTGAATACAAACGCCAAATCGAAACGGGTAAAGCCGACTTTGCCAAACTTGCCCGTGAACACTCGCAAGACGGCAGCGGCCCAGAAGGCGGCGACTTGGGCTGGGTCTCTCCGGGCATGTTTGTGCCTGAGTTTGAAGAAGTCATGAACCAGCTGCAACCCGGCCAAATGGCTGACCCCACCATCTCGCGCTTTGGTGTGCATCTGATTCAAGTGCTGGAGCGCCGCGAAGCCCCCATCAGCGAACGCGAGCTGCGTGACATGGCACGCAACAACCTGCGCGAGAAAAAGTTTGATGAGACCTACCAGTTGTGGGCACAAGAAGTGCGTGGCCGCGCCTATGTGGAATACCGCGACGCACCGCAATAAACAGAGCCCACTTTGAAACACATTGCACGCAAGCGCTTCGGCCAACACTTCTTAACCGACGGCGCCATCATTGAAGGCATCGTGGATGCCATCAACCCACAAGCTGGCGACCCCATGGTCGAAATTGGCCCCGGTCTGGCCGCCTTGACGCAGCCCTTGGTGGAGCGCTTGGGTCAACTCAACGTCATTGAGCTGGACCGCGATTTGGCCGTGCGCCTGCGCGAGCATCCGCACCTGAACGTGATTGAGTCCGACGTGCTGCGCGTGGACTTCACCCAACTGGCCGCTGATTTGAAGGTGCCCAAACTGCGCGTGGTGGGCAACCTGCCGTACAACATCTCGTCGCCTATTCTGTTCCACCTGCTTGAACACGTGGCCGTGGTGCAAGACCAGCACTTCATGCTGCAAAAAGAAGTGATTGACCGCATGGTCGCCACGCCCAGCAGCGGCGACTACAGCCGCCTGAGTGTGATGCTGCAATGGCGTTACGACATGGAAAACGTGTTGTTTGTGCCGCCTGAATCGTTCGATCCGCCACCGCGCGTGGACAGCGCTGTGGTGCGTATGGTGCCCTTGGCGGAGCCGCCCAAAATCAACGTCAAGCTGATGGAAGAAATGGTGAAAACGGCGTTCAGCCAACGCCGCAAACTGTTGCGCCACACCTTGGGCCGCTGGCTAGAAGCGCGTAATTTTGCAGGGCACTTTGATGTGCAACGCCGCGCGGAAGAAGTGCCGGTAGCCGAATATGTGGCGTTGGTGCAGCGTCTGTAAAGACCGAAGCGCCCACAAAAAACCCGTCAGCAGTCACCTGCGACGGGTTTTGTTTTTGGTGCCGCCTGAAAGGCGGCCTGCCAATTAAGCCGCTGTTTGCCAGTAGCCTGCGTTGAAGGGGCTGCTCATGCGCAAAGCCATGGGCGACACGTCCACCAACTTGTCGGTTGGCATTTTTTCGCCTTCTTCCAACAGCTCGATGCCTTCGGGCGACACGCCTACTTTTTCAGCAGAAGGCGCACGGGCCACAGAGAACGAGTAGAAGCAGCGGAACGCCACTTTGCGGTCAGACCAGTAGTCTGCGGCTTCGCGGAAGATGTCCAACAGCTGTTCGCGGGCTTCTTTGTCAAACTTGGCATGGGCAGGGATGTGCTCCAAAACCAAGATAAAGCCAGGCTGTGGGCCAGACTTGTGCAGAGGATCGGTCATGCCGTCGTACAGAGAATCAAAGTTCTTGCTGGCTGAAGCCGACAAGTTGAACTCTTTGGAGATGATGTCCAAGATGTCTTGTTTGCTTTGGGCTTGGGCCAAGTTGACATACAAAAAGTGGTGGCCCAGACCTTGGGCAGCTTCTTGTAAATCAGGCACGCGGAATGCACGGATAGACTGAACAATATTTGTTTTGACGGTACGCAATGGCATAAGTATTCGTTTCGTGTTCGGGTTAACCCGAAATTTGGAAGCGCAAGTGTCTTCGAATTGAAACAAAAAAGCAAGGGCCCTCCCATTACTGGGGGGCCCTTGAAGGGTTATTTAACCTAAAAAGGTTAATTTAGGCTAGGGAAAACGCTTAACGCACCGCGCTGGCATCCGCCACGGTCAAGGCCGTCATGTTGACGATGCGGCGCACCGTGGTGCTCGCGGTCAAGATATGCACGGGCTTGGCAGCACCCAACAGCACGGGGCCAATGGCAATGTTGCCGCCAGCCGCTGTCTTGAGCAGGTTGTAGGCAATGTTGGCCGAGTCCAGATTCGGCAACACCAGCAAGTTGGCATCGCCAATCAAGGAGCTGTCAGGCATTTGGGCCTGACGGACATGGCCGTCCAGCGCCACGTCGCCGTGCATCTCGCCATCAATTTCAAGCCAAGGCGCCTTTTTCTTGACCAAGCCCAAGGTTTCGCGCATTTTGAGGGCGGAGGGCTGATCGCTGCTGCCAAAGTTGGAGTGCGACAACAAAGCGGCCTTGGGCTGGATACCAAAGCGACGCATTTCTTCAGCGGCCATCACCGTGATTTCGGCCAACTGCTCAGCGGTGGGGTCGTAGTTGATGTGCGTGTCGACCAAGAACACTTGGCGGTCAGGCAACAACAAGCCGTTCATGGCGGCGTAGGTGCTCACGCCTTTGCGGTGGCCAATCACTTGGTCCACATAGTTCAGATGAGTCAGCGGTGTGCTCCACGTGCCGCAAATCAGGCCGTCTACCTCGCCTTTGTGCAACATCATGGTGCCAATCAACGACAAACGGCGACGCATGTCGATCTTGGCCAACTGCTCGGTCACGCCTTTGCGAGCCGTCATCTTGTAATAGGTTTGCCAGAAATCGCGGTAGCGGTGGTCTTGCTCGACGTTGACCACGTCATAGTCCACGCCTTCTTTCAGGCGCAAGCCGAATTTCTCAATGCGCTGGGCAATGACGGAGGGGCGACCAATCAAAGTGGGCTTGGCCAAACGCTCGTCCACCACGATTTGCACGGCGCGCAGCACGCGTTCTTCTTCGCCCTCGGCGTAACACACGCGCTTTTTGGTGGCGCGTTTGGCAGCGGCATAGATGGGCTTCATGATGGAGCCCGAGGCATACACAAAGCCTTGCAGCTTCTCAATGTAGGCTTCCATGTCTTTGATGGGGCGCGTGGCGACGCCACTGTCTGCAGCGGCTTTGGCCACGGCAGGCGCAATCTTCATCATCAAGCGTGGGTCGAAGGGCTTGGGGATGAGGTACTCAGGGCCAAAGGCCAAGGTCTCGCCCGCATAAGCCGCCGCCACCACTTCGCTTTGCTCGGCTTGCGCCAGTTCGGCAATCGCGTACACCGCGGCAATTTCCATCTCGTCGGTGATGGTGGATGCACCCGCATCCAAGGCACCACGGAAGATGTAGGGGAAGCACAGCACGTTGTTCACTTGGTTGTGATAGTCGCTGCGACCGGTGGCGATGATGGCGTCATCGCGCACGGCTTTGACTTCTTCAGGCGTGATTTCGGGGTTGGGGTTGGCCAAGGCCATGATGATGGGGTTTGAGGCCATCTTTTTGACCATCTCTGGCTTCAACACGCCGCCAGCCGACAAGCCCAAGAACACGTCAGCGCCTTCGATGATGTCGCTCAAAGTGCGCGCATCGGTTTTTTGGGCGAACTGAATCTTGTCTTCGTCCATCAACTCGGTGCGGCCTTCGTAGACCACGCCTGCCAAGTCGGTGACGTAAATGTTTTTGCGTGGCATGCCCATCTTGAGCAACAAGCCCAAACAAGCCAAAGCCGCAGCACCCGCACCTGAGGTGACGAGCTTGACGGTTTTGATGTCTTTGCCCGCGACTTTGAGGCCGTTCAAAATGGCGGCGCCCACGGTGATGGCGGTGCCGTGTTGGTCGTCGTGGAAGACTGGGATTTTCATGCGCTCACGCAACTTGCGCTCGACGTAGAAGCAGTCAGGCGCCTTGATGTCTTCGAGGTTGATACCGCCGAATGTGGGCTCTAGGGCCGCAATGATGTCGACCAATTTGTCGAGGTTCTTCTCGTCAATTTCCAAATCGAACACGTCGATGCCGGCGAACTTCTTGAACAAAACGCCCTTGCCCTCCATCACCGGCTTAGAGGCCAGCGGGCCAATGTCGCCCAAGCCCAACACGGCAGTGCCGTTGGTGATCACGGCCACCAAGTTGCCACGGCTGGTGTACTTGAACGCGTTGTTCGGGTCTTTGACGATTTCTTCGCAAGGTGCGGCCACGCCAGGGGAATAGGCCAGGGCCAAATCGTGTTGGTTGACCAGCTGCTTGGTGGCGTGAATCGCCACTTTGCCTGGGGTGGGGAACTCGTGGTATTCGAGCGCGGCGCGGCGCAGTTCGGCACGTGCCTCGGCGCTGTTGTGAGAGTGGTTGGAACCCATAGAAATCTCCTTGTTATGCAAAAGGCGGCGTGCTTTGCAAAAGCACGACCGCCTAGGCTTGTGATTTCATTTTAGGCCTGTGACTAAGGCGCTTTATGCGTGGATGTGCTTACACAAGTGGCAATGGTTTTTACTTATTCGCAAAAGCAAACTTAAGCGGTCACTTGCTTTGGCCGCCGCTTGGATGTGAGGCGGTACGTCAAAGAAATTAACCGCGCATCAACGCTTCAATTTCCGAAGCAATCACAGGCACACCACGCGTGATGAGCTCGCAGCCATCGGCTGTCACGATGGCATCGTCCTCAATGCGAATGCCGATGTTCCAAAACGCCTCGGGCACATCGTCGGCAGGTCGCACATACAGGCCAGGCTCTATGGTGAGCACCATACCGTCGCGCAAGATGCGGCTGGGTCGGTTGACGATGGTCTCGCCCGACAAGGGGTCTTTGCGCTCGCTGGTTTGGCCCAACTCAGACGGCTCCACATAGCTGCCGCAGTCGTGCACATCCATGCCCAGCCAGTGGCTGGTGCGGTGCATGTAAAACGGAAAATACGCGCGCTTTTCAATCACGTCTTGCGCGGTGCCGTGCTTGGTTTTGCTCAGCAGCCCGAGGTCTAACAAACCTTGCGCCAGAACTTTGACCGTCGCGTCGTGCGGGTCCACAAAACGCGCACCGGCTTTGGTCGCCGCTACTGCCGCGTCTTGGCTGGCCAGCACCAAGTTGTAGAGGTCGCGCTGCGGGCCCGTGAACTTGCCGTTCGCAGGAAAAGTACGCGTGATGTCGGAGGCATAGCCATCCAACTCGCAACCCGCATCAATCAACACCAACTCGCCATCGCGCACAGGCGCGGCATCGGCGCGGTAGTGCAACACGCAGGCATTGGCGCCCGCGGCCACGATGGAGGTGTAGGCAGGAAACTGTGAGCCGTGCATGCGGAACTCATGCAGCAACTCGGCGTCTAGGTGGTACTCGCGCACGTCTTGGCCCGCACGCAACATGCGTGCGCTGGTTTGCATGGCAAGGATATGGGCGCGCGCGCTGATAGCGCTTGCACGGCGCATCACGTCTTGCTCATGCGCGTCTTTGATGAGGCGCATCTCATCCAGTGGGCCACAAGCATCACGCTGCTGTGCAGGGCATTGCGCGCCAAAACGCACACGGGCGCGCACGGCGTTGAGCCATCCATCCACACGGGTTTCCAACCCCTTGTGCGTGGCAAACGGGTACCAAACGGTGTGTTGGTTCTCCAGCAATTTAGGCAGCTGTTTGTCCAGCTCGGCCACTGACACAGCGGCACTCACACCCAGTGCAGCCACGGCGGCGTTTGGCCCCAAACGGTAACCGTCCCAAATTTCGCGCTCCAAGTCTTTGGGCTGGCAAAACAGCGTGCTGCGCCCCGTGGCGTCGAGCACCAGCCAAGCGTTGGGTTCGGTGAAGCCCGTCAGGTAATAAAAGTAGCTGTCGTGGCGGTACGGGAAATCGCTGTCGCGGTTACGCGCGTGCTCGGGGGCCGTGGGAATGATGGCCACGCCACCATCGCCCAACTGTGCAGCCAAGCGGGCGCGGCGAGCGGCGTAAAGAGAAACAGAGGCTTGGGTCATGGCGCGTTCAGTTTTAAAGTGATGTTGACGTGTCAGCTGACAGATGCAGCGTTCAACGCTGCCAATCGCTCGGGCGTGCCCACATCGGTCCACGCGCCACTGAAGAGCGACGCACTTACCGCGCCATTGTCCATGGCGGCACGCAACATGGCGGCCAGCGGGGCTTTCACGCCTTCCGGATTTCCTGCGGGGATAGGACACCAAGCCGCTTCGAAGAAAGCACGCTTGTAAAGCGCGATGGTGCTGAAGGTGTAGCGCGACATCTCTTGGCCTGCTGCGGCAGTGGCAATAACAGGCGCATCAGCGCTTGTTGCGACCGCCAGCTTCGGTAAATTCAAAGCCAAGCCCTCGGCAGACAAACCAAAGTCGCCGCCTAGGTTGTGTTCGGGGTTGGGGACCAGCCAAATGTGAGCGAGTTGGGGGCTGGCTGTGAAGCGCGCATAGGCCTCAGGCGCAAACACAAAGTCTGGGGCAAACACATCGCCCGCAGCCACCCAAAACACATCTGCCAACTGGGGCAAGGCACGGGCAATGCCACCTGCTGTTTCCAATGCGCCGCCAAAGTCCACGCCTTCTTGCGAATATTGGAGGTGCATGGGCGCAAGGCCGTTGCTTTCAAACACCTCACCAAAGTGCTGAGGAATTTGCTCGCCCAGCCAAGCCGTGTTGATGACCAAGTTTTCTACGCCGCCGCGCTGCAGGCCTTGCATGGCCCATTGCATCAGGGGTTGGCCGCGCACGGGCAGTAGCGGCTTAGGCGTGGCATCGGTGAGGGGACGCATGCGCTCACCACGGCCTGCTGCCAAAAGTAGGCCCGTGGCAAGGCCTGACGCAGAGCCAACAGGCGAAGTTGAAGGGGCTGAAATGAGGTGTTTTGTCATCACGCCGCAGTGTAGCCAGCCCCGCCGCTGGGTATTTATGAAACATCTGTCACGCGTGGTCAGCCAGCGGTAGGCAGGCTCGCTAAAATCGTGGTTTTCCCTCACACCCCATCGGAGCCGCCTGACATGGCAAACACCCAACAAATGGCCAGCGCAATTCGCGCCTTGGCAATGGACGCTGTACAACAAGCCAACTCAGGACACCCCGGCGCGCCCATGGGCATGGCCGACATGGCTGTCGCTTTGTGGGGCGACCACCTGCGTCACAACCCCAAGAACCCACAGTGGTTGAACCGCGACCGCTTTGTGCTGTCCAACGGCCACGGCTCGATGTTGATTTACGCGCTGTTGCACCTCACCGGCTACGACTTGCCGATGGACGAGTTGAAAAACTTCCGCGTATTGCACAGCAAAACCGCTGGCCACCCCGAAGTGGGCGTGACCCCTGGCGTCGAAACCACCACCGGCCCCTTGGGCCAAGGCATCACCAACGCGGTGGGCATGGCGCTGGCTGAAAAGCTGTTGGCGTCTGAGTTCAACCGCGAAGGCCACGACATCGTCGACCACCACACCTACGCCTTCATGGGCGATGGTTGTTTGATGGAAGGCATCAGCCACGAAGCGTGCTCACTCGCAGGCGCTTGGAAGCTGAACAAACTCATCGCCTTGTACGACGACAACGGCATCTCCATCGACGGCCAAGTGGCCCCTTGGTTTGCCGACAACACGCCTGAGCGCTTCAAGGCCTACGGCTGGCAAGTCATCGGCCCCATCGACGGCCACGATGCTGCTGTGGTGAGCCAAGCGATTGCCACCGCCAAGCTGAGTACGACCAAGCCCACCTTGATCGTGTGCAAAACCAGCATCGGCAAAGGCAGCCCCAACCGCGCTGACACGGCCAAAGCCCACGGCGAACCCTTGGGCGCCGACGAAATCGCCTTGACCCGCGCCGCCATCGGCTGGAACCACGCCCCGTTCGACATGCCCAAAGAGGTGTACGCCGACTGGAACGCTGCTGCCAAAGGCAAGGCCCAAGAAGCCGAGTGGAAAGCCGCTTTCGCCGCCTACAAAGCTGCACACCCCGCCTTGGCCAAAGAACTGCTGCGCCGCATGGCGGGCGAGTTGCCCAAGAACTTTGCACAAACCGTGGTCGACACCGTCATCGGCGCCCACACCAAAGCCGAAACAGTGGCCAGCCGCAAGGCCAGCCAATTGGCCCTGGAAGCCTTCACCGCCGCCTTGCCCGAACTCTTGGGTGGCAGCGCTGACTTGACCGGCTCCAACCTGACCAACACCAAATCCACCCCCAACCTGCGCTTTGACTTGGCAGGGAACGTGGTGAAGAACGAAGCTGGCCAAGGTGGCCGCCACATCAACTACGGCGTGCGCGAATTTGGCATGGCCGCCATCATGAACGGCGTGGCTTTGCACGGTGGCTTCATCCCATACGGCGGCACGTTCTTGACGTTCAGCGACTACTCTCGCAACGCCATCCGCATGGCCGCGCTGATGAAGCAACGCATCATCCATGTGTTCACCCACGACTCCATCGGTTTGGGCGAAGACGGCCCTACCCACCAGTCCATCGAACACGCTGCCTCGCTGCGTTTGATTCCTAACCTCGACGTGTGGCGTCCTGCGGACACAGCTGAAACTGCTGTGGCTTGGGCTGTGGCTTTGCAAAACAAAAATAAGCCCACCGCGTTGTTGCTGAGCCGCCAAAACCTGCCTTACTTGCCCAAGGGCGACGTGGTGGCCACCAAAGCCACCGAAGCCGCTGGCGACATTTCGGGCTTGGACGCCATCAACAAAGGCGCTTACGTGCTGGCCGAGCCAAGCGAAGTCGGCATCAAGAAAAAGGCGCAAGCCGTCATCTTGGCCACCGGCTCTGAAGTGCAACTGGCCATGAAAGCGCAAGCTTTGTTGGCCGAGCGCAAGATTGCCGTGCGCGTGGTGTCTGTACCCAGCACCACTACTTTTGACCGCCAAAGCGTGGCTTACAAAGCTGCCGTGTTGCCAGCAGGCGTGCCCCGCATTGCGGTGGAAATGGGCTCGACCGATGGCTGGTGGAAATATGGCGTGTCGGCCGTGGTCGGCATCGACACCTACGGCGAATCAGCCCCTGCGCCTGTTTTGTTCAAACACTTCGGTTTCACGCCAGAAAACGTGGCCGACACCGTTCAAGCCGCGCTGCAAAAGCAGGCTTGAGCCACCTAGGTTTTTAACTTCCTCCTCAAGGCTCCACATGACCATCAAATTAGGTATCAACGGTTTCGGCCGTATCGGTCGCCTGGCTTTGCGCGCTGCGCTCAAGCATGGCTACACCGACATCCAAATCGTCGGCATCAACGACCCCAAACCCGCCGACTACTTGGCTTACATGCTCAAGTACGACAGCGTGCACGGCCGCTTTGATGGCACGGTGGAGCACACTGACGACGCGCTGATCGTCAACGGCAAAAAAATCAAGCTCTCACATGAGCGCGATGCACACAACCTGCAGTGGGGCGAGATGGGCGTTCACACCGTGCTCGAATGCACCGGCCACTACTTGACCGAACCCACCAGCCAAATGCACATCGCAGCAGGCGCAAAGAAGGTGGTCATTTCCGCCCCGTCTAAAGACAGCATCCCCATGTTCGTCTACGGCGTGAACCACAAGAAATACGCGGGCGAGGCCATCGTGTCCAACGCCTCTTGCACCACCAACTGCTTGGCCCCCGTGGTCAAAGTGTTGAACGACAAATGGGGCATCAAGCGCGGTTTGATGACCACCGTGCACGCTGCCACAGCCAGCCAAGCCACCGTGGACAGCTCGTCACGCAAAGACTGGCGCGGCGGTCGCGGTATTTTGGAAAACATCATCCCGTCCAGCACAGGCGCAGCCAAAGCCGTGGGCGTGGTGATTCCAGAAATCAAAGGCAAGATCACTGGCATGGCCTTCCGCGTGCCGACCTCTGACGTGTCCGTGGTCGACTTGACCGTTGAGCTGACCAACGAAGCCAGCTACGCTGAAATCTGCGCTGAAATGAAAGCGCAAAGCGAAGGCGCGCTCAAAGGCGTGTTGGGCTACACCGACGAAAAAGTGGTGTCCACCGACTTCCGTGGTGAGCCATGTGCTTCGGTGTTTGATGCCACCGCCGGTATCGCGCTGGACAAGAACTTCGTCAAGATCGTCGCTTGGTACGACAACGAATGGGGCTATGCCAAGCAGTGCTTGGAAATGGTTCGCGTGGTGGCGAAGAAGAAGTAAGACTTCCAAGCCTTGCGATACAAAAGCGCCTTCGGGCGCTTTTTCTTTGCCTGCTGCTTTCGTTAGGTAAAAAAAATACATAAATTATCTTGAAATCATGTAACAAAGTTTCATAGAATTGAACCATCTAAGGAGACTGACATGACCATCAAAATCGGCATCAACGGCTTTGGCCGCATCGGACGCATGGTATTTCGCGCCGCCATTCAAAACTTTCACGACATCGAAGTTGTCGGCATCAACGACTTGCTAGAGCCCGACTACTTGGCCTACATGCTCAAGTTCGACAGCGTACACGGCCGCTTCCAAGGCGAGGTGTCGGTGGACAACGGCCACTTGATCGTCAACGGCAAAAAGATTCGCCTCACCCAAGAGCGCGACCCCGCCGCATTGAAGTGGAATGAGATTGGCGCCGACGTGGTGGTCGAAGCCACCGGTCTTTTCCTAGACCAAGCCACCGCCGAAAAACACTTGGCCGCAGGCGCGAAGAAGGTGCTGCTGTCAGCCCCCTCCAAAGACGACACACCCATGTTTGTGTATGGCGTGAACCACACGACTTACGCGGGCCAGCCCATCATCTCCAACGCGTCCTGCACCACCAACTGCTTGGCCCCTGTGGCCAAAGTGTTGAACGACAAATGGGGCATCAAGCGCGGCCTGATGACCACGGTGCACGCCACCACCGCCACGCAAAAAACGGTGGACGGCCCGAGCAACAAAGACTGGCGCGGTGGCCGCGGTATTTTGGAAAACATCATTCCCTCCAGCACGGGTGCAGCCAAAGCGGTGGGCGTGGTGATTCCTGCCGTCAAAGGCAAGCTGACGGGCATGTCATTTCGCGTGCCGACGTCGGACGTGTCGGTCGTCGACTTGACCGTTGAGCTGAACAGCGAAGCCACCTACAAAGAAATTTGTGCGGAAATGAAGGCCCAAAGCCTTGGCGCTTTGAAAGGCGTGTTGGGTTACACCGAAGAAAAAGTGGTCTCCACCGACTTCCGCGGCGAGACCTGCACCTCGGTGTTTGACGCGGACGCAGGCTTGGCATTGGACGGCACGTTCATCAAGATCGTCAGCTGGTACGACAACGAATGGGGCTACTCCAACAAGTGTTTGGAGATGGTGCGCGTGATCGCCAAATAAGCCACACCGGCACCTTGCGTGCCGAGTGTTTCAAACAACGTCGGTGCTCAAAAAGCACTGGCGTTTTTTATTGCGCGCTGAATGCGGCTGGCGCTGTCACAGCAGAAGCAGGCTCACTGGGTACCGCGACTTGTTCGGCAGCACCGTGTGGCTTGCCGTGCGTCTCTGGCGCTTCTGTGCCAAACAACACCAGCAGACCCAACACCACAAACACCGCCGCGCTGATGCGGTGGACCCAGGTGAGCGGCACGAGTCGCGTGATGCGCTCGCCAAACCACACCACCGGCGCGTTGGCCAGCATCATGCCCAGCGTCGTGCCCGCCACCACCCACAACCACGACTGATATTCAGCGGCCAACATCACGGTGGCAATTTGTGTTTTGTCGCCCATCTCGGCCAAGAAGAAGGCAATGACCGTGGTGCCAAACACGCCAAACTTAGGCTGCACATCGGCGTCATCGTCGTCCAACTTGTCGGGCACCAACATCCACGCAGCCATGGCCAAGAACGACACGCCCAACACCCAACGCAACACGTTGGGGCCCATGAGACTGGTCACCCATGCGCCCAACCCACCAGCCAAAGCGTGGTTGGCCAGCGTGGCCACCAAGATGCCCCACACGATGGGCCAAGGCTTGCGAAAACGTGCCGCGAGTACCAGTGACAAAAGTTGCGTCTTATCGCCCATTTCGGCGAGGGCGACGATGCCCGTTGAGATCAAAAATGCTTCCATATGGCAATCGTACCGCGCGTCGTTTTTCAAATCACTCGCACCATTTGGTGCATTTTTTGCTTACATCCGGTGCAAATGAAAAAATAGGTGCAAAAACGCACCAAAACAAGACAAACCTTCCAAGGATAGATTTATGGACGCACACAAACAGGGCGCAGATGCTTTGTTCATTCTGCTCGGGGCCATCATGGTGCTTGCCATGCATGCAGGCTTCGCATTTTTAGAACTGGGCACAGTTCGCCGCAAAAACCAGGTGAATGCGCTGGTGAAAATTTTGGTGGACTTCTGTGTCTCCACCATTGCCTACTTTGTGGTGGGTTACGGCGTGGCTTATGGCGCAAGCTTCATGATCGGCGCTGAGTCGTTGGCCGACAAAAACGGCTACGAGCTGGTGAAGTTCTTCTTCCTGCTGACATTTGCGGCGGCCATTCCCGCCATCATCTCGGGCGGTATTGCGGAACGCGCCAAGTTTTGGCCACAACTGATTGCCACAGCAGTCATTGTTGGTTTTGTGTATCCCTTCTTCGAGGGCATTGCTTGGAACCAGCATTTCGGGTTTCAAGCGTGGCTCAAAGCATTGACCGGTGATGAGTTCCACGATTTTGCGGGTTCCGTGGTGGTTCACGCCGTAGGCGGCTGGATTGCTTTGCCCGCCGTGTTGTTGCTCGGTGCGCGTAGCAACCGCTACCGCAAAGACGGTGCAATTTCTGCACATCCCCCTTCGAGCATTCCATTCCTCGCTTTGGGCGCATGGATTTTGATCGTGGGCTGGTTTGGCTTCAACGTGATGAGCGCACAAACCCTCGACAAAATTTCGGGCCTTGTGGCGGTCAACTCATTGATGGCGATGGTGGGCGGCACGTTGGTGGCGCTGATTGCGGGCAAGAACGACCCAGGCTTTGTGCACAACGGCCCCTTGGCGGGTTTGGTCGCAGTGTGTGCGGGCTCTGATTTGATGCACCCCATGGGCGCCTTGGTGGTGGGCGCTGTGGCAGGTGGCATTTTTGTGGTGATGTTCACGCTCACCCAAAACAAGTGGCGCATTGACGATGTGTTGGGTGTGTGGCCTTTGCATGGCTTGTGCGGCACATGGGGCGGTATTGCAGCTGGCGTTTTTGGCACGCAAGCGCTCGGTGGTTTGGGCGGCGTCAATCTCACGGCGCAGTTGGCGGGCACAGCGCTCGGTGTGGTGTGGGCATTGATCAGTGGTTTTGTGGTGTACGGCGTGCTGAAGATGACGCTCGGTTTGCGCTTGAGCCAAGAGGAAGAATTCGAAGGCGCGGACTTGACGATTCACAAGATCACAGCGTCTCCAGATCGAGAAGCCAGCTGGTAAGGCGGCACGATTTGTCGTTTTTCGGGTATGAATCCTGTTAAATACAGGTAAACGCTTGGTTATTTAGGTAACTTGTGCTCCATAATGGTCGCAACCTTGTAAATGCTCGTCATGGGCAAGGTTGTATTTGGTGATCGGTCAGTTTCGGTTCGGGACTCCATCGCTTTGTTTTTGTGTTTTAAGGAGTCCCTTTCATGGGCAATAAACTGTACGTCGGCAATTTGCCGTATTCGGTACGCGACAGCGATCTTGAGCAGTCTTTCGGACAGTTCGGTTCTGTGACTAGCGCCAAAGTCATGATGGAGCGCGACACTGGTCGCTCTAAAGGTTTTGGTTTCGTCGAGATGGGCAGCGATGCCGAAGCTTTGGCAGCCGTCGAAGGCATGAACGGCGCACCTTTGGGTGGTCGTAGCCTCGTGGTGAACGAAGCTCGCCCAATGGAGCCACGTCCTCCCCGCACCGGCGGTTTCGGTGGTGGCGGCGGCGGCTACGGTGGTGGCGGTCGTGAAGGCGGCGGCGGTGGCGGCGGTTTCCGTAGCCCCTACGGCGGCGGCGGTGCTGGCGGCGGTCGTCGTGAAGGCGGCGGTGGTGGTCGCGGCGGTTTCGGTGGTGGCAGCAGCTACTAATCGATCTGCTTCACTGCAAATCAAAAGGCTCCCTCGGGAGCCTTTTTTCATGGGCGCTTGAATGCGCTTATTTTTTTTCTTTGGGCGGCTGCAATGTGCCGCGCACACGCCCAGTGAGCTGCATCAAACGATCTAAATTGTCGTAGTCCATGCCATCTGCTGTAAATCGATCGCCTGCGCCACGGACCAAAACAACTGGCAAGTGCGAACGGACTTGTTCGGTATTGGCAAACAAGTGCAAGAAATCACTTTGCAATTCGCTGCGCGGCGTCACCACACCTTGGGCGTCGGTGCTGGCTTCACGAACGACCACCGCTTTGTCAAACAACTGCGCCTCCGAACCATCCGCATTGATGAGGCCACGCGCAGCCACGGCGGTGGTGATGCGGCCTTCGGCACCCACGATGCGAATGCGTGGCTGGTCGATTTCTAAGGTATCGGTATCGGGGTAGTGACGACCTTCAATACCCATCATTTCGCTTTTGAGTTTGCCGTTTTCGCCAAACACCTTGACTGAAAAATCTCGCATGAAATAGTCTGGGACATGGCGCGGTGCGGCTTCGAGCTCTGGCTCACCCATGGTGGGCGTGTTGCGCACCAGCCAATAGGTGGTCATGGCCATCACGCCCATGAGCAACAGCGGTAGATACACCGCCAAGCGGTCCCACACACGGCGGACGCGCAGCACCAACGACACAGGGGCAGCCGTGCTCATGCGAGATAACCTCTTAGCAACTCGGCGTAACGGCCACTGGCCACCAGCAACAAGTCGCAAAACTCGCGCGCAGCACCGTGCCCGCCTTCGCGTTGCGTCACATAGTGCGCAACTGCTTTCGCTTCGATGTGTGCGTTGCTGGGGGCGCAAGCAAAGGCCGCGCGTGTCATGACAGCCAAGTCGGGCCAGTCATCGCCCATGTGTGCGGCTTGTGACCAATCCAGGCCCAGCTCGTTCAAGATTTCTTGCGCGGCGGGCGCTTTATCTTCAGTGCCATAACGCACGTGCGTGATGCCCAAGGCCTTGAGGCGCGCACGCAAAGGCGCACTGTCGCGACCCGTGATGACTGCGGGTGTGATGCCCACTTTTTGCAGCATCTTCAAACCATGGCCATCCAGGGTAGAAAAGCGCTTGATGGTTTCGCCGCTCTCGGTAAACAGCAAACCACCGTCGGTGAGCACGCCATCCACGTCAAAAAATGCAACGCGTATGCCTTGTGCGCGCAACAGCAGCGCGGGTTCAAAATTCAACGCAGGGGTAAAGGTATTCATCAAATGACTTTCGCGCGCATCAGGTCGTTGGTGTTGATCGCGCCGCACAGGGTGCCTTTTTCGTCCACCACCAAAACGCTGGTGATGCGGTGCAGCTCCATCAACTCAGCGGCTTCAGCAGCCAATGCCCCTGAACGCACCGTGCGTGGGTTGGCGTGCATGACTTGCTGCGCGGTGAGTTGACGCATGTCGGTGCCTGTTTCAATCAAGCGGCGCAAGTCCCCATCGGTGAAGATGCCCAACACTTTTTTGTTCGCGTCCACGATGGCCGATGCGCCCAAACCTTTGGCACTCATCTCGCGCATCAAGTCACTGAAGGTCGCTGTGGGCAACACGCCTGGCACGGCGTCACCGCTGCGCATCACATCGCTCACATGCGTGAGCAAACGGCGGCCCAAGGCGCCGCCGGGGTGTGAACGGGCAAAGTCTTCGGCCTTGAAACCACGCGCATCCAGCAGCGCAACGGCCAAGGCGTCGCCCATGGCCATTTGTGCGGTGGTGCTGGCGGTGGGTGCCAAGTTGAGTGGACAGGCTTCTTTGAGCACGCCTGTGTTGAGCACGATGTCCGCATGGCTGGCAAGCGTGGACTGAGCGCCGCCGGTGAGCGCCACCAGAGGAACGCCTTGACGTTTGAGCACAGGCAGGATGGCAGCGAGTTCATCGCTTTCACCGCTGTTGGAAATGGCAATCACCAAATCCGAATCTTTGACCATGCCGAGATCGCCATGGCTGGCTTCGGCGGGATGCACAAACATTGCGGCAGTGCCTGTGGAGGCCAAGGTCGCGGTGATCTTGCGACCCACATGGCCGCTTTTGCCCATGCCCATCACGACCACGCGGCCTGTGACTTTGAGGATTGCACGCACGGCTTGCACGAATGAGGGCGACAAGCCTTCGCGCAAGTGCCGCACAGCGTCTGCCTCGATGGTGAGGGTGTCATGGGCCAGCTGCAAAATGCGCTGGTCGTCCACCTGCGCAGCAGGGCTGGCGACGTGAGCATGGGTTTGGGTCATGCGCACATTTTATCGGTGGGGTGGACTTATTTGCCGATGCAGAAGCTAGAGAAGATCACGCCCAATAAGTCATCCGAAGTGAACTCACCCGTAATGGCGTTGAGTGCGTTTTGGCTCAAGCGCAGTTCTTCGGCCAACAAGTCCAGTGCGGGCACTTGGGCCTGGAGACTGGCATTGGCCAACATGAGGTGTTCGTCCACCTCGTGCAGGGCTTGTACGTGGCGCTCACGGGCCATGAACATGCCTTCGGCACCGCCCCCTTGCCAACCCACCAGATGCAGCAGTTGTTGGCGCAGCGCGGGCAGGCCGTCGCCTGTCTTGGCCGACAGGGTGAGGTGTGTGGCTTGTTGCTGGCTATCAGCGGTGCCTGCTTGGCTTGGCAGCGTTGCAGCCATGCTTTTCGCATCGGCTTTGTTCCATAAGTGCAAGACCGGCACATGGGCGTCTAGTTTGCCTTGCAATGTTTGTTCGATTTGCAGATCGGCTGCGGCATAAGCCGCATCGTCTTTGCGCGTCAGATCGTGCAAAAAGAGCACGGCATCGGCTTTGCCAATTTGGTCCCATGCGCGGGCAATGCCAATGCGCTCGACCTCGTCCACATCGGGGTGCTCACGCAAACCGGCGGTGTCCACCACATGCAAAGGTACGCCATCAATTTGAATGGTTTGCTGCACCACGTCTCGGGTGGTGCCCGCAATCGGCGTGACGATGGCCAACTCTGCGCCCGCCAAGGCGTTGAGCAACGAGCTTTTGCCAGCGTTGGGCTGGCCCGCAATGACCACGCGAATGCCTTCGCGCAACAGCGCACCTTGTTTGGTTTGCGCCATCACACGCGCAAGGTTGTGTTGCAAGCGGTTGAGCTGGCCTTGCGCGTCGGCTTGCTTCAAAAAGTCGATGTCTTCTTCTGGAAAATCCAACGTGGCTTCAACCAACATGCGCAAGTGGATGAGCGCATCACGTAACTGATGAATTTCGTTGGAGAACGCCCCCGCTAACGAACGGCTGGCACCGCGCGCTGCCGCTTCGGTGCTGGCATCAATTAAATCGGCCACCGCTTCGGCTTGGGCCAAATCGAGCTTGTGGTTCAAAAATGCACGCTGGGTAAATTCACCGGGCTGCGCCAAGCGCAAGCCCCCAAGCAAAGGCTTGCCGTGTTCGTTCAACGAAGCCGCGACGCGCAGGCAACGCGCCAGGATAAGTTGCAGCACCACTGGGCCACCATGTGCTTGCAGCTCCAACACGTCTTCGCCGGTGTAACTGTTCGGGCCTGGAAAATGCAAGGCCAGCACATGGTCTATGGGCGCGCCGGTTTCATCTGGCAACGGCATGTAGGTGGCCTCACGCGGTTTGAGTCCGCGACCACACAAAGCCAGAATCAAAGCGCCGAGGTTTTTGCCGCTCACGCGCACAATGCCCACGGCCCCTCGACCGGGTGCGGTGGCGATGGCGATGATGGGGGCGTCGTGTTGAGCAAGCATGGCTAGATTGTCCAGAAAAAAACCCGCCAACCGATGAAGGAGGCGGGTTTTTGATTGACCAAGTTTCTACGTTAGAACTTAGGCAAGTTGAATTGCGGTGGCACGCCCATGCGAATGTTGATGAGCCATTGCTGTGCAATCGACAACACGTTGTTGGTGATCCAATACAAGACCAAGCCTGCAGGGAAGAAGAAGAACATCACGCTGAAAGCCAGCGGCATGATCCACATCATCTTGGCTTGCATGGGGTCTGGTGGTGCGGGGTTCAATGCAGTTTGCAGCAACGTTGTCAATGTCATGAACAGTGGCAAGATGAAATAAGGGTCTGGTGCCGACAAGTCGTGAATCCAACCCACCCAAGGTGCGTTGCGAATTTCAACGGTCGACAACAACACCCAGTACAAAGCAATGAACACGGGGATTTGCAACGCGATAGGAACGCAACCACCCATGGGGTTGACCTTCTCTTCGCGGTAAATCTTCATCATCTCCACTTGCATTTGTTGCGGGTTGTCTTTGAGACGCTCGCGCATTTCCATGATTTTTGGATTGATGGCTTTCATCTTGGCCATGCTTTGGTACGCATGAGCGTTCAACCAGTAGAAGGCCGCTTTGAGCAAAACCACCAAGCTGACAATCGACCAGCCCCAGTTACCCAAGATGTTGTTGAGCTGATGCAGCAACCAGAACAAAGGCTTGGCCAAAATGGTCAACCAACCGTAGTCCTTGACCAACTCCAAGCCAGGGTAGAGCGCTTCGAGTTTTTTCTCTTCTTGTGGGCCGGCATAGAACGTGGCGGCCACGCTCTTGGTTTGACCTGGCTTGATCGCTTCCAAAGGCGCAATCAACGTCACGCGGTAGCAGCAATCGGCCATGGTTGAACCAATGTCGACCGCGTCGATAGAGATGTCACGGTTCATGCCATCAGGCAAGATCCATGCGCTCGCGAAGTAATGCTGCACCATGGCGATATAGCCGGTGCTGGCTTGTTTTTCAACATCTACTTTTTTCTTTTTGATGTCGGCAAACTCCACCTTTTGGTACTTCTTGGCTTCTGTGTAAATCGCAGGGCCCGTGAAGGTGGAATAAAACGAGGACTCGCCTGCAGGCTTGTTGCCATCGCGGACCAATTGGAAATACAACTGCGGTGCCACGTCTTGAGTGCCCGTGTTCACGATGTCGTGTTTCACAGCCATGTCGTACGCGCCACGCTTGACGGTGTAGGTCTTGACCAACTTCACGCCGCCTTGTGCGGCCGACTCAAACGTGATGGACAACTCGTTGTCACGGTCTTTGAGTTGGCGAGCGCCTGGGCGAACGGTCATCAAGGTCTTGTGTGTGGGCAATGCAACGCCTGGGGTGCTGGCAATCAGACCCGTTTGTGCGGTGTAGATGCGGTCTTTGCTGTCGTCCAACAACACAATTTTGTGACCCGGCTTTTGCTCGTCTTCATGCTTGAGCAACTCGGCACGGACCAACGTGCCGCCTTCGGTGTCGAAGCTGAGTTTGAACAAATCGGTTTCAACTTGAACCAACTCTTTGCTGGCAGCGCGTGTTTCAACCACTGGCACAGCCACCGTACCTTGCGGCACAACAGCCGCTGGTACGCCCGCCGCTTGCGGTGCGGCAGCCGAAGCTGCTGCCACTTGCGCTTGCTGCGCAGGTGTTGGGAAAAATGTGGCTTTGTGACCGTTGTGAACTTGCCATTGGTCCCACAGAAGGACCATGGAGAAGCCAAAGATCACCCACAAAATGGTGCGGCGAATGTCATTCATGAAGTTTTCTTTCCGGAGTTGGAAGAGGTCAAAGAGGTAAACAAAGCGGGAGGTACGGGGTCATGTCCACCCACACACCAAGGATGGCAACGCGCTAAGCGACGCAATGTCAGGTAGCTGCCACGCGCGGCACCATGAACTTCTAAAGCTTGCAACGAATACACAGAGCACGTCGGTTCAAATCGGCACGAGGACCCCAACCACGGGCTGAGGAACAAGCGGTACCCACGCACCAACGCCATTAAAAATGACTGCATCATGGTGTACTCACTCTGCCAAACAATTGTTTGAGCTCTTCACGCACCGTTTGCTTGAGTGCATCCGAAGACGCGCTGACAAACTTTTGTGCGTTAAATGTTGCGCGTAACCGAACCACATAGGCGGTGGGCATCAAGCCTTTTTCAAAGTCACGCGAAACCGCATGAATTTGACGTCGAATTAAATTGCGCGTGACCGCGCGCTTAGCCCAACGCTTGGGCGTCAACGCACCCATCATCAAGACGCCATCGACAAACAGGGTCGGGGCTTCTTCAAACCCAGACCCTGTAGAGGCTTTGGCAGACGGTTGCCACTGGTGCAGCACAAAGTGCGGCGTACGTGCAACAGAACCTGCCGACATGACGGCCTGAAATTCTGACCACTGTTTCAGACGTTCCACGGCGCTTGGGTCGCGGGCCTGTTCAGCGGTCAAAAATTAGACAGCCAGACGCTTGCGACCTTTAGCGCGACGTGCGTTGATCACAGCGCGGCCACCGCGTGTTTTCATGCGGACCAAGAAGCCATGGGTACGGGCGCGACGGGTTTTAGAAGGCTGGTAAGTGCGTTTCATGATTTTTCCAAAAAGCTAAGCCCTGAGAGATCAGGGAAACCAATGATTATCTCAAACTTTTCGCCCCCTTGCAGACTTTTATCCACACTCTTTTTAGCTTTGCTTT